>JAGGZV010000057.1 GCA_021161835.1 Thermotogae bacterium | reverse complement strand
TTCCTGAATAATCCTACGCCTTTTCTCACCGTTGAAACCAGTGAAGCCAGTAACATGAGCATACCCCCCATCCACTGTGAAAATCGCAGTCGCTCACCCAATATTAAAAATGAAAGTACAGCTGAAAGGACCGGTTGCGTTACAAAAATAAGTGCGGTCGCGTTGCTTCCAACTACCTTTTGATACTTGAGTTGTATGTATATGAGCAGCACGGTTGCAAAGATTCCACAGTACACCGCAACGACCACGCTGGGTGTTGAAAAGTGCCACCTTCCACTCACGTTCATGAAGGCGTTGACCAGGGCCACGGTAAGAAATTGATAGAACAGAAGCGATCTTTCCTCGATCTTTCTGGATAGTGCCGTTATCAAAACTATGTGTAAAGCGAAACACGCCGCACATCCCAGCATCAAGAGATCTCCCATTTCCAATATCAGGGAATCGCCAGAAAAAAGCAGATATGATCCGAGCACCGCCATGAAAAAGCCAACAATGTGTTGTAAACGCAGCCTTTCCTTTTCCAGAAGATATGAGAAGACGGGAACCATCACCACGTACAGCGAAACGATGAAGCCACCTTTAGAAGCGGTCGTGTACTTCAAACCCCACAGTTGAAATATGTACCCACCGGAGAGTACCATTCCCAGAAGTACTCCTCCTCTGTAGTCTCCCGCACCAAACAGAAAAAAGGAAATCAAAGAGGCGATTCCAAATCTCAGAGCGTTGTAAGAAAACGGAGAGACTGTGGCAACAACCGATTTTTGTAATGGAAAAGTGGAAGCCATCAAAAAGGAAGCTGTCAACAATCCTGCGATCGCCTTCTTCCTCACCTTTTCACTCCCTCTCAATCTTCAGAGAACTCATGAAGATGGCAAGTATCATCAGCGAACAACCTGTAAACTGAACAAAGGAGAGACGCTCACCGAGTATCAACCATGAAAAAAGAGCCGCGAAAATGGGTTCACACAGATAAATCATGGCGGTGAAATTGTTGCCAAGTTTCTTTTGATATTTCAACTGTATCCAGAGAGCGTATACGGTGGCAAAAAAGGCAGCAAACAACGCGATGATAAGTGTGTACCCTGATAAACGCCAGGTATCTGACAATCCAAACATGGTGTTGAGAATGGCAACCATTAAACACTGAGAAAAGACAAGATCTTTTTCCTCAAAACTTTTGGAGAATTTCGTTATCAGGACCACATGTAACGCGAAACCCACCGCACAGCCGATTGTGAGAAGATCACCCACGTTGAAGCCCTTGACTCCACCGGATATCAGGTACAATCCAACGAATGCGAGGAAAAAGCTCAACGTTTGCATGAAAGATGGTCTTTCATTTTCCAGAAAGTATGCGAACACAGGTATCACGACAATATAAAGAGAGGTTATGAAACCACTTTTGGTAGCATGGGTTATACTCAAACCCCATGTCTGCGAAGCGTACGACAGTGCCAGAACGATTCCAAGAATCATACCATATTTCAATCTACCTTTACCGAACACAAAGTAAGCGATCAACGAAGCCATCCAGAAGCGTACAGCATTGTACACGAACGGAGACGCGCTTTGAAGTACCAGCTTCTGAAGCGGAAAAGTTATGCCCCATATTGCGGTGATGATAACCAGATGTATGACTGCGAGGACATGCGCACGGGTTCGCATATCAGGAGAATTATATCTCAAGTGCACATCAACCACCAAACTGGATGTGAGAAAGCTCAACGAACTGTGTGTTTAATCGAAAGGAAAACGTTGTACAATATGTATGCCTTTTGATTTCAATCTCATGTAATGGTGATGCAAGAGATGAAAGAAAGATTACGTTACATATGTGAAAACTGTGGTTACGAATCGCCAAAGTGGTTCGGAAGATGCCCGGTATGTGGTTCATGGAACACGGCTAAAGAATGGAAAGCCGATGGTATATCACGGCACGAACCGGGAAGCGTAACCTTCGTTTCATTGGCCGACGAAGAGATAAGTTCGCTGGAGTTACTACCTTCTCCCTTCGAAGAGCTGAACAGAGCGTTCGGCGGTGGAATAGTTCCAGGAAGTGTGATACTTATAGGCGGAGAACCGGGAATAGGGAAGAGCACCCTTATGATGCAGATATGTGGTTATCTTTCACAACAGGGCAAAACGTATTATGTGTCCGGTGAAGAATCCACAAGACAGCTAAAAATGAGAGCGAAACGTTTGGGGGTGGATACTTCCAGCTTCCTGGTTTCAAACGATCCTGTTGCAGATATGGTCCTTGCGACTGCCAGTGATCCCCTGTGTATCGTATTCGACTCTCTTCAAACTTTACAGGTATCGTGGCTGGACACCCCACCGGGTAGTGTGACACAGGTGAGGGAAGCGGTGAGCAGGATAACTGAGTTCAGCAAGAGGGAAGAGGTACCCGTCTTCATAGTGGCACACATAACCAAAGAGGGTCTGATAGCCGGACCAAAATTGGTGGAACACATGGTGGATGTGGTGATGTACTTCGAAGGTAGCAGAAACACGGATCTTCGAATCTTGAGAACACTGAAGAATCGCTTTGGACCTTCCGGAGAAATGGTGATATTCGAGATGACAGAGTCCGGACTCAAAGAAGTTGCAAATCCTGAAAAAGTCTTCATCGAAAGTCACAGAACGTCTGCAGGTGTGAGTTACTCCATGATAATGGAGGGTTCAAAACCGCTTTGTGTAGAGATACAATGTCTGGTTTCGAAGATGCAGTTCAACTATCCCAGAAGAATATCCATGGGGCTGGATCCAACGCATCTTTCCATGTTGAGTGCTTTGCTGTCAAAGAAACTTTCCGTACCCGTGGAATCGCGGGACATCTATCTCAAGATTTCCGGAGGATTCCGCGTGACTGACCCGGGAGTAGATCTAGCGGTGATCGCAGCCATTCTGGGATCTTTCTACGAGATCGTGATTCCACACGATATCATCTTCATAGGAGAAATCGGATTGGATGGTTCCGTGAAGAGAGTGGGAGGTATGGAAAAAAGAATAAAGATAGCAGAAAAAGCCGGGTTTACCAGAATATGCATACCGGCGGATGCAGGGGGAAGCAGTGGTAAAACGATTGAGATAAATGACATTCACGAGCTGGTACGCGTCATCAGAATGAGAGGGAGGGGTGAGGATGTTCAGGGAGATAACACTTGATCTGGTGCGGGTAACTGAAGCTGCTGCACTCATGAGCAGCAAGTATCTGGGGCGTGGTGATAAGGAAGCTGTTGATGAATCAGCGGTGGATGCCATGCGGGGTATGCTGGACTACATTCCCATGAAAGCCACTATAGTCATCGGAGAAGGGGAAAAAGATCAGGCTCCCATGCTTTACATAGGCGAGAAAGTGGGAACATGGGAAGCAGATGCACCAGAATATGACATAGCGGTTGATCCCGTTGATGGAACGCGATTGGTAGCGTACGGCCTCCCGAATGCTGTGAGCGTGATAGCAGCTGCGGAAAAGGGCAAGATAGCATCTCTCCCAACACATTACTCCTACAAACTAGCATGTGGACCCGAGTTGGTGGGCAAACTGGATATCAACGCACCAGTACGGGAAAATTTGAAGGTGGCCGCAGCGGCGCTGGGTGTGGAAGTCTCGGAAATAACCGTTGTCGTACTCAACCGTGATAGACACAGGAAGCTGATAGAGGAAATCAGGAGACTTGGAGCACGAATAAAACTCATCAGTGATGGAGACGTGGGAGCGGCCATAGCAACGGCGATACCCGAAAGTGGTGTGGATATATACATAGGAATAGGCGGATCGCCCGAAGCTGTCCTGGCTGCAGCAGCTCTCAGGGCGCTGGGTGGAGAAATACAGGTGAAACTCTGGCCAAAGAACGAAGAAGAGAAAAAGTACATACTGGAAAAAGGATACGATCCTGAAAAGGTGTATTATACGGAAGATCTCGCCGGTGGTGAGGACGTCATCTTCGTGGCCACAGGGATAACAGACGGGGATCTACTCAAAGGGGTCAAATACATCAAAAGCAAGATCGTCACAGAATCCATAGCTATGCGCGCTAAAAGCAGGACCATAAGGAAGATAACGGCTTACCATGATCTTTATCACAAGAACGTACCCATGAAATCGAAAGGAGGCGACGTTAAATTTGTTGAACTCAACTTTAACAGATGAGGTCAAATACAGTGATGAGGGGTATCAGTGATGGAAGAACCGAGACTCATCAATGGTCTGAAACACAGAGAAGAATGGGCATACGACGAATTCTTTAGAGAATACGCACCAAAAATCGGTAGTGTGGCACGTTCTTATCTGGGAGCAGACGATGTGGATGACATAGTGCAGGAAGTGCTGATAAGGGTCTTTAAAAGTATAAGAAAATTTCGTGGAGATTCGAAGCTGTCCACATGGGTTTACAGAATAACCGTGAACGTTTGCAAAACACTCTTGCAGAAGTACAAACGAATGAAAGAGAGTCTGGTTGATTTTTCGGACGATGAGACCTTCTACTATCTCGAACCACGAACCAGTGTGGACGTTTTGAAACAGGCTCTGGATGAATTGAATTACGAAACAGTCATGAAAGCCATGGAACAATTGTCACCGAACGACAGATTGCTGATAAAACTCAGGGATATAGATGGTTTGAGTTATGATGAGATAGCAGAGATAATAAACAAACCCCTTGGAACGGTGAAAAGCGGTATTCATAATGCGAGGAAAAGATTGAAGAACCTGTTGAAAGGAGGCCTGGAGGACCTTGAGAAACAGAGATGAGGGAATGCGAGAAATTCAGAAAATAGAGGCGATGATCTACGAGAAAACCATAAGTATATACAAGGGAGCGGTTGCATATCATCCCAGCCCGAGGTTGAAGGAAAGGGTCATGAAAAAAATTCGCATCAAACGTAGGATGCCCCTTATATTGGCATTTGCAACCTTGCTGGCGTTCTTCGCCATCCTGGGAACCCTTAACTTTTTCCTGAAAGCTAACGACCTCGACAAAAGATACGCAGAACTCATAGAAAGGGGTATCCGCAGATTGGTGGAAACCACAACTCCCGCTCCAAAACCGTTGGAGAAGAGTAATTACCTGGATGTTGCTGGTTTCCTGAGTGACGTGTTCTAGAGAGGGAGTTGATAACATTGAAAAAAGTGGTGATGACGTTTCTCATAACCTTCTCGATTGTACAATATATTATCCTTTTCTCGGCACCTCTCGATGATCTTTTGGAAAGATATCGTGAGAGTTATTTCGAGGGTCGGCGCTTTTTGATAGACATCAGCAAAAACGAAACGGTGCGATACGAAAACGTGGTAAAAGAGGGAGATGACAAACTGGTTATGGTAATAGCACCAGAAAAGCTGGCGTGGCTGGCCCTGGATGACCGTTTCTACATACAGAACGATAATAGCCTGGTGGAGCTGGAATTCCCCATAATGGATCTGGAAGATTACCTGATGGATATACTGGAAAGCGGTGAGTATCAGCTGCTGTACATGAAACAGGAAAACTCCAGTGATATATACGTGATAAAAAGTGGACCCCAAACTTTTGCTATATGGGTAAATTCAAAAGGATTGATAACGAAGATCGTCAGGGAAATGTCCACGGGCTATCGAACCGCCTTGATATACGAACACATAAGACTGAAAGAAGACGGAGGAACGGTGAGGAGATATTTCGAGGAACACCCCGTAACCGGTAAGGTGGTAACCACGCTGACACCCATCCTCTCAAAAATTCCAAGGTTCTTCGCGTGGTCCGAACTCGATTTCGTCACCTCGGATAACATGAGCGTACCGGTAATATACGGAATAACGTACGATGGTGCAAAGGTAGCAATAATAGACATGGATGGAGTAAGCGAGGAAACGCTGAATCGTGTGATACGCCGATTTTCATCCATGGAAACATCGTTTTACACCAAAAAGACGGAGGACACAACTTTCCTCTTCGTAGGCCAGGTTGAGGAAGAGTATCTGATCCAGCTGGCAGAGAAACTACTCTCAGATTAAAATAACGTTATCTGCGCCATTCTCGGGAGATCCTTCAGTACCCCGAACTTCTCCAGTATCTCCATCTGGTTCTTGTTCAGATTCGCACGGGTTGCAAGATCATCCCACGCTTTGAAGGGTGCCTCTTCCCGGGCTTTAACTATGTATTCAGCTGCCTTCTCTCCCAGTCCTGGTAGTTTGTTGAAAGGTATCCTCAAGCCGTCGCCCTCTATTATGAATCTTCTGGAATCGCTTTTCGTCAGATCCACAGGCAAGAATCTGTAACCTCTTAAATGCATCTCCAGTGCCACCTCAAGAGACGTTTCACGTGCCCTGTCCCTGACGTTCTTTTCGCGCTGTTTTTTCAGCTCTTCCAGCTCACGCTTTATGCTCTCGATGCCTCCCAATACAACGCTGGGGTCGAGTTCCTCACCCTTCAATGTGAAGTAAACACCGTAGAAAGCGAGAGGATGGTGTACTTTAAAATACGCTATTCTGAAAGCCATGGAAACATAAGCGGTAGCATGCGCCTTTGGGAAAAGGTATTTTATACGCTTGCATGACTCTATGAACCATTCCGGCGCCCCAACTTCCTTCATGGCGACCACATCTTCTTCCGTCAAACCTTTTCCTTTTCTCACTTTTTCCATTATTTCAAAGGCATCATGAGGATCCATACCGAGGTGTATAAGATAGTTCATTATGTCGTCTCTGCATGATATGACTTCAGAGAGGGTTGCCACACCCTTCATTATCCAGTCTCTGGCGTTGTTCACCCAGACGTTGGTACCATGTGACAGCCCGGAGATACGCACCAGTTCCGCAAAAGTTTTCGGCTTGGTCTCTTCCAGCATTTTTCTGACGAACTGCGTGCCAAATTCCGGTATACCCAGGGTTCCCACGGTGGTTCCCAGTTCCTTTGGATCCACGCCGAGTGGTTCCACCGACGAGAAGATGGCGATGGTTTTTTTATCGTCCATTGGTATACGCATGGGATCCACGCCGGTTATGTCCTTTAACATTCTCATGAACGTTGGATCATCGTGACCAAGTGCATCTATCTTCACGAGAGTATCGTGTATGTATTCGTACGCGAAATGAGTGGTTAATACACCCGATTCAGGATCATTTGCAGGATACTGAACAGGTGTAAAATCATACACGTCTCTATCCTTTGGAATGATCATCAATCCACCCGGGTGTTGGCCCGTTGTTCTCTTTACACCCGTTATACCTTTTACCAGCCTGTTTATTTCCGCTTTTCTCAACCCCTTACCCGTTTTCTCCATAAACCTTTTCACAAAACCGTAGGCCGTCTTGGACGCTATGGTGTTGACCGTTCCCGCACGGTAGACATGGTCTCTACCGAATAGCTCCTCCAAAAACTTATGAGCCTGCGCTTGAAAATCTCCTGAAAAATTCAAATCTATGTCAGGGACTTTGTTACCTTCGAAACCCATGAACACTTCGAAGGGTATATCGTGACCATCCTTCGTCAGCGGTGAACCGCATTTCGGACATTCCCTGGGTGGCAAATCGTACCCCGAACCGTATTTTTCATCCTCTACAAATTCCGTATATTTACATTGAGGACACACGTAATGTGGAGGCAGGGGATTCACTTCCGTTATACCGAGAAGAGTTGCAACGAGGGATGAACCCACCGACCCCCTGGATCCAACGACGTATCCTCTGGAATTGGAATATTCCACCATCTTCATGGCTATGTAGTAGAGTATTGCATAATTGTGACCTATTATAGCGTTCAGTTCTTTTTCCAATCTCTTCTTCACAAGCTCGGGCAGCGGATCTCCATACTTTTCTTTTGCCCTTTCCCATGTTATTTTCTCCACTTTTTCGCGTGCTTCTTCGATTATGGGAGGCTGTAGTTCATCATCTAATGGTACCACGTACTCTACCATATCGCTTATCTTCCTGCTGTTTTCAACCACGATTTCATACGCAATGTTCTCATCATCGAAGATTTCTTTCGCCGCATGCATCATCTCCTCGGTATTGCGTAAGAAAAGGGCCGGCTGGTTCATGAAATCTTCACGTGTACTCATGAGCACCGCACGGAATTTCCAGTCTTCTGGATTCAGGAAATGAACATCACCTGTCATCACCGCAGGTATATCAAGCTTTCGGGATATTTTGTACAGTAGTTTATAAGCTTCCTTCAGTCTCTCAACATCAACTTCTTCCCCTTCTTCTTCCGATGCTCCACCCACCACATCCAGAGGCATTATCTCTATGAAATCGTAAAATTTTGCTTTTTCAGTTAATTCCTCGATGCTGGCTCCTCTGAAATAACTTCTTAACAACTCACCGGAAAGACAGGCGCTACCCAGCAACAACCCTTCTCTGTGCTCCATCAACACACTTCTGGGTATTCTGGGCTTCTGATGGAAATATTCAATATGGGACAAACTGACAAGTTTGTAGAGATTCCGGAGCCCTTCTTTGTTTTTCACCAGAATCGTCACATGGTACGGCTTCAAACGTTTAACATCCATGCCCTTACGTATCCGTTCCAGATCTCCAAACTTCTTCACTCCGCGTTTTTCCAGCAGTTCCAGAAGTTTTGAAAAAATTCTGGCCGTCATTTCTGCGTCATCCAGAGCCCTGTGATGTTTGAACTCGCCCAGCTCCAGCTTCTTCGCTATCGCCTCCAGAGAGTAACTCGATGAATCCACCAGAAGACGCGATAAACCCAGAGTATCTATAAGTGGGGCAACGAACTCCTTCTTCACCACACCTCTGACCGCTTCCCTCAAAAATCTGTAATCAAAAAGAGCATTGTGAGCTACAAGCACTGTGTCGGAAAGATATTCCAGTAGATCTGGCAACTTTTCCTCTATACATGGAGCCTCCTTCAACTCCTCCATCGTTATACCCGTTATTTCCTCCACTCTTTTGCTCACGCCACGCTTTGGTTTTATCAGTGTATGAAAACGATCTATTATTTTACCGTTGCGAAATTTCACCGCTCCTATCTCTATGATTTCGTGCCGGCGTGGATTCAAGCCTGTGGTCTCGAAATCCAGGACAGTATATGTGACCTCGTTGAGCTCTCGTTCGCGATAATCTGATATATTGTAGGTGAACGGTTCAACATCGTCCACCATGTAGCCTTCCATGCCGAAAATGGGCTTTATGCCTCTGGCTTTTGCCTCAGTGTAAAATTCGGGTATAGCCTGTACCACACCGTGATCGGTTATCGCCACCGCATCGTGTCCCCATTCTTTCAACTTATCCAAAAATTGAGATACCTCGAGCAATCCATCCATGGCACTCATCTTCGTGTGCGCATGTAATTCAACTCTCTTCACCTCTGCTTTGTCCCTTCTAACATCTTCGCATTCCACCTTCTCTATATTTTCAGGTATGATTACCTTCTCGCCATGCCACTCTTCAACACGTCCTTCTAAAAGCAGCATGTCACCATCGTTCACAAGACCGATCAATTCTTTCATATCCTGTTCCCTCAACCTGCATCCCACAGAATCATTTCCATCGGTGAGGCTGAAGGAAAGGTAGGGAAATTTACCCTCATGCGCTGTAAAATCGAACACTTTTCCCAGCACACAAACACGCCTTCCCGCTTTCAAAGCCAGTTTATCTATACTCACAGGTGAAGATGAAACCTTGGTTCCCAAGACAACTTTCGAAGATTTTATGGTAACATCACTTCTTCCGATGTTTTCCCTTTCCTCAACATTTTCATCTTCCCGTACATCCGGTTCCTCAATTTCAACCATATTGGGATCGATGGCGAATTCCACCTGAACCCGCTCACCTATGACTTCTTCTATCGCTGCCTTTATCAATCTCTTCTTCTTCTCGAAAAGTGCCTTATGAAATTCCGTGGGCACCCTTATAACACACATATTCCCATCGAAATGATAGGCCAGTTTTGAGGTGAAGTAGGGTACGGAACCATTTATCTTCTTGACCACCATGTCCCACTGAATGGAAGAAAAAGAACGGGTTTCTCTATCCACAAAATCGACTTTGCACTTGAAAAAACGCTCCAAGCAACGTTTCATCTGATCGTTAACATGACCGTGCTTCTCGATCAGAACTCCGTGTTCAGAACCACGAGAACTCACCGAAAAAAACTTCGTCTCCTTGTCTACCTCTATATCCACGCCTATTTTGCGGAAAAATTCGATGGCGGGCAGGGGATCGTTGAAACACACCTTCACCTGTTCAACACCTCCGACGTTCTCGCGAACACACCATGACACCATCCTATTGCAAGAGCATCGGCAACATCATCGGATTTGGGTGCTTCGGAAAGTCTGTAAAGTCTTTTCACCATCTCCTGCACCTGTGATTTTGTGGCACGCCCATTGCCCGTAACAGATTGTTTCACCTGATAAGGTGTGTATTCGTAAACCTTCATCCCTCTGATGGCTGCTATCAGAAGAGTAACACCTCTGGACTGTCCAACTCCTATAGCCGTACTCACATTCCTGAAGAAATAAACTCGCTCCAATGCTAGCTCTTGCGGGGAAAGGAGATCCACAATGTTCATCAACTCATCGTATATACGTTTTAACCTTAGATGTATTGGTTCGTTTCTTGGGGTTTCTATCAAACCATAATCGATGGCTACAAGGTGGTTCGCATCCCTATCGATAACAGCATATCCCAGTTTTTCATAACCAGGGTCTACAGCCAGGATTCGTATACTCAAAGTACACCCTCCTCGCATAAATTTTAACCTTTTGAAGTTACGGAAAAAGATGTGAGTTCCCATATGAGCAACTTTCAATATCTTGACATCCTCTTCCGTGCTTTTCGTCAATAATAGATTCACATTCTCCAATGATGGTAAAATTTTGAAGTGAAGGGAGGAGATAGGATGCGTATGCTGATGATGTGGGTTGTAGCGATTTCGATGTTCACACTTCTTTTTGCACAATTCGGTGACCAACCCCTTGAAATTTCCGAACGGGAAAAGGCCCTGAAAGAACTCACTATGCAAATAAGAATACTGGAAATCTTCAGAGATCTGAATTTTACCGTAGAACAGCTGGAAAAGTTGCTCGATGTTCTCACCCAGGCAAAAGGAAGATTCGAAGAATTCACAGCTGATATTGTGAATGCGCTTAACGAATATAAAGATGCACTACTTGGAAAAACCTCAGAAGAAAAACTGGAAAGAATAGAGCGCAAACTTCGGGAACTCGAGAAACAAAGGATGATGGTATATAAAAAGCTGGAAAACGATCTAAAAAACATTCTGACAGTTGCTCAATACGAGAAATTGAGACTTCTCGGTAAACCTTCTGAACCTCTGAAACCTGTAGCTCCTCTTAAATTGGTTCCACCCCCTCCACTTGAAAGCGAACACATGCCACCCGAAGAAACGAAAGAAAGAGAACACGTGCCACCAGAGAAATACGAGGCACCAGAACCGCATTCCATGCCCATGAGGGTTATGTATAGCCTGCCGCTAGAATTTATGCTGTCCGATATCTTTCTACGGACTCTGGACGAGTATCTCAATGCCGTGCGCGGCTTGTAAGCTGCGTGTAACTTTATACGATATACTATATTCGTTGGACCACTCGTTCAACTGGAGGCGGATGAATGGTGAAAAGTTTGAAGGATATGGCTCTCAGATATTTCAAACTCGGTTTGACTGTAGAAGAAGTGGCGAGCAGATTGGGAATATCCCAGGAAAAAGTGAAAGAATTTTTGAAAGATCCGGAATTGTACAAGGCTCATAAAGAAGGGCTGAAAAGACGCGAAGAAAGCCTTGTGGCACCGTTAGCACCAGATGTTAGGGAAGCAGAATACGCCGGACTGATAGAACTCGAGGAGATCATGAATTTGACGCTCAAGCCAGAAACCATTCCCGATGAAGAGAGTACGAATTTCGATGAATGATAAAAAACCCCGGTTTACCCGGGGTTTTTATTTCACTGTTTCCATTGAATAATCCAACTTCACACCATATATATGCAGAACTTTCTCCCATGTGGTCCCACTGATATCGATCTCAAGATACTCGTCCAGCACACTTCTCCTGGCGGATTTGGCGATCCCCACATGACCATTGTTGTAAAAGATCATGTATCCCTCCGGTACGACCACAGAATCTTTGTCGTTGTCGTAATCATTCACCACAACTTCAACTGCCGCATAGTCATCTAGATCACGCAGAATCAATTTCTTGGTATCCGGCGTTATCAACACATCGGCAGCAGGACCACTGCTGTACTCCAGTTCTATAACAACGCTGGATTGTTCAGTATATTCGAAAGTATAATTTTTTTTGAACAGGTAATTGTCAACCCTTACGGTGTGTATACCCGCAGATAGTCCGGTAACAAGAAACCTGTTATTCTTCGGCATCACCTCTTTGCCATCCACGTATATCCGATAGGGTATCACCTTGACTCCTTCAGGCGTAACGAACGAAATTTCAAGAGATGGCTGTATCTTGAAACAACCACTTATGGTCAAAAACACCACAACTATTGCCATCAAAATCAGCATTTGCACATGTTTCCTCATACCAATACCCCCTCTCATTGCGCTAGATCAGCCAACTCGTAACCATACGTAGCTGAAAAGTACTGCAAGTCTTTTTCATTCACCACCCTGGGATCTTCTATTACCAACGCACCGACACTGTATTTATTTGATGCATCCTGAGGGTTCAAACGGAACCTGTTCCTTGGACCTATATCATAGAGTGGATCCCATCCTGGATCGTTCTCCGTCAATCCATAGTGATCTCTGAACATGGCTAAATCTGCCACGTTCACCACTTCATCGAAATTGAAATCACCAACCAGCCAATAATCATCATCGTATTCATAGTCCGGCCCAACCACTCTGACACTCACACCGGCTGATCTGTAGCCTTCCTTAGTGTTGAACACAAAGGTGGGATTCGATATGTAATCGATGGCAACGCACTTCAATGTTATGGTGGCCGCTATTCCGGTATACGATGAGTTCGAAGCAGGTGAACTGAACATGTAATGGTACGAGGCGCCAGTGGAAGAAACGCTCAGCTTCAATTGCGACCAATCCGCGGCAACCTCGATGGTGCTGTCCGTAGGGTCTATTGTGAAACTCGCACCCGTTTCTATTTCCAGTACAAACGCCCTCAATTCAGTAGCGTTCAACACTATCTGCGCATCGAATTCACCCTGCACATCCTGGGGCATGTAAACATGAATACCCAATCCCACTTTGGTGTAGTAAGCCCAGGCATAAACGGGCGTGGTAACGTTACTTAAAACATACTCACCCGTCTGTCCTTCCGGGATGTTAACCACGGTTGAATGACCATCAGGTCTCGTGAGTTCCCAGTGATCCACCACCTGATCCCCCACCGGTGTTGGTTGGAGTGTGACAGATTCCCCGTAATGAACCCACGAATAGGTGGAGGAAGTGGAACCGTCGGTGAGCTGGTGATAAACGTACACCTTGAAGAACGTTTTCATCTTCAAAATGTACAAAGTATCGTAATACTGAAACTCTATGGTCTTCGTCGCACTCGATGTTCCATCTGACCAACCGTATCCAGGATCGCTCGAGAATATGTACTTGACATCGGTGCCGGGAACGTACACGCTTCCGCTATCCCACACATCAACTGCTTTATCGCGTATGGCTATTGTTGCCACTGCTTCGGGATAATCCAGCCACTGCACGTACGTTGCATCGCTCACTGTTCCGGTGGCACCGCTTTCCCTTTCATAATAGTAGTCTGTTGGTAACTCCATATCCGTTTCACCTTGTCTGAAATATATCTGCACCAGAGTCTGTTCGGCTGTTATGCCAAAGACACCCTGTCTTCTGGTACCACCTTTGAAAGTGGGCCAGGGACCGGATGGACGTGAGGATTCAACTTCCAGAGCGTAGACCTTCCCACCGTAGGTTCCAAAATACAGCTTGTAGTATATGGTGGACCCTTCGGAGCCAGGCAATATAGGAGAAGTATATATAGACTCGCCGACATCGTATTCCCACTCTTCACTTCCATCCGAAAGATTGAGAGCTATGAGTTTTCCCGCAGTGTTTCCAACATAAACTATCCCGGCTTCTCCTATTGTTGGTGCAGTTCCCACCGTGCCTCCGGTTTCATAGGTCCATTGCACCGTTCCATCGTCTCTGTAACAATATACGGTACCATGATCGTCTCCCACAACGACGACGGGTGTGGTTCCAGAAATACCCACCACTGGAGACGACCATGTAACGCTGCTACCCAGTTGACGTACCCAGTTGACCAGGAAATTGCTTGCATTTATGGAATAAAGATACCCTGCTGATGTCACGACATATAAATTACCATCATCATCCATGGCAGGTGAGGAATTGATCTCGCCACTCAACGTTCGACTGTTCAGAGATGCAAGAGTTGCCGTGTCTATCTTATAGAACACACCACTTTTTGTACCTACATATACTTTGGATTTATCGTTGCTTATAAGAGGAGTACAATAAATATCGTCTCCAAGCGACGTCGTAGCTTCGACAGTTATGGTAGCAGCGGTTGAAGTGACTCTTATTCGCAATTTATAAAGAACACCATCCGAATCACCGATGAATCCTGTGAGCGTTGCGTTCTCACTTTCAACATCGCCGCTGGCCACGTAAACCGATGGGGAAGACATAAAGCGCGAGCCTGTGGTAGTTAGTTGCGTTTCAGTCATTTTCGAAGGTTGCGGAGAAGCTTCTATATCCACCACGTAAGCTACTCCGTCGTATGAAATCAATATAACGTACTTTCCAAGTTTAGCAGGGGTGGAAAAAAACGGAGCAGAATTTCCCAGATTTATGCTGTACAATTGTGTCCCATCCTTGTTGAAACCCACAAAATATCCTCCATGGGTTACGAAAACCACGTTTGCTTCACCGTATGGAATGGGACTGGCAAAAACCTGATTGTCCACATCGTACCACCACAACAACGAACCTGGTGCTGCAAAAGTTGTAGATGTCAGTATCAGAAGTCCAATGATCAACATCATTCTCCTCGGTCCCATGATTCTATCACCCCATTTCATTATCGTCATATTCGTACGAATCAGAAAGTACATTCCATCAGATACGGCCTGATGTCCTCATCGCTTATGGTGTTACCATACACATCTTTGACGTTCCTGATGTATATGAGATAACGTCCGGGTGTGAAGTGCACTGTAGCTGTGTAGGTAGCCTGGTCACGCGTCTCACTCAAAGAAGTCTGCGGCAACTCAAAGGTTGAGTACAATCTCGGCGAACCACCATCCTCGTACACCTCCACACTCAGCCTGTTCCTGGACGGCAACGCCCCATCGTCGTATAACACCACCGTGAACACACCGTATCCCGCCTGCACCGTATACCAGTTTTCAGTACTCAATTCCACGCCTTTGAACATCACCTTCTCTATAACCGGAGGATTGGTATCCTCTATAGAAAGTGTTCGTGACCTCACACCCGCTCTTCCATCCTTTGTTTCCAGATATACGGTCACCCTTCTATCTCCCGCACGCACCTTCCAGGCGGTGAACAACTGCACGGCTGTTGAATCCGGTGTCGGGTACTCCGCTATGGTTCTTCCATCCACGAAGAAGATCACGCGTTTCACATCGTCAATGTTTATTCCTTCCTGAAGCACAACGTTTATTATGACCGTGTCACCCGATTGCAACCCTTCAGGTGATGGAGAAAATTGTATATCGAATGGAACAGCAACTCTTCCCACATAAACAACGACACCGGCGATATCCTGCTTCCCGCGTGCATCCTTCGCTTTCACAACAACAGTGTGTGCACCGGAAGACATGATACCCAGATTTATTGGGACGTACCAGCTTGTGCCCTCTATGTTCTCGCTTTCCACCTCTGAACCATCCACATAAACGCTGTAACTATCCAATCCCGTATCATCGGTGATACGAAGTTCAACAACCACATTTTGACTCTCTGAATAGAATTCTTCACACGATATGGTCACTTGAGGAGGAGATGTATCCCTTTTCTGTACATTCCAGCCGACCATTTTGGAATAACTCAAGCCCGAATAATTGCGTACATTCACGATGACACTGTGTTCACCCTCTACAGACATGGCACCGAGGTTGAGATAAACTGTTTCTGAGGATCTGGCGCTCAGAGTCTGTGTGGAACCACCATAGTCCACAAGGAGCGTACATGTTGCCTTGGTATCTTCGTTCACGTGGATCTCAAGGTACGCGTTGTCACCGACCTCGAGATTTGCAGGTGTTACGGTAGCTGAGAAAGAGGGAGGAGTGGGATCCAAAACATAGACAAGCTTCGTTGCCTCGAATTCGTCACCCGCATAGTTCCTTGCACTGACCTTCAGTATTCGTTCACCTACACCCGATGGTGTCCACTGGAATTGCGCTGGTAACACACTTGTAGAGAAAACCGTATCTTCAACCACAAGCGTGACAACCTGGACCTCCCAGCGTGGAGAAGCATCCACAAGCACCCGTGTGGTATCACCTCTTTGTACTTCACTTGGTGCTTCTATGAACATTTCCAGCTTGCCTTTCCCCTGCACGGGAAAACAAGAAAACAACAGAAAAATGGTGAAGGCCACGATCACGAAAATCCAGATCTTCATGAGTGCTTTCGCCTCCACTCCTTGAGCACTTCGACTCAAACCTATTGAATTTTTCTTTGAAGGAAGGAGTGATTCCTAAAAAGATGGGAAGTTATCCGTTAATCCCTACCGCCGTAGGCTCTCGATAGGAGTATCATACGCAGTAACTGGAGTACAGCCATCGCCGTGCTGGCAACGTACGTCATGGCAGCGGCGTTGAGCACCTTTCTAACTCCCTCCAGTTCCTCGGCAGGCATCGCTATCCTTTCCTCCAACAATTTAAGAGCCCTGCGACTGGCATCGAACTCAACGGGCAGGGTAACGAGCGTGAAAAGCACCGCAATGGAAAAGAGAATTATACCCACTTTTATCAAGACGGGCATCCAGAGCAGCAACCCAGCTATGAAAAGTATCCATGCAAAGGAAGAACCGAATCCTGCAGCACCTGCCATGGCGTTCCTTATTATCAACGGTGCGTAATTGGTGGCATGCTGTATGGCGTGCCCTATTTCATGAGCCACCACGCCAAGCGCGGCTATGGAATCGCTGTTGTAGGTCGAAGCGGACAACCTGATCACCTTTGAACGTGGATCGTAATGATCGGTGAGTTGACCCGACACCGTTTCTATCCTCACTTCATACAATCCGGCACTGTCGAGAAGATAACGTGCGAGTTTCTCTCCGGTGAATCCGGTGGCGGATTTCACCTTCGAGAAGACACTGTATCTTGAACTGACAAGCGATTGAGCCCAAATAGCCAATATCAAAGCGGGAATCAGAAGCAAAAAAGTTGGATCGTAAAAGGGTATGAACATCACGCACCACCTCCTGTGTATCTCATCATCAACAGAGTTATGTCATCATGCTGATCCGCACCTCTGGAGAAATTGATGATATCGTTTCGCAAATCTTCTATTATCTCATCGACAGATTTGTTCCTGTTTTGAAAAACCACCCTCTTCAACCTGTCGAATCCATACTCCTCTTTCTCCACGTTCCGCGTCTCCACCACTCCATCGGTAAACAGGACCACCAGATCCCCTGGCTGCAGATGCAACCTGGTTTCCTCAGCATCGAAGATATCCATTATTCCAAGTGGTTGGGCAATAGCAGGATACTCTTCCCAGGAACCGTCCGTTCGCAACACGAACACGGGATCATGACCTGCGTTCACCATCCTCACACCACCATCCTGAGAAACACATCCCATAACACATGTTATGAACCGATCAACGGGGGAATTTTCCAGAATAAAACTATTCAGGTAAGATGCGAGATCCACAAGATTGCATTCGTGAACATCGTTCGGTTTGACAGCTGTTTTCGCCCGTATGGCTCCTTTGGCCAGACTCATGAGCAAAGCAGCTGGAACACTCTTACCGCTCACATCTGCTAGCACAAAGAATACCTTGCCTTTGAAAGGTTCCACCACATCGTAAAAGTCGCCTCCAACTATTCGAGCCGTTTTGAAGAATACATCCATTTCGAGAAATTCCACCCTGGGGATCTCCTTCGGCAGGAGTGAAAGCTGTATCTGTCCGGCTATCCTCATCTCTTCCATCAATCTTTCCTGACGGATCTTTTCGTCTATGAAAGCCTTTATATCGTACGAAGAGGCCAAACGCTGCGCCACCGCTTCCACCAGTTTCCTATCGGAAGCGGTGAATATAGGAGAATTGCTCTTTTCCGCAAATCCCATTACACCCCAGGTAGCACGGGACCCTTTTACCGGTACTATCAGGACGTTAGAAAAAACCACCCCGTCTATTTTCACGTTTTCAGCTACTAGCGTGCTACACTCATCCGCCAGATAGTACCTGGTGAGATAGCGAGCATAAGCTTCCACATGCTTCTCTTCTCCCAGCTCAAAGAATCTCCTGCCGTCTTTATCGATGAAGAGAGCTACACGTGCCTCTATGGCTCCATTCAACTCGTTCATTATTTCCTCGATGACCTCGGAAGGATCAAGACTTCTGGAAGCGATGGATGTTATCTTGAAGATCGTGGAAAGCTCCTCATAAGTTTTCGATAACTCCTCCACGTGCGATTCCAGGAGCAGGGCGGAAGCCTCGAGCTGTTCGCGGTAACTTTCGATTTCATCCACCACCTTTTTGGCACGCACTCGCAGGTACTCAACCACCTGCTCCAGTTCCATATTCGATTCCAATTCTTCCTTTCCCAATATTCTGGCAACCTCCAACAACTTTTCTCTCAGATCCATGTTATCATTCACTCCGTGAATTGTTTCGCTAAACCCACTATTTCCTTGGGACTGAAGGGTTTGGTTATGACAAGCTTGGCGCCGAGCCTTTTAGCATTGAGAGCATCATCTTCCCCACCCTTCGCTGTTACAACTATTATAGGTATATCGGTCAACCCCATCTCCTGTAATCTTTTCAAAACGAAGAAACCATCCATTTTGGGCATCATTATATCCAGAAAAACCAGATCGGGTTTCTCGTTCACCATCATTTCCAGCCCTTCTTCCCCATTCACCGCCTCCAAAACGGTGAATCCCGCTTTTTCAAGATTGAACCTCATTATCCTTCTCAAAACATCGGAATCATCGACCACGAGTATTTTCTTTGCCAATTCATCCACCTCGCACTATTCCGTCCGTTCTGAAGGCAAGGAAAAAACCGCTTGGATAGCGAATCCCCGTCAACTCCTCCAGCAGCTCATACAGTCCATCCTTTTCTCCAACCTTCTTATGATATTTTATCACCAATAAAGATCCGTGGCTTTCCACCGCAAACATGTCCTTATCCAGTGCTTTCGGATTCACCACCAGCGAGGAGTCTACAAGCAACTTGTAACGGAAACCTTCTATTCTTTTCAGGAAATTCGCATCGGTTTCACCGAATTCCACCATTTCCAGACCCCGTGGTGCGAGAAAATTGAATCTTCTGATAGGGTCCTCTGGAGGAAAACGAAAAACACCCAGCGCATACAGCGCCAAGTCCACGATACCGGTTCTCACAGCAGGTGAAAAACTGAGTCTTGGACGAGGATGAAAACCTTCAGAATAAACGATGGGGAAATTCAAACGTCTGAAGATACGCACTATCAAATTCTGAACTTCCATCTGTGATATGAAACGTAGCATCCCTTTCTTCTTGAAACGAAACATGAAATAAAGGCGAGGGATATCGTTCCCTCGCCTCACTTGCTTTCCCTCCACGTTGATCATATCACTTCAGTATCTCCGTGCCCGTCCTTCTCTCCTTGGCAACAGCTATGGCCATTTCCTCAATTTGTATATCGGAGTAAAGTTCGTATCCGGTACCGGCGGGTATGAGCTGACCAACTATGACGTTTTCCTTTAAACCCTGCAGTTTGTCCAGACTTCCTTCGACAGATGCTTCCGTAAGAACCTGTGGAGTTTGCTGGAATGATGCTGCACTCAACCATCCTTCTTTTTCCAGAGAAGCTTTGGTTATTCTCAGAAGCTTTCTCCTGTATCTCACAGGATCTTTGGGCAGTATCTGAACTTTCTCCACGTTACCATTTATGTCCACTTCTATTTCTTTCACACTATGTCTTGCAAGCTCATCGATGAGTTCGGGTGTTATTTCCTGACCTTCCACTGCTACTTCTTCAACCTCACCTTCTTCGTTCTCCGCCAGTACGTGTTTGGCGAGTTTCTTGCCCACCACCTTTTCCCTGTTCTCATCTATCCTGGAATTCGCCTCGAGTATTTCCCTGTTTATCCTCTTGATCTCCTGGTAGGAGACCAGATCACCCGGTAGGAGATCTGTATCACCTGGGTCGACTACCTCCACTTTGCTCAGCATCTGTCTGATTATTATCTCGAAGTGTTTATCGTGTATATCCACACCCTGCTCTGCGTAGACTCTCTTTATCTCCTGGAGCAAGTAAAGAGCCGTCTTCATGACGCCCACTTTTTCCATCAACCTTCTAGGTTTTATGGCTCCGGTGGTGAGAGGATCCCCAGGCATCACCTTCTGGCCCGGATGAACCTTCGGCTTACCATCCAGCGGCACCCTGATTTCAACGGTTTCACCATCCACGGTTCTGATGATAATCCTTTTGGTCTCCTTGTCATCGCTCGTTATATCCTCAACAAAACCTTCGACTTCCGAGAAGATGGCCTCCTTTTCCTTCAATTTCTTCCTCGCTTCGAAGAGTTCTTCAGCTCTCGGCAAACCCTGCGTTATATCTGCAGCTGTGGCTATTCCACCGGTGTGGAAAGTGCGCATGGTTAACTGCGTACCGGGTTCTCCTATGGACTGAGCAGCTATGATACCGACGGCTTCACCGACGTTCACTATCTTGTGATTCGAGAGATCCATACCGAAACACTTGGCACAAACCCCATGCTCCGCTTCACAAGTGAGGACAGATCGGACTTTGATCACCGGCCTGACCTTTATCTTGCCATCTGCAAAGATCATAGCGTGTTTGTTGAGGTTGAATAGCTCCCTATCCTGCTCTACCAGAGCTTTCACTCTCTTCAGTTCCTCTTTCAACAGTTTGGCCGTTCTGGGCTCTATCTTCTCCTGATATTTGAGCAACGTGCGTCTTCTGGTAATACCCAGATCTTTGTAATGTATGGTTACATCGCTTTCATTCCCCACGTACACCGCACCGACAGCAGGATACTCGGTTATCTTTATACTCTTCATACCCACCTTTCTGGCCGCAGATATTACGTCCCTGCTCAGCGGCGTGCCAGCAGGATAGAGCTCCTCTCCGTTTTCTCCATATACGGGTTCCTCTATTTCAGCGTAATGCGGAGTGATTTCTCCCTTCTCAAGATCCAGAACCTTCTCTTCGAATACTTTGACCACTTTCATGTACTTCGATAGATACTCGGCATCCTTTTCCTCCACCATCACATCTCTGGTGTACGCTCTGCCATCTCTGGAAACCACTTCTTTTGTTTCAGGATCTATCACGTCATCCGCCAGTACCCTTCCAAATATGAAATCCTTCAACTTCTCGACTTTGAGGTCGTCACTTATCAATTCCACAGCTTCGACGCCTTCCTCGGTCCCACAGTCGGGGATCGTTACGGTTACTCCCTGCGCAACGTCCACAAGCCTTCGTGTGAGATATCCAGCCGACGAAGTCCTCAAAGCGGTATCCGCCGAACCTTTTCTGGCACCGTGTGTGGATATGAAGAACTCTATTTCTGTGAGCCCTTCCCGGAAATTGGAAGTTATCGGCACTTCTATAGTTCTTCCCGAAGGATCCGCCATGAGACCACGCATACCGGAGAGCTGCTTTACCTGGTCTATGTTTCCCCGAGCACCGGAATTCACCATCATGAAAACCGGGTTGAACGGATCCTCAGCCAGCGCTTCATAGGTTGCTTTCTGAACCTCATCGGTTGCTTCCTGCCAGATCTTTATGATCGTTCTGTATCTCTCGTTCTCCGCCAAATACCCTTCCGCGTACTCGCGTTCCACGCGTTCAACCAGCTTCTTCGCCTTTTCTATGATCTCTTCTTTTCTCGGCGAGATGACGACGTCTTTCATAGATATGGTCAATCCGCTTACCGTAGCGTAGTGAAATCCCAGGTCTTTGAGATCGTCCAGCAGATCGGCGGTTCGATCTATTCCATATCTCTGGAACGATTCATAAACGAGATCCTTGATCTCCTTCTTACCGAACGTCTTGTCGTAATCTCTCAGATCCTTGGGCAGAATTTCATTGAATATGAGTCTCCCCACTGTGGTTTTATGCAATTTACCATCTTCCAGTTTCACGAGTATGGGTGAATGCAACCCGATGTACCCAAAATGATGAGCCAGTAAAGCTTCTTCAGGTGAAGAGAACCTCCACTTTATGTCCTTGGGGTCCACTTCATCATAACCTCTGTTCACAACCGTTAAATAGTACAATCCCACTATTATGTCTTTACCAGGCATCGAAATGGGTTTACCATGAGCGGGTGAAATGATGTTATATCTGCTCAGCATGAGGAACTTCGCTTCGGCTTGAGCTGCCGCGGAAAGTGGCACGTGAACAGCCATCTGGTCGCCATCGAAGTCCGCGTTGAAAGGTGGACAAACCAGTGGATGGAGTTGTATGGCATTACCCTCTATGAGCCGCGGAATGAAGGCCTGTATGCTGATCCTGTGCAATGTAGGCGCCCTGTTCAGGAGCACGGGATGACCCTTTATCACTTCCTCGAGCACTTCCCAAGCCTCAGGTAGTTCCCTCTCTATAATCGCTTTTTTCAGCTTTCTGGCCGCTTTAGAAGACTCCATACCACTGAGCAGCTTTGCGAGCACGAAGGGTTTGAAAAGCTCCAGCGCCATTTTCTTGGGAAGACCGCACTCGTGTATCTTCAGATGCGGCCCAACGACTATGACCGCGCGTCCGGAATAGTCCACCCGTTTACCAAGCAGGTTTCTTCTGAACCTACCTTTCTTACCTTTGACGAGATCGGTCAGCGATTTCAAAGGTCTGCCGTTCCTGTCGGTGAATTCCTTACCAGCCCTACCGTTGTATATGAGACTATCAACCGCCTCCTGCAACATCCTCTTCTCGTTTCTTATTATTATCTCGGGAGCGTTCAGATCCATTAACTTCTTCAAGCGATTGTTACGATTTATCACTCTTCTGTAGAGATCATTGAGATCGGTAGTGGCGAAACGGCCTCCATCTATCTGAATCATCGGTCTCAGTTCAGGCGGAATAACCGGAATTGCTTCCAGTACCATCCATTCCGGTCTATTACCGGATTTTATGAAATCTTTTACCAGCTTCAGCCTCTTGAGTATCTTAAGAGCCCTGGCACTGCTCTTGGGAAGGGATTTTAGTTCTGCTTCGAGTTTGGTTTTCAACTCCTCGAGATCCAGATTCTCCAGGAGCTTCTTTATCGCCGGTGCCCCGTAGAGTGCCTCAACCTTGCCAGGATATACCTGCTGATATGCCTCGTACTCAGATTCCAGAATCACATCTCCTACTTTCCTCCCCGTTTCCTTGGAAACTTCAGGATCTATTTCGGTTATGAGCAATATTGGTTTATCAGTTTCCACACTGGTTTCCACGGTGAACTTTCCAGGATAGTAGCTTTCGAATATCTTGTATTCACTCACCGTAAGGACCTCGTCATCGAAGAGGAATCTGTCGGCGAGTGGATCCCCTTCCTGAACCTCGTCTCCGTCCATAACCAGGACGGCAGCTCCTTCAAATACAGGATAGTTGCGTTCTTCCGTTGTGGTTTCTATGAAAAGTTTTCCATCACTCATGATTTCGTATTTGCCGTCTTCAAGAGGCCTCACATTCACTTCCTGACTCAGAATCAATTTGCCATCCGATTCAGCCACTATCGAAGGTAACGTGGTTTCAGATGTCAGTTGATCTCCCGGTTTCACCTTCACGCCGTTCTTGACGAGTACCTTGGCGCCGTAGGGAACCGTGTAAGTAGCAGGATGCTCTTTGCTGGTTTTAAGCGGTGACAATCTCAGAGTTGCCGTTTCTTCATCGTATTCCACCTTGCCTTCGAACGGGGCATATATGGGTTCGACGGTTACCTCCTGAACCAGAACCTCTCCCTTTTTCACCTCACTACCCGGTTCTTTTTCCAGAATCATCCCACGATGTACGTTGTACTCGTCTCTTTTAACTTTCTTCACCTTTATCCAGGTAAGCTCTCGACCGGAGGAAGTGATCTCGGTCTTTATCTCTACTATCCCACTGGTATCGCTCAAAAGTGGTGTTTGCGCATTCCTCACTATGACCGCCTGCTCCACATCGAAATCCCACTTCTTCTGGTAAATCTTGTATTCCGTATCGTACAGCATTTCACCACGCTCGAATGGAGTGTCTTTGGGATCCGTGACCAGATAAACTCCCTCGATGACCCTTCTGGTGCTGTAATAAACAATGGATTCGAGCTCCTTGGTGGGTATATTCAGAAGTGTGGCTATCACGCTGGGAGTGCTCTTCAGGTACCATATATGTACAACGGGAACCGCCAGCTCGATATGTCCCAACCTGCGTCGTCTGGCATCGCGTGATTCCACACGCACTCCACATCGCTCACAAACGGTTCCCTCGTATTTCTTACCCTTGTACTTTCCACAGGCACATTCGTAATCCTTCGTGGGTCCAAAGATCTTTTCACAGAAGAGCCCATCGTTTTCCGGCTTAAACGTTCTGTAATTGATCGTCTCAGGCTTCTTAACCTCTCCACTGGAGAGCTGTCTGATCCTTTCAGGAGAAGCGATACCTATCCTCACCGCACTGATCTTTCTTGTACCTTCCATACGCACAACCTCCTTTTGGAGCACTCCCGAATCCGGATCACAGTTTATCTATATCCAGTTCATTGCCGTTCTTGTCGTATATCTTCACATCCAGCGCGAGTCCCTGAAGTTCCTTGACCAGAACTTTGAAGCTTTCGGGTATTCCAGGATCGGGTATATTCAAACCTTTCAGAATAGCCTTGTATGTTTCGTTTCTACCTCTTATATCATCACTCTTTATGGTGAGCATTTCGTTCAACGTGTAGCTGGCACCATGAGCTTCCAGTGCCCACACTTCCATTTCACCGAAACGTTGACCACCAAACTGTGCCTTTCCTCCAAGTGGTTGCTGGTGTATAAGGGAATATGGTCCTGTCGATCTCGCGTGGATTTTATCCTTGGCTATATGTATGAGCTTCATCATGTACATGTATCCCACAACCACCGGATGTTCGAACGGTAAACCGGTTCTTCCGTCCCTCAGTATGACCTTGCCGGTGAGGGAATCGGGATCCTCACCGTCAGCCAACCCGGCTTTAACCCTGGCTTCATAAAGAGCTTTCATGATTTCCTCTTCCTTGGCCCCATCGAATATCGGTGAAGCGAAGTAGGTGTTGGTGAGTTTTGCCAACCATCCGAGATGCGTTTCCAACACTTGACCAAGGTTCATTCGCGAAGGCACGCCCAGAGGACTGACCACCATTTGTACAGGTGTCCCATCGGGCAGGAAAGGCATGTCTTCCTTGGCAAGTATCATGGAAACAACTCCTTTGTTACCATGACGACCGGCCAGTTTATCGCCTATGTCCAGGGTTTTTCTGGACGCGACGTAAACACGCACGACTTTCAGGACACCCGATGTCATCTCAGCAACTTCATCCCTTTCGAAAACTTTCACATCTATGACTTTTCCTTCGACCCCATGGGGTACCTTCAGTGAGGAATCCTTCACATCTTTCCCACGTTCCGCAAAGAGCGAGCGCATTATCTTGTCTTCAGGTGACATTTCGGATTCGCCTTTCGGGGTTACCTTTCCCACCAATATATCTCCAGGTGTGACGTAAGCACCGATACGTGCTATGCCGTCAGCATCCAGATGTCTCAAACTTTCCTTACTTACGTTCGGTATATCGGCCGTTATTTCTTCCGGGCCCAGCCTAGTCTCACGAGCCTGTGTTTCGAACATTTCTATATGTATTGAAGTGAATGTATCCTCTTCCAACAACTCCTGACTAACAAGAATGGCGTCTTCGAAGTTGTAGCCCTCCCACGGCACGAAAGCAACGAGCACGTTCTTTCCGAGGGCGAGTTCTCCCATACAGGTTGCGGGACCATCGGCTATTGGTTCGTCCTTCTTCACCCTATCACCGACATTGACTATGGGTCTCTGATTGATGGTGGTATCCTGATTGGTTCTTACGAATTTGAGCAGATGATACTCATCTTCCCCTCCGTCATCCCTCTGTATCACTATCTTATCGGCACTCACGTATTTGACAACACCATCGTTCCGGGCCAACACCACATATCCCGAATCTTTTGCAGCTACACTTTCCATGCCGGTTGCCACGAACGGCGCCTCTGGTTTTATGAGAGGAACAGCCTGTCTCTGCATATTGGAACCCATCAGCGCTCTGTTGGCATCATCGTGCTCAAGAAAGGGTATGAGTGAAGTGGAGACACTCACTATCTGCTTTGGCGAAACCGCCATGAAATCCACTTCTTCTTTCTTCACGAATTTCACTTCATGACCATGGCGTACTTCCACGACATCCGTGAGTATCTCGCCATCCTCACCCACGGGAACAGCTGCACCGGCTATGTTGTAATCTTCTTCTTCGTCGGCTGTCAGGTAGTATATCTCATCCGTTACACGCCCATTCACAACCTTTCTGTACGGCGTTATCAAAAATCCGTATTCGTCAACGGTTGCATATGCAGCGAGTGATGTTATCAACCCTATGTTCGCACCTTCGGGTGTTTCTATGGGACACATTCGGCCATAGTGTGAATGATGGACGTCGCGTACTTCAAACCTTGCATGTTCTCTCTTCAGACCACCAGGCCCTATGGCTGACAACCTTCTTTTGTGAGTGAGTTCGGCAAGTGGATTGACCTGATCCATGAACTGCGAAAGCTGACTGGTGGCAAAAAACTGATGTATGGAAGTCATCATTATTCGCGCGTTCACCAGACTCTGCGCACTTATCTTTTCAAGTGAATTCTGAACGGTGAGTTTGTCCTGAATCAATCTGTGCATTCTGGCGAACGCCTTTTCGAATTCCACCTGCATGAGTTCGCCAACTGTTCGCACCCTCTTGTTTCCAAGATGATCCTTGGTATCGAGAAGTTCAGGATTCTCGCTGACCTCCATCAAACGCATGGCAGCCATGACTATATCTTCCTTCGTCAGCACGTTACTCGTTGGGTTGTATTCCCCTTTCTTCTCTATACCCATGAGTTCACAGTATTTTTCGTACAGAGGAGCAAGCTTCTTGTTTACCTTGTAACGTCCAACCTCAGACAGCTCAAACCTGTCTTCATTGAAGTAAAGATTGTAGATGTAATTCTTGGCTGCATTTATCCTGGGAATCTCGTTAGGTCTCAAACGCTTGAACAGGTGGAGATAGGCTTCATCCTGCGTGATGTTCTCGCCATGGTTGGCAACGAGGTTATCGTAGGTTTTTTGAGAAACGGGATGTGTAACCGCAACTTTTTCCACACCTGCATCCACTATCTTTTTTATCAACGTGCTGTCCAGGATCGTCCCCTTATCCACCAGTTTCTCATTCCCTACAACGACATCTTCCAGAACCGTACAACCTTCATAGGGTTTCAAATCGTCTTCCACCAACACATCCACTTCTCTTCGGAAGATCCTGAGTATGTCCATATCATCCTCGAAACCCAAGACCTTCAACAGAAGGAAGAAATTCACACGCTTCCCTCTGTCTATACGTGCCTGAAGAATATTCTTGTTGGGATTGAGCAGTATCTCGAACCATGCCCCTTTGACTGGCAGGAAATGTGCTATGAACATGTTTTTGGAGCCGGCCTTGCTCTCCTCCAGAACGAAATATAGGCCCGGTGATCTCACCAGCTGATTGACAACCACACGCTCCGCACCATTTATGACGAAGGTACCACGTTCAGTCATACCGGGGATGTACCCGAAGAAAACGTCCTCTTCCTTCATCTCCCCGGTGTTCATATCCGTTATTCTCACCGTAACGTATATGGGTATGGAATAGGTTATTCCTTTTTCCATGCATTCTTTAACGGCGTACCGAGGCTTACCGGTGTGCACCTTCAAAAACTCCAAAGCGAACCCTTTTTCTCCCTTCTTCAGATCACCTTTGTGAGGTTGTGAAACAATGGGAGAATACTTTTTTAAAACCTGCAACATGCCTTCTTCTATAAACCACCTGTAGGAATCGAGCTGGACATGGATGAGGTTGGGGATATCAATGACTTCTTTTATCTTTCCAAAGAGTTTTCTCTCTCTTTTTCCGAAGACAGCTGTCCGCACCTTATCACCTCTTCCGAGAAGTGAAGGTTTTTCGCGCAAACAAACCCAGCCGCCACCATGAAGGTGGTGGCTGGATCATTATAATATCCTTCTCTAACATTTATTTTAACATATTACTTCAGTTCTACTTCACCACCGGCTTCCTCGATCTTCTTCTTTATTTCTTCCGCTTCGTCCTTACTTACTCCTGACTTAACCACTGCATCCGGAGTTCCAGCTTTTTCAACCAGCTCTTTCGCTTCTTTCAAACCAAGACCGGTGATTTCACGCACCACTTTTATGACGTTGATCTTCTTCTCTCCAAAGCTCTTGAGCACAACATCATACGAGGATTTTTCTTCCTCTTCAGCGGCTGCGGGACCCGCCGCTCCGGGAACTGCTGCAACAGCCACAGGTGCGGCTGCGCTTACGCCGAACCTCTCTTCCAGTTCCTTCACGAGCTCCGCAAGCTCCGCAACGGTCATTTCCTCGATGGCCTTTATGATTTCCTCCTTGGTCATCACCAACACACCTCCCTCATGATTTCTTTTCTTCTATAGCTTTCAACACGTACAGTAGTTTTCTCAACACGCCACTCAGTGTGAAGACCAACCCGCTCACAGGGGCCTGCATACGTGCCAGCAACATAGCATACAGCTCTTCCCTGGATGGCAACTTGGCATACTCCGTCACCTTTTCCGGCGTTATGAATCCACCTTCAAAGTACGCTCCTTTCACCTTTGGAAGGCCGTTAAACTCCTTCCTGAAGTCCTCCAACACCTTTAAAACTTTCACCGGATCCTCATCCATGGCGTAAACCAGACCGGTGGGACCCTCCAACACTCCTTCAAATTCACTCTTCGAATAGCCCGCATTTTCAAGGGCTATCATTATCAATTTGTTGCGTGCCACTTTCACTTTGGATTTACCAGGGTATACTGCTTTCACACGTCTGCGAAATTCCGACATGGTTGCTACATCCATACCGGTAAAATCTATGAAAGTTATGAGACGTGCTCGCTTGAAATCATCGCTCAGCTCTCCTATTATCTGCGCCTTTTTCTCCCTGGTCAGCAAGTTCTCACCTCCTTGCAAAAATTAAGGGTGACCTTTATCGCCCACCAGGTCACCCAGCAATTCTGGGCACCTCGGTAGGCGGGGAACACATCCCTCTTAACAACCTACTTTCTTCGGTGCCGGAGGAACCGTTAAACCATCAACGTTTAACCTTTTTCAAGCTGCCGGCAGCTGGCTCAAATCCAGCTTTATACCAGGCCCCATCGTCGAAGCTACAACAACTTTCCTGAAAAATTTTCCCTTCATCGTACCGGGTCTCAAACGTGATATTTGCTCCAGAGCCGAGACGATATTTTCCTTCAATTTTTCATCATCAAACGAAACTTTGCCAACTGGTATATGAATGTTACCAGTTTTATCGGTGCGTACCTCTATTCTACCCATCTTGAACTCCTTAACAGCCGTAGCTATGTCATCGGTAACGGTACCACTCTTGGGAGAAGGCATTAAACCTTTCGGTCCAAGGATCCTCCCCAGCCTTCCTATTACCCTCATCATATCTGGCGTTGCTATAGCCACATCGAAATCCAGAAATCCTTCCTTCTCTATCTTCTCCACCAGATCCTCTGCTCCCACGTAATCTGCTCCAGCTTCCTGTGCTTCCTTAGCTTTTTCGCCCCTTGCAAACACCAGCACTTTCACACTTTTACCCGTTCCATTGGGTAGGCTTATGCTGGATCTGACCATTTGATCACTCTTACGCGGGTCTATACTCGTTTTTATGTGCAGCTCAACGGTTTCATCGAATTTGGCCGTTGCGGTTTTCTTGACCAGTTCCACAGCTTCATCGAGGGGATAAAACCTCCGTCTATCGACCAGATTTCTCGCTTCCTGATACCTTCTGGAGTGTTTCGGCATCCTCCATACACCCCCTCAACCTTCGACGATCTCTATTCCCATGTTTCTAGCTGTACCTTCAACGATGCGCATAGCTGCTTCGATATCATCGGTGTTCAAATCCGGAAGTTTCAGGCGCGCTATTTCCTCCACCTGTTTCTTCGTCACCTTTCCAACTTTCACCCTGTTGGGTTCAGGAGAACCCTTATCTATCTTGGCAGCTTTCTTCAGAAGGAAGGAGACAGGGGGTGTCTTGGTGACGAAGGTGAACGATCTATCCTCGTATATGGTTATCACAACAGGTATCAACATACCAGCTTTGTCGGCAGTTTCAGCGTTGAATCTCTTGCAGAACTCCATTATGTTTACACCATGCTGACCGAGTGCGGGACCAACGGGTGGTGCAGGTGTTGCCTTACCCGCTTCCAGCTGCAATCTCACCTCGGCTATGACTTTCTTCGCCATGATCTTTCTACCTCCTCAAAGTGGTTTCCCGGACCTGTCGGTCCTCCCACATATTTCAGACGACTTTTTCCACTTCATCCACATGAAGCACCACGGGTGTTTCACGACCGAATATCGTGACCATAACCTTGACTTCGTTATGCTCAGGATCTATTTCATTCACAACTCCCACGAATCCTTCGAAGGGACCGCTTATTATCTTCACGGGTTCACCAATGTTGAAGTCAAATTCCACCCTGGCTGCTCGTTTCTCTTCGTAGGTTTCTTCTCCTATTAATCTCAGAATTACACGAGCTTCTCTCGGTTTCAAAGGAACAGGTTGTCCTCCAATGGAAACGAAGTTTATCACATTGGGTGCACGTCTTACCAGTTGTTCTATATCATCGGTGAGGAGAAGCTCGGCGAATACGTATCCTGGAAACAAGCGTCTTGTCTTCGTTTTGGCAATACGTATTTCCTTCCGAGTTCCCATGTCCATTACTTCAACTTTTCCCGTGGATTTGGCGTAGTACTTCTTTCCTTCACTGAGAAGCATGCCAGCTTTCACTTCCATACCTTTCGAAAGCCTTGTTGTGTCAAAATTTTCGTATGGTAGATAGTACACTTCCTCCCCATCGTCGGTCTTCACCCGGACCCTTTTCAATCTCTCAACGACCACGATCTTCCCATCTATCTCGGCGAATTGATCTCCCTTCTTCGAGAGAGGCATCCCCTGCCTTATTCTCGCCCCCACTTTCAATCCCCTATCAGGCTTATCACTTTCAGGAATATAGTAGGTCTTCGTGTATTTCCTGTCTATTGTTTCTATGACTATACGCCTGAAGTTCTTTATTTCCGTTATCACTCCATCTTTCCTGGCATGTATGTTGGGTTCTTCAGCCAGTATCTCGCCTGCCTTCACCTCGGCACCTGTGGAAACATGAAGACGTGCATTCATGGACACCACATGTCTTTCCAGAGACTTTGCCTTGGAATCTATTATTATTTCTTCCGGTACGACAACGCGTCCCACGTATCTTTCCAATCCGAGCGATTGGAATCGCCTTTCCAGATCTTCCTTGACTTTGTTCTCCATTCCGGAATATGTCTGGATAACGTACCACTTTTTCCTCACACCATCACCCTATTCCCAGTATCGTGAGTAACCATTTGGTCAGATTCGAAAAAACCATGTCCAGGAATCCGAGATATATACCCATTATCAACAATATGAAGAGGACCACCATGGTACTACCCACGAGTTCTCTCTTGTTTGGCCAGGTAACTTTCTTGAACTCACTCTTCACTTCGGCAAAGAACTTCTTAAGTTTGGCAAACATCCTCCCAACTCCTCATTTTCCTTCAACATGAAGAGTGTGCTTTTTGCACACCGGGCAGTATTTCCTGAACTGCAACTTTTTCTTGTATTGTTTATTTTTCTTCTTATAATAATTCCTCGTTCTGCACTCCGAACACACCAGATATACCTGCACGACTGCCTTGGACTTGGCCACGCCTCTCACCTCTTCTCCTTTTCAGCCAAAATCAACCCCGCCCTATGGCGGGGCCGACAATCTGGTGGTGAGGGGAGGATTCGAACCTCCGAAGGCAATCTGCCAGCGGATTTACAGTCCGCCCCCTTTGGCCGCTCGGGCACCTCACCAACCCCTTGGAGCCAGCGGTGGGATTCGAACCCACAACCTGCTGATTACAAATCAGCCGCTCTACCGTTGAGCTACACTGGCCCAAGCACGAACAATTATACAGGACACTTTCCACCATGTCAACCTGGCAGAACAATATCGCATCACGGAACATTTGGATGTTAGAATAAACGAGAAGATTTACTTCCGTCCATTTCAAAGGAGGAGATGCAACATTGAGAATGGGATTTCTGGGAACGGCCGCAGCTATCAGCACAGCCACAAGAGATAACACTGCACTGGTGTTTAAAACGAAAGATCTTATTCTGATAGATTGCCCTGGCAACGTATGTGGAAAGTTGAAGAGTATGGGATTTGATCCGATGAACGTGAACCACGTTGTGATAACCCATGGACACGTGGATCACATATATGGCTTATCATCACTTGTGGAGATGTTGAGGTTGATGGGGAGAAAAGAAGAGCTGAAAATATATGTAGGTGAGGACTTCGTGGAAATGGTGAAGGGGATAATACGTCTCTTTAGATTGCTTGATCACCAGGAAGCCTTTCCGGTGGTTATAGAACCTATCCCATACAGGCCGGGTTACAACGTGGAATTGAACGGTGCTGTTGTTAGCTTTATGCCGGTCAAACATACTCTCAGAAACCTGGCAGTTAGACTGGAATATGAGGGGATATCCGTCACCTACTCGAGTGATACCGAACCGCTGGAAGAGCTGGGAGATTTCTCCAGAGGATCCAAAGCATTGATACACGAAGCCACTCGTAGTTACAGATTGAATGGGCCACTTAGCGGGCATTCATGTGCAGGTGATGCCGGCAAAATAGCGAAAAGGGCCGGAGTGGAGATGCTGTACCTGGTGCATATCGGCGATTTCGATGAACACGAACTGAGTACGCTGATCGAGGAGGCGGCGGAGCATTTCGAAGGGCAAATAATAATTCCTAACGATCTGGAGGTAGTTGAACTGTGAAGAGAGAAGAATGGAAGAAGTTGCGTGAAATGCTACCACTTATAGAAGCCGAAATAATCAGAAATATTCTGGAAAATGAGGGTATACCTGTAATGTTCAAATCGGCTGCCTTTCCATTCACCGATACTGTCTACTTCGGTATGGGCGGCATGGTGGATGTGTTGGTTCCAGAAAGTCTTCTTAAACAGGCTGAAAGTATTCTGAGTACGTTCCAGGGAGGTGGAGAAGATGGAAGCCAGGAAAACACCACTTTATGAAGAACACCAGCGTCTTAACGCCAAGTTCGTCGAGTTCGCCGGCTGGAAGATGCCTCTGGAATATACGGGAATAGTGGAGGAACACAGAACCGTGAGAACGCATGCGGGAATTTTCGATGTATCTCACATGGGTGAGATATTGATCTCCGGACCTGATGCCGTGGAATTTGCTGATTACATGGTGACCAACGATGTGAAAAAGCTCAAACCGGGTCAGATATGCTACACCCCCATGTGCAACGAGGAGGGAGGCATAATAGACGATCTGCTGGTTTACAAGGTGAGCGTGGAAGATGTCATGCTGGTGGTTAATGCAGCCAATCGAGAGAAAGATCTACGCTGGCTGGAAGAACACCTCGATGGGTACCAGGCTGAGGTACGGGATGTATCCGATGAATATGTTCTGATCGCATTTCAGGGTCCGAAAAGCGAAGAAATGCTCCAGGAGATATCCCAAATTCCTTTGAGAAAGCTGAAATACTACAGCTTTGTCGAAGGACGGATAAACGGTATATACTGCATGGTATCGAGAACAGGATACACCGGTGAGGATGGATTCGAAATATACGTGAATCCCGAGATGGCCGTCACATTGTGGAGACGGCTGGTGGATATCGGAAAGATACACGGAGCTTTGCCGTGTGGATTGGGGGCGCGGGACACGCTCAGACTGGAAGCTTCGTATCTTCTATATGGCAGCGATATGGATGAGAGTATCACACCTATTGAGTGTGGAATTTCATGGACGGTCAAATTTCAGAAAGACAGATTCGTGGGGAAAGAAGCACTTGAAAAACGCAAAAAAGAAGGAATAGACAAAAAACTCGTTGGGTTGGTGGTAAAGGAAGGAAAAGGTATACCGCGTCACAAAGACCCGGTGGTGAAAGATGGGAACGAAATCGGCTGGATAACCAGTGGAACAAAATCACCAACGCTGGACAAGATAATAGCCATGGCATATGTCCCGAAAGCGCTTGCTGAACCAGGAACAGAGGTAGAAATCAAACTGCAACGTGGAAAGATTCTAAAAGCGGAGGTCGTTAAACTTCCCTTCTACAGAGGAAGTGTCAAAACGAGGTGATGGAAACGGCAAAAGCTTGGGAATACTATGATGAAATAGCAGAAATGTACGACGAATATTACGCTCTCGATATGCGGGCGAGACTCTACGAGAGTCTCATGGCTTTCCTCTTAACGGAAAGCCTGCAAAAGTTTGGACCCTGGAAACTGGGCATAGAGGTGGGAGGAGGAACAGGTAAATGGACGAAAGCAATAACCGAAAAGGTGGAAAAATTGATATTTGTCGAACCATCATCCCGAATGCTTTCCATAGCGAAATCGAGGAATCGGGATATCGATGGAATCGAATACGTGGAAGCCACCCTTGAGAATTTTCAAATACCGCAAGATGTAGAAGTTGTCTTCCTGATAGGAGATATTTTAAGCTATGTAAATGATGTGAAAGTTACCATGGAAAAAATATCCGCTCGCATACGCAGAGGAGGCCACATCATCGGGAGCGTGGATTCTTATTACCACGCACTCAGGGAAATCGTCAGAGCAGGTGATGGAAGTGCGAGACGTTACCTGGAGAGGTATCGTTCCATGCGCGTTGGTAACGATGAATTGAGCGATGTGAGCTTCGTAACCCGCTGTTTCGATACCAGGGAACTCTCCATGTTGTTCAAACCACATGGTTTCGAAATAATTGATTTCGCTGGAATCATGGTGTTCGGACCGTACGATGAAAGAATCGTCAACTTCGATGAGGTACTGGAAGCCGAGAAAGAATACGCAAGGAACCCCGATTTAATCAATATTGCTGAACACATATTCTTTGTTGCTGTAAGGCGATGATACACCATGCTGAAATACAAACTGAGGACCAAGAAGATAGAGGAACTTGTGGAACTTGCACAGGAAGGATTGGAAGACGCAATGGCCTTGATAATAGAGAAATATTACCCCATGGTTCTGAAAATTTCCTCTAAATACTACGGTGTATGGTCGGATTTCAGCGATCTAGTGCAAAATGGGCTGCTGGGATTGATGAAAGCGGTTTACTATTACAATCCGGAGAAATCCAGTTTCAGCTCCTTCGCATGGACGAACATAGAATCGGAGTTGAAATCTTTTCTAACCTACCTTAACAGAAAGAAAAATCAAATCCTCACTGAAGCTGTTAAAGTAGATGCTCAGGACGTGGATTCGGATGAACCCGGATACCTGTGGAGCGACACCCTCGAAGAAGGGTTGGAAGACCGTGTGTTGAAAGAATATTTCGTGGAGAAAACCATGGACGGGCTAAACGAGTTGGAGAGAAACATAGTTAAACTATGGGCACAGAACTACACATACGAAGAAATAAAAGAAAGGTTGAACGTCAACGTGAAAAAAGTAGACAATACCATACAGAAGCTGAAACGGCTGGCAAAGAAGATGGGGAGGTGAAGGGGTTGAGAAGGCGGCAAGACATAACCGTTAAACGTGCGATGATGTTCCTGATGACGATAATCTTCGCAACTGTGATATCGGTGGTCTTCTCCGTTTCTGCATTCCTGCAGGTTTACGGTATAAAAGCACAACAGAAAAAGTCTGTTGAGATGTACAAAGCCTACATTTCCCAGCAACTCGAAGGAATAAAGGACGATGTAGAAAAACTGAAGACAATCGTCGGACCTGGAGGCATAGTTGAGAGATACCTGACCAAAATGAATTACCTGGAGAACATGTTACAGGACTTTCAGAGGGTCATAACGGAGATGCAGGAAGAACGTATGTCAGGGTACTTTCAAATATTCATAACGGGGAAAGATGAAGTATGGATAGGGGTAAAGAGAAGCACAAAGGATTCCGTATACGTGTTTTCCAAGAATCTCAAACCTGGTCTGGCACCGTACAAGTTTTACTTCTTCAAAACTCCGGTGATAAAGACGGATTACATGATACCCGTAAGTCCCGACTGTGTGATAGAATCTGCGAGTCCCGACAGAACCGTCCTTCTACTCTACAATCAGGGAGTTTCAAAGGCCGTAACCATGAAAAAGAAGAAGGTGGAGGGTTTGGCCAGGACGTACGGATTGTACATCCCAAAAGGTGGGGGCAGCTGAAATGAACACAAAAGGATGGCGGTTGATGTGGACGGTATCGGTGACATCAATAATGGCTGATCAGATTTCAAAAGCCATTGTTGAAAGAAAACTCATGCCATATGAAGAAGTTGAGGTTCTCGGCAGACTGCTGCGTTTAACACGTATCAAAAATACAGGGGCAGCGTTTGGCATATTGCAGAGTTCCACAAGCTTTCTAGTGGCTATAACGTTCCTGGTGATATGCATCATCCTCGCTGCCACCTGGTTCATGAAAGAGAAGGATGGATTCGTAGCCGTCGGACTCGGATTGATAATGGGAGGAGCACTGGGCAACTTTGTGGACAGACTGAGATTGGGATACGTTGTAGATTTCATACATCTGTCATTCTTCTGGGCCGTGTTCAATCTTGCAGATGCATTTCTCGTGGTGGGGGCGGTGATGGTAGGGTATGGATACCTGCTCAAAGGAAAGCTTCATGGTAACCAACAGGGAAAAGGGCTGGAGATTGGATATGTTTCTCAAAGAAAAATTACCGGAATGGTTGTCGAGAACCCAGATACAGAAAGCGATAAAGGAAGGCCTTGTAACGGTGAACGGGGAAACAAAGAAACCCAGCTATTCTCTGAAAACAGGCGAGAAAGTGGAAGTGCTGATACCCCAGAAAGTTGAAAAGACGGAAATAAAACCGGAACCTATACAACTCGATGTACTTTACGAAGATGAAGACATAATCGTCATAAACAAACCTGCGGGTCTACTGGTACATCCCACCGCGACAAAAAACACGGGAACGCTCGTGAACGCCCTGTTGTTTCATTGCGACGATCTTCAGGGAATAGGCGGCGAACATAGACCCGGCATAGTACACAGACTGGATAGGGAAACCAGTGGGGTGATGGTGGTTGCGAAAAACGATCTTGCTCACATGAATCTCTCCATACAGTTCAAAAAAAGAACCGTACGCAAAGAATATCTAGCCATAGCAAAAGGTGTATCACCCAGAACCGAATGGATTGTTGTGGCAGGTATAAAAAGGCACCCATATAACCGCCTGAAAATGCTGGTGGCAGAGGATGGCAAACCTTCGGAAACATGGTTCAAAGTACTGAAGAAGTTCGCCGATGCTGCTATGCTTGTAGCCGCGTATCCCAAAAGCGGTAGAACCCATCAAATACGGTTGCATCTGAAACATGCGGGCTATCCAATACTGGGAGATTACCTCTACGCCAGGAACGTTAGAATAGAAGGTCTGGAAATACCAAGATTGATGCTACACGCCGTGAAGCTGGGTTTCCACCATCCACGAACCGGGAAACGACTCGAATTCACTGCCAGTCTTCCGGAAGATTTCAAGAAAGTTATTCGACGCCTGGCAGACATATTTTCAAGTTCGGAAATGGTGAGTCGATAATCCTTTAGGAAGAATGAAAGGGGTGTGATACCGTGATCGATGGAATTGGCCCCATAAGGCCCACACAAGGTGGAAAAGGAATAGAACCCTCTTCCAAGGAAAAATTAAAAGAGAAGGAAAAGATACGCTCGGAATCACTGGAAATCGGTGAAACCAAGAAGGTTGAAGAGCTGGTACGTATGGCACGAGATTCCGAAGAGATTAGAACCGAACTGGTGGAGCAACTGCGTGAAGCTCTAGAAAAGGGAATATACGTGGTGGATGCAGAGCGACTCGCCAGAAAGATACTGGAAGAATGGGAGTAGTGATATCTTGAACGAGATTATTGGTGTTTTGGACGAGGAGATAAAACTTCTTGAAGAACTCGTTGGTATATTGAAGGAAAAGCGCGAGACGATTGTAGCGCGAGATTTCCAGCTCCTGGAAAACATTACTCTCAAAGAAGAGAACAAACTCCAGGAAGTGAGCACGCTGGAAAAGCGCAGAGAAAAATTACTGGAAAAATTCGCAAAGGAACGCGGTATGAAAACTGTGAAAACTGTAAGTGAACTACTCGACACACTGGATGAAGAAGAAAAAGAAAAGGTGCTTTTCAGGGTAGCAAGGATGTTGGAGATAACCAACGAGATATGGCTCATAAACAGAGGAATAGAAAACATGATAAATTTCGAACTGGAGTATATAGATACCATCTTCAAAGGTCTCATCAACGCAACTCCTCACGTTTACGATGCCCGAACCCGCGATGTGAAATTCGAATCTCACGAGGGGGGCTGGCATGGCTGATATCACGTTGTTTGGGCTACTGAACACCGGCATGCTCGGTGTTTATACGCACAAGCTTGCCATGAACGTCGTAGCTCATAATGTTGCGAATGCTAGCACACCGGGCTTCTCGCGCCAACGACCTGTAATAACCCCGACTCCTCCGCTGCCAATAGCCACACTGACCCAGACTTCACTCCCGATACAAATAGGCACGGGATCGATGGTGAAAACCATTGAACGTGTTCGGGACGAGTTTCTCGACGTGCAGTATCGCCAGGTGAACAACAGATACAACTACTGGGATTACATGGCTTCACAGTTACACTACGTTGAACAGTTAATGGGAGAACCTGGCGATGCTGGAATGCGAAGCCTTCTGGACAGAATATTCAACGCCCTCAAGGAGATAAACGCTGATCCCACCAACACTGCAGCAAAAGGAGCGTTCGTTTCAGCCACCAAAGAATTTCTGACGGTCATACAGGATTTTTACACAAGATTGGAGCAGTTGCGTGAAGACATAAACATGGAGATAAAAGGTAGGATTGATCAGATAAACAATATTCTTTCACGACTAGCGGACCTCAACGGAAAAATACGATCTTCCATGATAATAGGTGCCACTCCGAACGACCTCATGGATGAAAGAGATAGATTGCTCGATGAACTCTCAGACCTCGTGGATGTGTCGTACGTGATACAACCTGATGGCCAGATACTGCTGAGTATAGGTGATAAATCCGTGCTCAGTGCTTCCGTATACATGGAGCTCAACGCTTACACAGCACCAGGTTCTGGTGGAATATATACCGTCATGGTTGGAAACGCTCCGCTCCACATAAACGATGGTAAAATGAAAGCTTTGCTGTATCTACGTGATGAACGCTTGCCTGCCCTTATGAAACGGCTGGACGAATTCATGCTATTCATGGTGGACGCGTTCAACATGATACACAGGGAATGCTACGACGCAAGCGGTAACATAACCGGTCTACAGATGCTGGAAGGGATAGAAGCCACGACCCCCTCCGAGAACAACAGATTGTTCCGCATCATGGGAAGGAACGCTCTTTCTTCCGGACCCGTACGTTATGTTACGGGACTTCTGGGATTGACCGGCGATCCATCGAGTCATATAGTCAACTTCCACAGGGATAAAGGAAGGTTGGCATTGATATCGAACGATTCTGTATACAATCTCTCAATAGACACGGGCAGTACGTTGCAGGATGTTCTCGACGCCATAAACGATCCAGCTAAAGAATGGTATAGGTGGTTGCGTGCCGGATATGAAAACTATGAGTCAACGAATTATAGATTTTATCTGTACTCCCCTCTTTCCTTCGAAGGTCATCTCATAGTGGATACAGCCGGAGGAACGCTGGAAGCTTTGGGACTACCCGTGAGATCCCAGGATGTGATAACCATAACCAGAGAAAAATATGAACGTTTCGTGTCGGATTACGTCGGGAGATCTTTCAGCATCATTGTCAAAAACAAGATAAGGGATGAAAGAGAAGTGGTGGATTTGACGCTGTCCAGCGATTTCGATTCTTTCGCCGAAGCTTTGAAGTCTTTCAACTTCCTGAAAGTGGTTGAAGTGGATGACGACCAGGATGGAAATGTGGATTTCGTGCATTTGATACCCATGTACACCGATGAATTTGGGCATTACATGCACGATCTCGATGGGCTGGAAATAGTAGATACCGATGGACTCCTGACACTGGTTGGTGCTGAAACACAGACACTTCAGGCCCTGGATACCGACAGTGTCAAAACTCTTGAAAATTTACTGGATCTTCATTCGGCAAGTTATCTCGAAGTGGATTACCAGGGTACACCACCGACACTGGGATCTGGCACGTTGAACTTCTATCTTGAAGACAAAACCGATGGTTCCAATATAACGGTGAACATAGATTTAAGTGGCATCAACACGCTGTCAGAATTGGTAGATGAAATAAACACGCAACTGGCTTCTTGGAGCAACAAAGTTCAGGCATGGACGGATGGCAACATTTTGAGGCTGGTCCCTTTGAGAAATGTAGATTACAGTTTTGACAACATTGCCATGGTCGTGAACTCAGATGATGCAGGCGTTTTCAACGGCTACTACATTATGAGACTTGGCTACTCCGATCATGCTGTGAATGAGTACGACAATATGGGATTCTCGTACGAAGGCTCAACCAGGGAAGAAATAAGAAAAAGTGGTTTCAACATAGTGATAAATTCCTCTCCCGTTGAAATAAACCCTGCGCTGGACGATATGAAAAATCTGGTGGACAAGTTGAACACTCTCTCGACGGGATTGCTGGCCGATCTTTCACCGCACGGCAAACTGGTCATGAGAGCAGGGGCATCCAGCAATTTCGACCTGAAGAACTTCAGCATAGAAGCACCACGTGAATTCCTGGAGAAAGCTGGACTGCTGGAAGATGACGGAAATGTCACATGGGATACCGCCAATCTGGAAACTCTCATAGATCCAACGTGGGAGTACGATAGGATGATAGAGAATTTGAAAGTAGCGGACATCCTGGAGATACCTTCAACACTCGGGATAACGGGAAACGTAACGATGAACGTGGCAGTTGCACAATCACCATCCTCGCTGGGTGTGGACCTCGGAAAAGCGGTGGACCTCAATGGTGATTGGGTCGTGGATACGGTTGTTCCTGTGGGAGCGTCCAGCACGGACGGAATACTGGAGCTGGTGGACCTGAAAGAAAAAGGATATCTCCAGGATGGCAAAGAGAGCATGGGCGAGTTCTTTGGAAACATGGTTGCGGAACTGGGCGTTGAAGGCGAAACAGCCAGAAACTTGAAGACGAATGCAGAAGCTATGAAAAAACAGATAGATTATGAACGTGAAAGAGTAAAGGGTGTATCTATAGACGAAGAAATGGGAAATATGATAAGGTATCAACATGCTTTCAACGCTTCGGCACGGGTGATAAGTGCAGTGGACGAAATGATAGGACGCATAATAGACCATCTGGGTGTTGTGGGTAGGTGATGAAAGATGCGCATAACCAGAAATATGATAAACGACAGGGTGCAATGGAATCTGAGCAGGATACTCAGAAACTTCGGAAAGTTGCAGGACCAGCTTTCCAGTGGAGTGAGGGTACAGTATCCCTCAGATGATTCCGTCGTGGCCTTCAGGGTTTCCAATTTCAACGCGCGATTGAGGGAATTCAAACAGCAGGAACGTGACATAGACACCGCTCGAAACCATGTTGGATACTTCGACAGCGCTTTACAGGAATACTCCTCAGTTTTGCACAGAGTCAAGGAACTTATGGTACAGGCTTCAACAGGAACCATATCCGAAGCAGATAGAAAAGCAATAATGGAGGAGCTGGAAAGGATAAAGGAGCATATAGCCACCATTGCCAATACCAAGGTAGGAGGAAAGTATCTATTCGGTGGTACGTCCTCCGACATTCCTCCCGTTATCAAAGATGAAGATGGAAGATATAAGGTGGTGCTAACACCAGACACACGCAACTTGAAAATAGACGTCTTCGGTAGAAACATCGAATATACCATTCTGGCAAGCGAACTGTTCATTACCAAGAGTGGAGATTCTGTTTTCGACGCCATAGACAGAATGATCCAGCATCTCCGTTCCCCGGAAGAAGCTGGGACGTTGCTGAACACTGTGGATATAGAAGCAGTAGATAAAGCACTGAATACTGTTATGGAAGCCTTTGCGAAGATCGGAGCTGTGAGCAGAATACTCGATTTCGCTTCCGACAGGTTGAAGGACCTTGACGTGTACACCACGGAAGTCCTGTCGAAGGAACAGGACACGGATATCACCGAAGTGGTCTCCAAACTTGCCATGAAGCAGGCTACCCTGCAAGCAGCGTTGAAGAGCGCAGCACAGGTTATGCAACCCAGTTTACTCGATTTTCTGAGGTAGGTGATGTATTTTGGCCATTTACAAGACTCGTATAGGTGAGTTCGAGATCTCCGAAGGAGATGTAGTTGAATTTCCCGAAGGAATACCAGGATTTGAAAAACTTCGGAAATTTTCGATCCTGCATGATGAAAGAACCGATCCGATAAAGTGGCTGGTATCGCTCGAAGATTCGAACGTTGCCTTACCGGTAATAGATCCCTGGATGGTTAGAGTAGATTACATGGTTGAAATATCCGAAGCCGACAAGAAGTTCCTGAAACTTGAAGATCCCGCAGACGCTCTTGTGGTGTGTATAGTGGTGATACCCCACGACAGACCTGAGGATTCCACCATAAACCTTCTGGCACCCATAGTGATAAACTACAGGAAGAGGATAGGAAAGCAGGTTATACTTGAAACGGGTGATTACAGTATAAGACACAGAATAGCTGACGAGATGGAGAGAAGCAGGCGGATCATGGCAGAAGGTGGGAAAACACGTGCTGGTGTTGAGCAGAAAGGTAAATGAAAGCATCATAATAGATGACAAAATAGAGATCATAATACTTAAAATAGAAGGATCTTCAGTTAAGGTGGGAATCAATGCACCAAAAGATGTTAAGATATACAGAAAAGAGATATATGAAGCCATAAAGCGTGAGAACGTAGAAGCGGCTTCTGTCAGTTTAAAGGGTGTGTCGCAGGTATTTGGAGGTGCCAGGAATGAAGGTGCTGGTGGACAGAAAACTGTTCGAAAGGATAGAACATCTGGCACGTCTTTCTCTGAAAGAGGAGGAACGTGAGAAACTTCGCAAAGATCTGAACGATATCCTGAATTACATGAAGATACTGGATGAAATTCCCGTGGAAAAAGTGGAACCAATGTTCACGCCTGTGGAGTTCGATAACGATCCCCGGGATGATGCACCGAAGAAATTCGAAAATTACATGGATCTGGTGAAAGCTTTTCCAGATAAGGAGGATGGACTATTAAAGGTCCCGGGAATACACGTGAGAAAGGCGGAAGATACGAAGAAATAGCGGAGAGATATCTAAAATCGAAGGGTTACAGGGTAATCGCGCGGAACTTCAGATGGCGTTACGGTGAAATAGATATGGTGGCTATGAAAGGTAGGACATTGGTGTTTGTGGAAGTTAAGGGCGGAAATGACCCTTCAAAAATCCGGCAGAAGATGGACAGCAGCAAATTGAGAAAAATTCAGCTCACCGCTCATCGTTTTCTTAAGTTCCATCGTCTCGATTTTGAAAACATAAGGTACGATTTTATAGAAATAGTGGGAAAAAAGGTTGTGCATCACGAGGGGATACATCCATGAGATGGTTTACAACGCTGATCTTCATCCTGCTCATTGTACAGGGATATGCTCTGATATTCATGGTTCCAACCTTCGATATGGATAATCCAATAATAGAAGTGTATGCCCAGGTGAGTGAAAAGGGTATGGAAGTAACTGTGGTATTCCTGGATGAGGATCACCCAAATCCCATTGTTGACTTTATCTACGATATCTTCAGATTTTTCAAATACGGTCGCGTCAAGGATGTAGAAACCTTTTTCATTTCCGAGAACGAAGTGTACTTCCCTGGCGTTTACGCCTCTGCCACGAGTTTCTTCGAAACGAAGGATTTACACCATACAAAAAGGGTCGGCATAGAAAACTTCGAAATATATGATGGAGAAATCGTCATATATGTCAACACCTGGAACCACATGTTTTGTGAAAAGCCTCTACCAGGTATACCATATGTTCCCGTTGTGGTGAACAGCTTCCTGATCGGCTCACGTGAGGATGTTGAGAAAATCCATTCATGGCATCACTGAGAAATCGGTGCACTCAAATTTCATCCAGACGCACGAAAAATTCCAGGGTTTCGAATTCCCCGGGTTCCAGCGCGATCCTGAAGTGTGTTGAAATACTGGAACACTGATAGACTTTTTCGAACCCCGCTTCCGAGTATGAAACAGTGTAAACCGGAAAATACCAGTGTTCCACAGGAGAAGTTGTCACCACTTTGAAGGACACCTTTCTGTATTCGTCCGTCACACCAAAGACCCTGGCCTTCACCGTCCCACGGGAGCTCATGGTACCCACCTTTCGTCCATCGGCGGTGTAGTACCTGTCAGGAGCATTGGGAGCCAGCAGGCTAACATTGTTCTCTACACTGAACCACAATTCCACAGGATACGTCCATCCGTTGCCGATTATATACGTCACCCTGAAACCTCTATCCTTCAAGCTCAACCTTTTTTCAAGTGAAATCGGAACCCAATTCGAATCCACCCAGACGTGTCCATCGCGCTTCAACACGATCTCCTTTTCCGAACATTTCAACACTCTGTAAGGCTGATTCACAAAATCACCTTGCTCGGAATACTCGCATCTTTCAAATTTATCAAGGGTGGTATCCCATCCAAGGAAATGGTCGATCATAGCGTATCGCTCATACCAATCGTAAGCAAGAAGTTTCTCCAGACCTTCCTCCCTGGCGAGTATCACATCATGTATGGTTTTTGTGGTCCCGGATCTCGTCAACTCCTCAGCCGTTACTGCTTCTCTTAACTTCCTGTGATAAGGTTCATAACGTCTTGTGAGATTGTTGAGGATGTTCACGTACCTTGTTCTGTAGTCGAGCTCAATTATTCTCCCACCATAGTCAGGATCCAGATAAAAGCTGTAGTACGGAGTTTCCACAACTATTTCGTCACTACCATCGCAATCCACATCCAGGTTGATGACCTTGCTGCTTTCTCCATCCAGCAAAGTTTCCGCTTTTATAAGATTGGAGAAGATCGCTTCACGAAGATGGGGAAGATATAAACCTCCGAAAACACCATGCCAGTATGCATCATTCGCCTGACCCATGAAATAATACTTTCGTGCCTCCCTTTTCTTCTGTTCGTTTTCACACTCTTCGATCTTCTTCCCGACGTACAACATCTTCTTATGCATCAAATTGGCTTCCGTATACTTGGCCAGAAAAGAGCGCCATATCCCACCCTTCAAGAACATTCCGTATTTTTCCATTTCTCCTCTGTTTTTGAGGTCTTCGAGCAAATTCTCGAACTTTTCGCGTGCACGACTTGGAAGCGCCCACTCCGTCATCTCCACATAGGAAGATATAGGTATATAAACCCTTCCAGCAGGAGGATGAGAGTCAATGTACTCGGAGAAGGTCTTAACTTCGATCCACTCGGTTGCTTCAAGAACACCGAAGAATTCTTTCAACCACCCCTTCTTGTACACATGTTCGTATGTGCCAGGCCACAACCCGAACTTCTCACCATCATCGAACATCACCTGCATCTTGTATCCGGATGAATCCACGAATTGCTTTAGATGCTCCAACGCTCTTTCAGGAGGTTCAAAGGGAATCAAATATCTCAGAGTTTTGCTTATAGGGAAAATCTTCAGAGTATGACCCTCTTCCTCGGTTACGTAGTACCCCACCAGTTCATCATCATGCAAACCCGCCCAGTGAAAATGATTGTCATCCACCACTACATACTCTACGCCCGCTTGGGCAAGCTCTTTTGCTATTTGGGGTTCCCAAATCCTCTCAGCAAGCCACATACCCCTGGGACTACAATTGAGGTTATCCTCTACGAATTTGGTTAACAGTTTTATCTGATCGATTCTGTCTCCAGGAGGTATTACAGGAATTATGGGCTCATAAAAACCACCTGTAGCTATTTCCAATCTTCCAGCTTCAACGAGAGCCTTCAATCTATCCAGATACTCCGGATGTCTCTCCTTCAACCATTCCAGGAGCCATCCTGTGAAATGCACCGTTAACTTAAGATCGAACTTCTCGAACACTTCAAAAAAAGGTTTATAAGCTCTTTGATACGCATCTTCCAGCACATGCTCGAAGTTACCCACAGGTTGATGATTGTGTATTCCCAGCAGAAAATTCACTTTGCCGACCATTTCCTCACCTCATTGTGTGAACTTACCCAGAAAGTCACTCATTCTTTTTATCTTAAGCTGTTCGGCCACTATTATGGCTTCAAGATTCTTTATGGACCTGGTTATCTCCTTGTTCACTATCAGATACTCGAATTTGTGCGCGTTGGAGAGTTCCCATTTGGCATCTTCCAGGCGCTTCTGCATTTCCTCTTCCGTTTCCGTCTTACGCATCATCAAACGTGTCTTGAGATCAGAAAAAGTTGGTGGAGCTATGAAAATGAAAACAGCATCAGGGTATATATCCATTACCTTCAAAGCACCCTGGACATCGATATCGAGCAGAACATGCCTGCCTCTGCTGAGGTTTTCCTTCACCTGACTTTTGGAAGTCCCGTAATAATACCCATGTACCAGCGCCCATTCCAGAAATTCCCCGCGTTTTATAAGACGCTTGAAAGTCCTTTCATTGACAAAGAAGTAATCCACCCCATTCTCCTCGTCAGGGCGCCTAGGTCTGGTGGTGTAAGATATGGAAAAGGTAACATCATCAAATCTTTTGAGAACTTCTTTGATTATCGTACTTTTCCCGACACCGGATGGCCCGGAAATCACATAGAGAACCCCCCGCACCTCTCATTCACCTCTAATTTTGTGAAGGGAATTTTCGATATCCAGAAGCGCCTGTATGAAACGCATGGCTATGGTTTCGGGTTGTATAGCACTCAATATGATGTGATTGCTATCGGTCACGATTATCGCCCTCGTCTTACGACCGTAAGTGGCGTCGATCAACTTGCCATCGTCCTTCGCTTGCTCTTTCAAACGCTTCAAAGGTGAAGATTCTGGATTGACGATGGCCACAACCCGGTCACCCACCACCACATTCCCGAAGCCTATGTTGATAAGCCCATACATACAATTCCTCCCCCTCTTAAGATTGTTGGCCAGAAGACGAAGGAGGGATCACAGAACGTTCTGCACCTGCTCCCTGATCCTGTTGACCGTGTTCTTCGCCTCGACAACGAGATGTGAGATCTCTTTCAGTCTTGTCTTTGAAGCTATGGTGTTGAGCTCTCTGAGAAACTCCTGACAGTAAAAATCCATCTTCATTCCCACGGGTTCCTCTTCGTCCATCAATTCTCTGAACCTGGTGATATGCATGGAAAGCCTGTCTATTTCTTCGGTTATATCAGCTTTTTCGGCGGAAAGCGCTATCTCCATACTCAATCTGTCACCTACATCGTCCTTCACCGAAGGGTTCACCACAATTTCTTCGAGAAATTTCTCAAGTTTTCCTTTATGTATGCCCTCTGCTCATCTTTCAATGCATCTATCTTCCTCACATAACCTTCCAGCTCTTCCAGAAATTCCTCCAGAACACTTCTGAGTTTCTCACCTTCCGTTCTTCTTTCCTTTTCCAGGTCTATTATCGCACGCGTCACAGCGTCATTTATAGCTGCGCGTATTCCTTCATCCTCCGCCCATTCCGTCGTTGAATGAAACACATCGCGGAATCTGCTGATGGTATCGGTCGTGGTAGTATCGGGTATATCGAAGGCCTGTGATATCTCGTTGAGGGCTGCTATGTACGAACCTGCCAGACCTTTGTTCACACGTATCGCGGGAACCGAGTGGAGGAAATCTATGTGTATCTTACAATTTATCCTGCCTCTCTTGAGGGTTTCCAGCAGATATTTACGCAACTCATATTCCAGCTCCAGAGATTCCGGATGAGTGCTGACAGAAACACTCAGGTTTTTGGAGTTCAACGATCTGAGTTCAACGGTGATTTCCACCTTTTCAGTTATCAGATTTATTCGCGAGAATCCTGTCATGCTTCTCATCATGCAAAAATTATAACATGCAACCTTCCAAAAAGTGTTTATACGTCTACAATACTCAGCTATTTTTTCTACTGAAGCTGGAAGACCGTTATCTATCCTTAAATTTCCCCCACGCTTTTTTCGACATACCCCTTTTTCACAGATCACTCATCGGTTTCAATTCCACAAACCGGTTGACAGATGCAGGTTCGCCACACATCGTATTATCGTACGAACATTTATTCATGCATAAAGATGGTAAATGTGATAAGCTACCCACAGAACTGAATGATTTTTCAGACTTCTGGGATGGGTTTTAAACGTGGTGGGGTGATGGATATGAGATTACTAAACTTGCTGCCATTGAGAGAGGATGAATTCATAAAATGGTACCACGAGCTTGGGAAATTAAAAATATTCTGGGCAAAGCCGGCACTGAAAACTGAATGGCTCCAAAAGAGTGAAAAATACTTGCTCAGGATTATATGGATCCCTTCAGGAGATCCTGAGTAAATTCAGAAATATGGGGAAAATCGTATTAACCCTCAATGAAATACCTGTCGAGTATATTCGCGCAAAGCCATATGTGTGGTTCTGGAAACTGGAAGATGCACCACTTAAAGGTAATATGGCTGTTGAAATAAAGATTTACCACAAGTGGACCGAAGAAGATTTAAAAGCATTTAAAACAGTCCATGAAAAGAGCTGGGGATTCTTCATGCCCCCGAGGAATGGCGACCACATAGTTGTAACGGGAGAACTTTATGGAAAGCCCGTGGCTATGGCCTATCTGAACATAAGAAACTTCAACATCGACTATGGGGTTCACGTAATCAGATCCTGCTGGAGAAAAAAGATAGGTACTCGAATCCTGACAGAGTGCTTCAGAATAGCCAAAGAAAGAGATAAAAAAGATTATAAGCTGTGTAAGAATTCTCCGTTCAATCAAGTGGACATCTTCAGATAGAAGGGCCATAAAATTCTATGAAAGTAATGGTAAACCTTTGAGAGCAAGCGTTGTGAAAATTAAAGAAGAGTACCAATGATCCCATCCTCCAACCGGTTGTATCCCGCCTGTCACCTATGCGAAAATTCGCTTGTTCCTCAGCAGCCAATACAATGATGGATTCACATGTGCCGAGTGCGGCTGCAGTAAAGTTAATTTTTGGATAGCTTTCACAGTAAAACGGTATAGCATATCATCATATCCACAAACCTGGAAGTGAGCCTCCAAAATGCCATTTATGCAATGAACCGGTTATGGGAACTGAAAGGAATCGCCAACACCAAAAAGTAACGCCGATAATAAGAAACAGTCTTGTAGAACCAGGAGAAACCGTAATTGACCCCATCCCGTACTGGTTGACATATGGAAATTCATGGTGTATTATATTTATGCATGAGCATATATTCATATATGGAGATGATGGACATGAAAGACGAGGGAAAAATAGAGGTGTGCAAGACTACTTTTGTACATGAAGACAAAATCAGAAAGATAAAGGAAAAATTGGTAAAAGACGAAGTACTTATAGAACTGGCAGAATTTTTCAAAATTTTCGGCGATAGTACCAGAATAAAAATTTTGTGTGCTCTTCTGCTTGAAGAACTCTGCGTTTGCGACCTTGCTGCCATAGTGGGGGCGTCACAATCAGCTGTATCACACCAGCTACGCATCCTGAGACAAGCCAAACTGGTCAAATTTAGAAAAGAAGGAAAAACGGTTTTTTACTCTCTCGACGACGAACACATAGCAAAGATAGTCGACACGGGATTGGCACATATACAGGAGAGGAAAAAGACATGAGGTTCAAATTTATTTTTTATTCATATATGCTTATATGTTCATGTGAGAATATATGGAGGTGAAGCAATGAAAAATTATAAACGAAAAAACGAATGTGATCACTGTGTCGTCAAACCAGATGTAACTGAAGGAGAAAACAACAAAGGAGAAATCTTTGTAATAACCCTGAGCGCAGTGTTGTTTGCACTTGGTATAGTTCTCTCAAATCCAACATGGGAAGCTATACTCTACATTTCGGCCTACATCGTAGCCGGCGGTAAGATACTGGCAACATTTTTCAGGAATCTTGCAAAAGGAAAAGTGTTCGATGAAAATTTTTTGATGAGTCTGGCGACCATTGGAGCCATCGCTATCGGAGAACTTCCAGAAGCTGTAGGTGTTATGTTGTTCTACAGAGTTGGTGAATTACTTCAGGAAATGGCAGTTGGAAGATCGAAACGTTCCATAACCAAGCTTCTGGATATGAGACCCGATTATGCCAATGTGCTAAGAAACAAAGATGTGAAACGACTTCCACCTGAGCAGGTGAAAGTGGGAGAACTCATAATTGTGAGGCCTGGCGAGAGGGTACCACTGGACGGAAGAGTTGTGGATGGGGAAGCCATGATGGATACTTCGGCATTGACCGGCGAGTCCATGCCGCGAAAGGTGAAAAAAGGAGATAAGGTCCTGAGCGGCTTCGTGAACCAGACGGGTGTTCTCAAAATTGAGGTGGAAAAGGAATATTCAGAATCCACCGTAGCGAGGATTCTGCACATGGTACAGGATGCTGCCAGCAGGAAGGCAAAAACTGAGCGATTCATAACCAGATTTGCGAGGTACTATACTCCTATAGTTGTTGGATTTGCATTATGTTTGATCGTTGTACCAGTTATGTTCCTTGGAGGAGAGTTCAACGAATGGTTTTACAGAGCCCTCGTGTTTCTGGTCATTTCTTGCCCATGTGCTCTGGTTATTTCCATACCATTGAGTTTCTTTGCAGGACTGGGAAGATTATCCAAATCAGGGGTTCTTGTAAAAGGTGGAGACTATCTTGAACGCTTAAGAAAACCAGAAGTGGTGGCATTCGATAAGACAGGAACCGTGACGGAAGGAATTCTCTCCATCGATAGGATCGAGACAAAAAATGGTATGGATGAGTCGGAGCTTTTGAAGTATGCTGCTTACGCCGAATATCATTCCAATCATCCGGTGGCTACCGCGATAAAGGAGGAATTCGATGGAAACGTGAACATATTCACGATAGAAGCCTACGAAGAGGTACCAGGTAAGGGTGTGAAAGCAGTGGTAGAAGGAAAAGAGGTGATGATCGGAAACACAGAACTGATGGTTGAAGCAAATGTTAATATCGGCGGGTCGAATCACACAACCACGGTAGTGCACATCGCCATAGATGGGACCTACGCGGGGTGCATCCACATAACAGATAAAATAAAAGAAAACGCACGCGAAGTTGTGATGGCATTGAAAAAACGCGGTGTGAAGAGAGTGGTTATGCTTACAGGGGACAATGAAGGCACCGCGAGAAAAGTGGCTGAAGAAATTGGTGTGGATGAATACAAAGCTTCACTACTGCCTGAAGAAAAAGTGAAAGCACTGGAAGAACTCAAAAATGAAGGAAATGTTACATTCGTGGGTGACGGTATAAACGATGCACCGGTGATCATGATGGCAGATGTCGGAGTAGCCATGGGAGCATTGGGTTCAGACGCAGCGATAGAAGCAGCGGACGTCGTGATAATGGATGATGAACTCTCTAAACTTGTAGACGCCATCGACATATCCAGGAAGACCATAAACATAGTTTGGCAGAACGTGTTGTTCGCTCTGGGCGTGAAGGTATTTTTTATGATACTTGGAACCTTCGGTGCTGCAACAATGTGGGAAGCCGTTTTTGCAGATGTGGGAGTGACAATACTGGTCGTTTTAAACGCTTTGCGGATTTTCATGGTATAATCACTTACGCACGGAGAGGTGGCCGAGCGGTCTAAGGCGCACGCCTGGAGAGCGTGTGACCGGCAAAACCGGTCCGCGGGTTCAAATCCCGCCCTCTCCGCCAGAAAGCGGGCTTAAAGCCCGCTTTTGTAATGCGGAGGTGTTTAAAAATTCCCGGACTAACCACTCATTTAAACACTGGAATATTCCTGTATCCTGCTTACTACTTTGTATTTATTTCCATAATACGAGCATGGGGAATAGATTACACACCAGGTGCAGTAGATCTAGTAATTTCATATCTGGCTTTCATAGTGGGGAGCGATCTACCCGATATTGATCACAAAGATGCACCCATGAGGTTCTTTGCTCAGGTACTCCTTCTTCCTCTGATTTTCACGAAGATACTGGATCTGCTGGTGAAGCACTTATTCCGGTATGTTGCAATTTTTATGCCAGACCATCTCGCTTTCACCGTACTGTTGACACTGGCCGTAGCAATCGCATTCCTCATATTGAAAAGCATAACTGCTCTAATGAAACATCGGGGGTTCTTCCATAGTATTTCGTTCGCGCTAATTTATGGCGCCCTTTTGTATTTCTTCGGTACTTCTTTGCTACACAACCATCTGTTACGCTTGCTATTCATATCCATAGGGGGTACATGCGGAGTAATAGTACATCTGTTGCTGGACACACGCGGAAAGGTTTGGAAGATGAAACTGTGGTGATCGCACATTCATGCGAGCTCCTTCTCAACTTTCCCGGCAATTTCCTTCAAACGTTCAAGCGTCTCCTCAAACTCGCTCTTTTCATCAATATTCTGACGCAGGAAGGCGTTTATCTCATCCATATATTTCAACGCTGTATCAACTCTCTTGTTGGTACCCTCACGATAGGCTCCAACTTCTATAAGATCCCTGGCCTCGTTGTAGGCCGCCATTATATTACGCAGAGTTGCTGCAGCCCTTTGATGGGTTTCATCTGCCACCTCCGGCATTAACCTGCTTATGCTCATCAACACATCCACAGAGGGATAGTGGTTTGCCTCTGCCAGCGCACGCGATAGGATTATATGACCATCCAGCACGCCTCTCGCCGTATCACTGATGGGCTCGTTGAAATCGTCCGCTTCCACGAGAACGGTATATATGGCCGTTATACTGCCCCTTGAAGACATACCCGCTCTTTCAACGATTCTGGGAATAGAAGCGAAAACGCTTGGAGTGTAGCCTCTGGTGGCAGGAGGTTCACCCATGGACAGCCCCACCTCTCGCTGGGCCATGGCCCATCTCGTTAGCGAATCCACCATGAGCATGACATCTTTACCCATATCGCGGAAAAACTCTGCTATAGTGGTGGCAACATACAGCGCTTTCACACGCACCAGAGCAGGTTGATCACTCGTGGCAACCACCACCACCGACCTTTTCAAACCCTCTTCTCCAAGATCTCTTTCTATGAATTCGCGTACTTCTCTACCTCTCTCTCCAACAAGCGCAATAACGTTGACGTCGGCTCTTGTGTTTCGTGCAATCATACCAAGCAGAGTGCTCTTACCCACTCCACTACCCGCAAATATCCCTATCCTCTGGCCTTTACCAAGAGTGAGAAATGCATCGATAACACGTACCCCAACGGGAAGTGGTTCTTTTATTCGACGCCTGTCCAGAGGATTGGGAGCCTGCGCCACAACCGGATACAACCTGGAAGAAAAAAGTGGTTTGCCATCCATGGGACGTCCCAGACCATCGAGTACCCTTCCCAACATGTCGGTGGAAACTCGAACATTCAGTACACTATCCATCCTGAGGATTTCACAACCGTTTGATAGACCTGTTGTGTCCTCCAAGGGCATCAGAATAACATTGTTGTCTCTGAATCCTGTAACTTCTGCGAGTATTCGCCGACCATCAGGAAGAACTATCTTGCAGAGTTCACCCAAAAAAGCATCGGGACCCTTGGATTCTATGGTTAAACCTATGATCCTGGTAACTCGCCCGGTCATTCGAACGAGCTCAATGCGTTGAATCCTCGACTTCATCTCTTCCAAAATTCGAGACACCATTCACCAGTCCCTCCATTGCTTCTTTGAACTCTTCCACCACTCTCCATGGGGAAGCATCCACCATCCCGAATTCGGTTTCGGCCAGTATTTCACCTGGCTTCAAAGAGCTATCCGGTCTTATGGTCAGATCAGGTATGAAAGACAATAACTCTGCCATCTTCTTGCCGTGTTTGTCGTAATCCTGCAGGCTCACCCTGAATATCACATTTCTCGACGATGATAGCTTGTCCAGTACTTTCCTTATAACCCTTTCGATCAGATCCTCATGTTGCGAAAGTCCATCAACCAAGGTTTTGGAAGCAACCTCCTTGTACAGATTCAACAGCATCGGAAGTGCGTTTGCTTCCAGGTCTTTCAAATACTTCTCGTACTTTTCTACAGCTCTTTTCATAAGATTTACAATCTCCTGAGCACTTCGAATGCCTTCCTCGTATCCCTTTTTTCTGGCTTCCTCTAAAAGCGTGGCTGCTTTCTCCTGTGCCTCTCTGATTTTCTTCCCAGCTTCAATGGATGCATTTTCCTTTATTTTCTCCGCTTCTCTCCTTGCATCCTCCAGAATGTTTCTTGCTTCCTCCCGCGCCTCCTCGAGAATGGCATCGGATATTTTCTGAGGATCGTACTGGTCGTCCTTCAAAGATTCGGCGTTCAGATCCATGAGTACCAGGTGCTTCTTTATCAGGTTGCTCAGATTATCATCTCCTCTCCTCCGCCTCTAGCTATGACTATCTCACCCGCTTCCTCGAGTCTTCTGATCACCGCTATGATCTTCTGCTGGGCCTCTTCCACATCTCTCACACGTACTGGTCCCATGAACTCTATTTCCTCCTGTAGAAGTGCTCTCGCGCGTTTTGACATGTTGTTGAAAATCTTCTCTTTGACTTCATCCGTTGCACCCTTCAATGCAAGAGCAAGATCTTTGGTATCGACTTCACGCAGAACAAGCTGTACACTCCTGTCGTCCAGCTTGACGATATCTTCGAACACGAACATCTTCCTTCTTATCTCTTCCGCGAGCTCCGGATCGGTTTCCGAAAGAGAATCCATGATCGTTTTTTCGGTCGATCTATCCAGCGTGTTGATGATCTCCGCCACCGTTTCTATGCCACCGACCTGGCTGAACGGTTGAGCAGCAAAGGTTGACAGTTTTTGCTCCATCAATCTTTCAACTTCCTTGACCGTCTCGGGTGTGGCTCTATCCAACATGGCTATTCTCTTAACCACTTCCGGTCTCAATTCTTCGGGTAACGATGCCAGAACCGTTGCCGCCTGTTGTGGAGGCATGTAGGAAAGTACCAGAGCTATAGTCTGGGGATGCTCACTTTGCAGAAAGTTCACCAGCTGTATGGCATCAACACGTCGTAAAAATTCGAATGGCCGTACCTGCAAACTCGAAACGAGCTTGTCTATTATTTCCATGGCCTTCTCCGGTCCCAGAGCCTTCTCCAACAACTGCCTGGCATAGTCAACCCCACCTGTAACGATGAATTCTCTGGCTTTCATCAGGTTCTTGAATTCCTCCATTACTTCTCTTTTTTCTTCGTCGCTCACCTTCCCCAGATTGGCTATCTCCAGGGTGAGAAGCTCTATCTGATCCTCATCGAGATGTTTGAGCACGTTAGCCGCCCTTTCAGTCCCCATCAGGACCAGAAGTATAGCTGCTTTACGTGTACCAGGGATATCCGGCATCACGAATCACCTCAACTGGTGAGCCAACTTCTGATAACATCTGCCACCGATTCTGGATCCTTACCGGCTATATCGGTGACATCCCTTATCAAAGCCTGAAGTTCGGCTTCTTCGGCGGAGATAGCAAGCTCCTCTTCTTCCATAGCTATCTCCTTTCTCAATTCTTCCTCAAGCATCTTCTTACGTTCCAGAACCATCTTCTGAGCCCTCACTTTCCTCACCTGATATATGATGAGGAAAAATATGGCTATTATGAGTGTTGAAAGCAAAGTCAAACCTATTATGAACTTCCTCCTTTTCTCCAGCTCTTTTGCCATGGCCATCTCACGCATGAGCGACACTTCCACTTCCCTGTTGAAAGGCAGGAACATTATGGAAACCGATGTGGGAGGTGAATTGGTGGCAAGAGCTATGGCATGCCTCATATCTTCCTCCAATGTGGAAGTCGAAGGCAGATGAGATAACGCTGAAGAATCAATGACCACCGTGAAAGTTTTCGAAGATATCTCACCATACCTGTTGGTCACTATCTTCTCGTATATTTCGTTAACGTTGTAATTCACTATAGTGTGTGTTCTCTCACTCTTCGCTGTACCGCCTGTAACACTGGGATACGTTATAGGTGGGATATTACCTTCTGTTCCCACTTCACCACCCACATCCCCGACGCCCGTGTAGCTTTCTTTCTCCTCTTCCTTGCTTATCACTACTCCTTCCTTCTTCAAGACAGGCTCGTACTTTTTGCTCTCCTTTTCTATCGTCTGCCAGTTCAATTTTATGTCAGACATGACAACCACATTCCCCACACCGAATATTCGCTCGAGCTTCTGCGTTATCAAACGCGTGTAATAATCCTGGATTTGCTTTTGCAATTCGAACTTGGTGGTCGCCTCGATACCCTCTCTTTCCATGATCACACGCTCACTCAAAAGTCGCGAATAGTTGTCAACAACCTTTACGTTCTCTATATTCAGCCCTTCAACAGCTCCCGCAACTAACTCCATGATTCCTCGCACTTGTTTTGGTGAGAGCTCCGCACCAGGTTCCAAATACACCAGCACCGAAGCAGATGGTTTGGCATACTCTCTTGTGTAATAGGTAAACTTGGGAATGTTGAGGAAAACTCTGGCGAATTTCACACCTTTTATCGTCGCTATGCTTCTTTCCAACTCACCTTGGAGTGCTCTCTGATAGTTCACCTGTTTGTCAAAAGCCGTGGCACCGAAACTCTGCTTGTCCAGAAGTTCGAACCCTTTGGTTGCGGTTCCTATCACGCCTTCGGCCGCCAATTTCATTCTCAACTCATATACGTTAACAGTATCCGGGACCAGTATTGCTCCACCAGGGCCCGCTTTGTACTGAACACCCATGTTATCAAGAGCCTGGGCTATACGTCCCGCTTCTTCTTCACTCAGGTTCTTCACCAACACGTTGTAAGTGGGTCTGGTCACGGTGACGGTGAGGAAAACCAGTGATAGTAAAAAGGCAAGTATCAATGCAGCGATCAAGAGCTTTCTGGTGGTGGGAAGAGATCGCCAGAATCCCCCTATCTTCCCTATAAAATTTTTCAGATCATCCTGTAAAGCCATAATTCGCCCCCTTCCTCAACTCTCGAGAGTGAGGAAGTACTCTCCGTTCCATCCCAATCCAACTTTGAATCCACCCAGAATCAGTGTAATAATACCATTGAAATTCTCGTTGGCATACCCAAGCTCCAGGAGAAGATTTCCCACTGCCGTTCTGCCCATTATAACTAATCCCTGATCCCATCCACCCTCCAGCTCCAGTAATCCGAGGTTCAGAAAAGATAGAACAGCACCTTCTCCTCTCACCAGATCGAGTCCACCCAGGACCGAAAATCTTTCAGAAAACCTGTATCCTGCTACAGGCACAAGCTGATAAGGTTTAAAACTCATATCCTGTGTTAAGTACTCCACCTTAGCCTTTACACCTAGTATCAGCGAACCCAGGATATGTGACAGAATCCCGTACGTTATGTAGGATTTATCACTTTTATGTAGATCCACGCCCATGAAGAGCCATGCCCTTTCCTTTATAAAGCTGGTATCCAGTGTATTGTTGATGATACGCCTTTCGGCCGCACGCACCTTCTCGAGATACACTTTCCCGGGTCCGGCTATTCCATATCTCGCAACATTTCCCGGGCCGTGGTGATAGGCTGCTATCGCCTTGCTTTCGCTACCGAATTTTCTTTCCAGTGCTTTCAAATACTTGTAAGCACCGCGAACATTTTGGAAGGGATCAAAGCGATTGGTTACTCCCAACACTTCTGCTGTTTTTGGCATCAACTGCAACAACCCAACAGCCCCGTATTTTGACACCGCATGCGCGTTGAAAGAAGACTCAACGAACATCATGGCCTTCAGCAGATCCCAGTCCCTCTTTTCAACTCCAGCAAAGCTTAAAACCATCTCGGTGGGTAACAACGGATAATCCAGGGGCACATTCAAAACGAACGAAGCACTATCCTGAAAGATCTTGCCTGACACGTACCAGTACTGATGGTAAAATATACTGGGATCCACGGACAGGATTCCAGCAGATAACATGCAGGAAATCAACGATATTGCTACGGCAAACAGGAGTTGATATTTTTTAATTGACATGAGAAGCTATCCCTCCTGTTTTCGTTTTACGTTAGTTATTATACTACTTTTGGTGGTGATGAAATTTTGGATATACCAGTGGACATTGGAAGATTGAAAATCGGTACGGTATACAAATACCAGGGAGAGTTGCACTGGGAAGAGATAGAACTCGATGTTGGGAAATGTCCGGTGGTTGCACCAATAAAAGTTCACATACAGTACAGATTGGATAAAGACGGGTTGAAGGTTTTAGGAAGTGTTCAAACAGTTCTATTATGCCCCTGCTCCCGATGCCTGGAAACATTCAAATTGCCAATAAAGGGCCGTATTGAAGCGATATACAGACCATTTGAAGTTTTAAAAGAACAGAAGAATGTGGAAGAAAAACTTGAAAAACTTGAGAACGTGGTGTATTATTCTACTCCGGTGGTGGATCTAGCCGAAAGGGTTCTTGAAGCCATCGTGGTGGAAGTACCACAGAAGTTGTTGTGCAAACCTGACTGTAAAGGCCTATGTCAGTATTGTGGGAAAAATCTGAACGAGGATCCTGATCACAAATGCACCGAAAAATCCGGGATTGTGGATCCACGGTGGGCCGTTTTGCAAGAATTCAAATCCAGGATAGCTGAAGGAGGCTGAAGAATCATGGCGGTGCCCAAGCAGAAGAGATCACGTTCCAGAACGCATCATAAGAGAGCCAAGATATACAAACCCATTCATGTGGCTCTCTCCGTATGTCCGAGGTGCGGTGCTCCGAAACAACCCCACAGGGTGTGCTTGAGCTGTGGTTACTACGGAGACAGGCAGGTGCTCGAGATAGAAGAATGAATACACAAGCCATTGCTGTGGATGTTATGGGGGGCGACCGTGCCCCTGATGAGGTTATAAAAGGTATTGTTGAAACCGTTCGTACACATCCCATTGATTTAATCCTTGTGGGGAGAGCAGATTTAATAAAACGCGAACTTTCCAGACACAGGGACGTTCTCAAGCGTGTTACAATTCACCATGCTCCGGATTTGGTGGAAATGGATGAAAAACCCCTTGAAGTTCTTAAGAAAAAAGAAAGTTCCCTGTATGTGTGTGCAAAATTGGTTGCAGAGGGGAAAGCAGGAGGATTTGTGAGTGCGGGTAATACAGGAGCTTTGCTGGCAGCTGCAACTTTTGTGGTGGGAAGGATTCCTGGACTTGAAAGACCTGCACTTGCCACTCCGTTACCTGCCGAAAACGGGGTTGTGATACTCATAGATGCGGGAGCCAATGCCGAGGTTAAAGCCAGAAACATGCTGGATTTCGCAAGAATGGGAATTGCTTATGCGAAAATACTCGGTATCTCCAAACCAAGGGTGGGGATACTGAATATAGGCGAAGAGGAGGAAAAAGGCAATTCATTGGTTAAGGAATCCCACGAACTTTTGAAAAAAGAACTCGGTGAAATTTTTGTGGGAAATGTTCAGGCACGCGATATACCCTTCAGGATGGCGGATGTGGTGGTAGCAGACGGATTCTCGGGAAACGTGGTTTTGAAATCGTACGAAGGAGCGATAAAGTTTTTCGTTGAAACCTTGAAGAAAGAAATGAGAAAAAAGCCTTTTCCTTCCTATATTGGAGCCCTCATGATGAAACCTGTTTTCAATGCCCTCTCCAGACGCTTCGATTATAGAGAACATGGTGGTGCCTTCATGTTGGGAGTGAAGGGTGTGGTGGTCAAAGCACACGGAAGTTCAGATGCTCTTGCAATTTATAACGCATTGAAAGTTGCCCGAAAGGGGGTACAAATGCATCTTCCACAAATGATAGAGGAGATGATATCTTAATGTGTGGAATCGTTGGTATGGTGGGTGCTGATGTGAAAATTGGTGAGGTACTGGACGCCCTGAAAAAGCTTGAATATAGAGGGTACGATTCTGCCGGAATAGCCTACCTGAGCGCTCACAACACCCTGAATTACCACAAGAAAAAAGGTAGAATTGATGAACTGTTGGATTTGATGCAGGAAACATTGAAAGAAAAAACCCAGGTCGCCATAGCACACACACGATGGGCCACACACGGTGAACCCAATGATGTGAACGCTCATCCACACATAGATTGTACCAACAAGATAGCAGTTGTCCACAATGGCATAATAGAAAATTACTCGGATTTGAGAGAAAGGTTGATAGCCAGAGGGCACGTTTTTGTCTCGGAAACGGACACTGAGGTGATAGCCCATTTGATAGAAGACAACTATAGAGGGGATCTACTGGAAGCGGTGAGACGCAGTATCGTCCAGCTCGATGGCGCCTACGCTGTAGGGGTAATCCATGCCGATGAACCCCGGAGAATTGTGGTTGCACGTAAGGGTAGTCCCCTCGTGATAGGTAAAAACGAGAGAGTTTCGATGCTGGCCTCGGATGTAACTCCTCTGCTTTCGTACACACGCAATGTGATATTCCTGGAAGATGGAGAATTGGCTGTTCTCGAGAAAGGACGATATAGGATCTTCGATCTTCAGGGAAACGATGTTGTCAAAACGACGGTACATATAGACTGGAAAGAAGCGGATGCGGAAAAAGGTGGATACAAACATTATATGCTCAAAGAGATAATGGAGGAACCCGAAGCTTTGAGAAAAGCACTGGCAGACAGGATAAAAGAAGACAGGGTATATTTCGAGGAACTCGAAAAATTCAAAAAAACTCTCAGAGAAGTTAACAGAATAATGGTCGTTGCCTGCGGCACCAGTTATCACGCTGGACTGGTTTTCAAATATTTCGTGGAATGGTTATCGGATCTCGATGTTGAAGTAGATGTGGCTTCAGAATTCAGATACAGAAATCTGCACGTGAACGAAAGAACACTCATACTGGCCATATCACAGAGTGGTGAAACTGCCGACACCCTCCAGGGTGTGAGATTGGCCAAGCGCAAAGAAGGGAAAGTGATAGCCGTATGTAATGTGGTGGGTTCCACTCTTACAAGAGAAAGCGATGCAGCTGTTTATATTAGATCCGGACCGGAAATAGGCGTGGCAGCAACCAAAACTTACACATCCCAGCTCGCCGTTCTCTACCTTCTGGGATTGTACATAATTTCTGAAAGATACGGGTGGAATAAAGAATTCGGAGAATTGATATATCAAATGCGGAACATGCCTGAAGTTATCGAAGGAACACTCGCACACTCTAACCAGCTGAGAGAAGTGGCGACACGCTATAAAGATTATCTGCATTTCATGTATATAGGCAGGGGAATGAGTGTACCCACAGCGATGGAAGGAGCGCTCAAACTCAAGGAAATAAGTTATATAAATGCCACAGCTTATCAAGCGGGAGAATTGAAGCATGGTCCCATAGCCCTTCTGGATGAACAATTTCCGGTTTTTGCTATAATACCTCGAGACAGATTGTTCTACAAGACCAAAAGTAACGTCATCGAAGCGGTTGCCCGAAACGCACCTGTGATATCGCTTGCCACCGAACGTGATGAAGAAGTGGGCGAGTTTTCGAAAGATGTCATATACGTTCCAAAAGTGAACGATCTCCTGTATCCACTGGTTATGGCACCGTACATCCAGCTTTTCGCATATCACGTTTCGGATTTGAAGGGATTGGATCCAGACAAGCCGCGTAATCTCGCGAAGAGCGTCACGGTGGAATGAGGAGGGAAGAAATGGATCTGCTCGAACTCGTCAGGCGTATAGTCGAAGCACTTGAAAGTAAAGAGGGTGAGGATACGGTTGTTCTGGATATGCGTTCTACACCCATACCCACGAGCTATTTCGTGATCGTAACAGCCAATTCGAAGCCACACATGAAGGCTCTTAAAGAGTCGGTCATAGAAGAACTGGAAAAAAACAAGGTGAGAATGCTCTATTGCGACAAAGGAGAGGATTACGACTGGCTTCTGATAGACGCGGGAGAAATTGTGATACACATCTTCACGCAGCGTGGAAGAGAATTCTACGATCTGGAAGGATTGTGGATAATGGCAAAGAGGTTGATAGGTGTTTGAATACACACATCCCGCTTAAAACGGAATACGGGTGCCTGTGACAAGGTCGTATTCCGTGCGGGGTGGAGGTAAAAAACCACATCGATGGAGGTGTTGAAATTGGCAATAGTTACCATGAAAGAACTTCTGGAAGCTGGCGTTCATTTTGGGCACAGGACACAGCGCTGGAATCCGAAGATGGAACCATACATCTACACCGCTCGAAAAGGTATATACATAATCAACTTACAGGAATCGTTGAGACTTCTAGAAATCGCTTACAATTTCGTCAGGGACAAGGCAGCGGAGGGAGCAACCTTTCTATTCGTTGGTACCAAACGGCAGGCTCAGGATATTATAAGAGAGGAAGCCACACGTTGCGGAGCGTTCTACGTGAACAACAGATGGCTCGGTGGGTTGCTCACGAATTTCAAAACCATAAAAAAGAGGATAGACAGGCTGGTAGAACTGGAAGAACTCGAAGAGTCTGGGCGTCTGGATGAATTACCCAAGAAGGAGCAGGCCAAGCTCAAGAGGGAACTCACCAAACTTCGAAAGAATCTTGGTGGCGTTAAAAACATGGAAAGGGTGCCAGATGTTCTTTACATAGTCGATCCACGGAAAGAAAAGATAGCAGTTGCCGAGGCCAATATATTGGGAATTCCTACAGTGGCAATAGTCGATACCAACTGCGACCCTGATGATATAGATTACGTCATACCAGGAAACGACGATGCCATAAGGGCCATACGCTTGATAACTTCCAAGATAGCAGATGCAATAATCGAGGGACGGGAAGGTCTGGTGACGGAAGAAGCGGAACAGCAGCAAGAAAGTGAAGAACAGGCGGAAGAAAGCATAGAAGAAAGTGTGGAAGAAGGCCTCGTCGAAGAAGAACCTTTGGAAGATTACGAAAGGCTGGAAGAATACGAGGATCAAGAAACCTGATATCGAGGTTTACAAAATTCAACCCATCTTGTGATATAATTCTAACGAGAAGAAATGGATCGAGGGCATAACGCCCTCGATTTGTTTTGAAAATGGAAGGGAGCTGATGATCTTGGAGGACCCTATAATATCGAGAGCTCGTGAGATCGCCGAAGAAGTGACCAGTGCTTTAAATTACGAATTGTTCGATTTCCAATTTCGAAAAGAAGGAAGAAGATGGATAATGAAAGTGACCATAGACAAAATGGAAGGCTATGTTGGCATAAAAGACTGCGAAGCGGTATCAAGGGAAATGGAAAAGATCCTGGATGCGGAAGATTTCATACCACAATCCTATGTGCTGGAAGTTTCGTCACCGGGGCTCGATAGACCTTTGAGAAATATGAAAGATTACCTGCGTTTCAAAGGAAAACTGGCAAAGTTCGTTCTCAAGGAACTTCTGGAAAAGAAAAAAACCGTTGTTGGATGGATAGAAGATGTGGACGAATCCCATGAAGAAATTACCGTTAAAGAAAAAGGAAGCGGCAGAATCCTGAAGATACCACTCCTCAACGTTAAAAAAGCAAACCTGGAAATTGAATTTTGACCGAAAGGGGGTTTGATTCCATGAATCTCAATCTTATAGAAGCGATTGAACAACTTGAAGAAGAGAAGGGTATACCCAAGGAAGATGTGATAGTAGCACTGGAACAAGCTCTTAAAACGGCGTACAAGAGCAATTTTGGTGGTGTACGTAACGTGGAAGTGGAAATAGACAGAATGACAGGGGATGTGAGAATATATCAACTTCTCACGGTTTGTGAAGAACCCAAGGACCCCAATTTCGAGATTTCTCTGGAAGAAGCTTTGAAAATAGATTCCAAGGCCGAAGTAGGTGCCACAATCAAGAAACCCCTGAATCTGAAAGATTTCCGTCGAATAGCCGTTCAAACAGCCCGCCAGGTGTTGATACAGAAGATAAGAACTTTCGAGAAAGAGAACATATTCAAGAAGTATTCAGAAATGGTGGGATCCGTCACAACGGCTGAAGTTATGAGAGTAACAGATAGATTGGCATATGTGAGAATCGGTAAGATCGAAACTGCCATGCACAGACGCGACTGGATACGCGGCGAAGAGTTGAAACCGGGTACGTTGATAAAAGTCTACATTGTAAAAGTCGAAAAGATAGGAAAAACCCCCAGGATAGCCATTAGCAGATCGATCCCGGAATTTCTCGTTGGCCTTATGAAACTGGAAGTCCCAGAAATAGAACAGGGTGTGGTGGAAGTAAAGAAGGTAGTTAGGGAATCCGGATTGCGCTCAAAAGTAGCCGTGCTTTCACACGATCCAAATGTTGATCCAGTTGGAGCCTGTATAGGCGAAGGTGGGAGCAGGATAAATTCCGTTCTCAAAGAGATAAAGCCTGAAAAAGTTGACATAATAAAATGGTCAGATGATCCGGCGGAATTGATCGCCAATGCTCTGGCACCCGCCAAAGTTGCAGATGTACGAATAATAGACGACAGGACAAAAACAGCCAGAGTCCTTGTTGCTCCATCGGAACTGTCCGTCGCCATAGGTAAAGGCGGGCAAAATGCGAGACTTGCTGCCAAACTCACGGGCTGGAAAATAGATATAAAATCCATAATGTAAAGAATCATTTGTTTATACCCATTTCAGCCAACCTCAATGTTGGGTACTTGACAATCGATGAATTGTTTGGTATTATTTAGTTGCATGATGCACACAACTAAAATTGGGAGGTTCGATGTCTTTGCCATTCCGTACTCCTACTCAACAAAAAATTTTGCATACTATATGGGTTAAAAGTAGAACAACACAATCCGAAATATCCGCGATACTGGAAGTGGACAAATCTACAGTATCGAGAAATCTCAGTCCTCTCTTGAAAGAAGGAATCGTTGAGAAAGTTGCGGAAATTGATCCGGGTCCAAGTGGTGGAAGGAAAGCGGACGTATTTTCGATAAACGACAGCTGGAAGTATTTCATAGGAATAGGGATAGAACAGGGTGAGATCTTTGGAGTACTAACCAATTTTGCAGGAAAATCGGTGGCGAGTACCAGCAAGATGATAAACATAGACGCGGAAAATATAGTAGATGTAATAAGCGAAGTGGTTGAAGATTTCATGGAGATGAACAACAACATTCTGGGAATAGCTCTAGGTGTTCCGGGAGTTGTGGACAATGAAGCAGGAGTGATAATCCTATCTGAGAGTCTGGGATTGAGAGATTTTCCACTGGAAGAAGTCCTCGAACGAAGATTCAGAAAAAAATGCTATATAGAAAACGACAGTAATGCAGCAGTTGCAAGATGTTTTTCGAGACCCATGTTCTACGGAATGAATGTATTATATTTCTTATTATCCCTGCCATTTGTTCTTTCGAACTATGTCGGATTGGGTGTTGGAATAGCAATAGACGGCGAAATATACAGAGGATCCAACCTGCTTTCCGGTGAAACACCGCTGAAGGTTGCGTTGATGAAAAAGAAGATGACACTCCCGGAATTTGAAAAATCACCTCCTTCTGACGTTGATTATTCAGGATTCGTTAAGAAAGCTTCCGATGTGATAGCAACCATAGTGAATGTGCTGGATCCTTCTGTAGCAATAATAGGTGGCGATGTGAATCTGTTTCCCGATTCGCTTTTGAACGATTTAATGGATTCCATAAAGAGCAAGATCTTCATGGCCGATTCGAAGAAACTGGAGTTACGTTACGACCATGATGGTTTGAAAACCATGGCATTGGGAAGTGTGAGAGCCTTTTTGACAAGATTCATGAAGGATTTCGAGTTTTCCAAAAAAGTCTTCAGTATAGGATAATCCACTCCCTCTGTGGGAGTGGATAAAATAACACAGTGGGAGGTGCGGTTCTTATGAGAAAGGTTCTTGTTATTCTGTTGATTGCTTTACTTGCTGCTTCCGTGTTTGCCAAAATCAAACTTACGTTCTGGACCATGAACCTCAAACCGAGATTCACCGATTACGTGCAGGGTATCATCGACGCCTATCAGAAAACCCACCCAGATGTGGAAATAGTCTGGGAAGATGTCGATTGGAGCGTCCTGATCCAGAAGTTGCTGGCATCCGTTGCCGCCGGAAATCCACCGGATGTCGTGAACCTTCAGATGGTATGGACACTCGATATGGCACAAAAGGGTGTACTCTTGCCCGTTGATGAACTTCTACCCAGAGAAGTCCTTGCTAAATACTTCCCCGCCATGTTGAACGGTATAAGTTCCGGAGGCAAGATCTACGGTCTACCCTGGTACTCGGCCGCTATGGTTTCGTTCTACAACAAAGAGATACTCGAAGCGGCTGGTCTCGATCCCAAGTACCCGCCCAGGACATGGGATGAAGCGCTTGCTTACTCCATAATCATAAAGCAGAAAACAGGAAAGTACGGTATACTGCCACAGCTCTTCCAGACACCAACCGCCATGTTTGAAATGGCAGGACTTCCGGTGTTGACGAAAGACAGAAAGAAAGCCGTATTCGACACATGGGAACACGCACAGGTTCTCAACAAATGGGCTATGATGTACAAGATGGGTTACCTGCCCAAAGAAATGGTCGAAGGAGGAGAATGGCTGAAAGCAACGGAACTCTATCAGTCTGGCGAGCTCGCAATCTTGCTCGAAGGACCCAACTTCGTCTTCAGAGTCAAGGACAATGCTCCCGACATCTACAAGAAGTCTGACGTTGCTCCAGCGTTGCTCGGAAGGTCCCAGCTGCTTGGTCTGTGGTACGCTACCTTGAACATCGTTAAGGGTAGCAAACATCCGAAAGAAGCTGCAGAATTCGCCGCTTTCGTTTCCAACGAAGTGAATGAACTCAAGTTCTGTCAACTTGCGGGTATATTCCCCACCAGGAAAGCTGTGCTCGATCATCCATTCTTCAGCAAGGATGACGGTACGTTCGAAACCAAGATCAGATTGACCGCCGTTAAATCCCTGAAAGCAGCAACGGTCTTCAAGTACGACATACCGCACAAGCAGGAACTCTTCGACAAACTCAGGGAAACACTCATTTCCGTGTTCCTTGGCGAGAAGGAACCTTACGAAGCCCTGAAAGAATGTGCACAGTACTGGAACGAGAAACTGGCAGAGGGAGAATAAAAACGGGAGCATGTCATGTCGGAAACGGGGTAGAATAAGGGGGGAGGGAGCGCCTCCCCCTTTTTAACACATCCTTAAGAACATGAGGTGAGGATGGATGGTGAATTATCATCGGAGATTGAAGATGAGACAAACGCTGCTGGCCTACACGTTCCTGGCAATACCTTTGCTGATAATGATCGTTTTCATATACTATCCGATAGGGTTTGGAGTCAATCTATCGCTGTACAAATACGACATCATATCCACCAAAGAGTTCGTGGGGTTGAAGAACTTCTCCAGTTTGATGCACGACAAATACTTCTGGAATGCCATGAAAAACAGCATACTTTATCTTGCGGTGGTGCCTGTACTCCAGTTCTTGTCCATACTACTTGCTGTAATGGTGAACGCAGACATAAAAGCCAGGAGTTTCTTCAGATTGATGCTTTTCATCCCCGTTGTCACACCCATGACCATCGTTGCACTCACATGGCGATGGATCTTCAGGGAAAGAGGTATACTGGATTACATGCTGTTTTCCCTGAAACTCATAGACGACCCTGTAGGATATCTGTCAAATCCAAAAATCGCGTTGTTCATGATCATGTTCGTTACGATGTGGAAAGGATTGGGATATTACATGATGATCTATCTGGCGGGATTGCAGAACATCTCACAGGACTATCTCGACGCAGCAAGGATCGATGGCGCAAAAAGATGGCAGGTCTTCTTCCACGTTACTCTGCCACTGCTGAAACCTTACATCTTCTTTTGTTCTACCATGTCAGCAATAGCGGCGTTAAACGTGTTCACCGAGATATACGCCATGACACGCGGAGGTCCCAACTACGCAACTGAAACTATGCCGATGCTCGTTTACAGATGGGCATTCAGATATCTGAAATTCGGCTACTCCAGTGCTGCTGCAACACTCTTCAGTATCGTGGTCTTCGCCTTCACATTGCTGAACTTTCGACTGTTTAGAGAGGGAGGGGTGAGGAGCTACTATGAGTAAGAGCAAGAGAATAAACGATGTTACCACCAAGATAGTTATATATGCGGTATTGATTTTCTTCATGTTCCTCACGGCGGGGCCGTTCTACTGGATGGCGAAAACTTCGCTGGAGACCAGTACAAACATTTTCAAGTATCCTCCTTCATTGGTTCCATGGCCCCTCACCTTTGAAAATTACGTCGGCGTCTGGAAAATGCTGAAACTTGGAACATACTACAAAAACTCCTTCATAATTGCTGGCTTTGGGACTCTCGCCAACGTGTTGTTCGCACTTATGGCAGCTTATCCTATGGCAAGGCTGGATTTCTATGGCAAAAGACTTTCTCTCTTTCTGGTACTCATACCCATGATGATACCAGTCCAGGGAACCTTGATCGTGAATTACCTGACGCTCAGGAAGTTGCACCTTTTGAACACATACGCTGGTGTTATAATTCCCCAGAGTGTTAGCCTGTTTGGAATATTTCTCATGAGACAAGCATATCTCGGTATTCCGCGTGATCTGGAAGATGCAGCACGAATCGATGGCGCGGGGGAATTCTACATCTGGTGGCGCATAATGACACCTCTCGTCACACCAACTATTGCAACTCTTGCCATATTCCAGGTTCTAACATGGTGGGATCAGTTCCTCTGGCCACTGATAGTACTTTCGAGTTCCGATAAGTATCCCCTTGCCGTTGCATTGGTGTATCTACAGGGTGCTTTTCAGACCAATTTTAGATACACAGTTGCCGGAATGGTGCTAGCTGTTATACCGGTGATCCTGTTGTTCCTCTTCATGCAGCGATACATCATAAAGGGTATAACAGAAGGAGCGCTGAAGTACTGAAAATACACGGTGTCATTGACCTTCTTCTCGAATAACTCTTCTTCAGGGAAAGGAGGGAATTTTCCCCATGAGGTTTGGTACAAGCTACTTCGGTAATCGCATGCTGAAACATGCCCGAAAAGATCTCGAAGAATTGAAATCACAAGGATTTGAAATAATACTGCATACCTACAGTGAAAATGACTTCCAGTTTTACAGAAAAACCATGAAGGATTTGGTAGAGATGAGCAAAGATATGGGATTCGAAGTATGGATAGATCCGTGGGGATGGGGTGGTATATTCGGAGGAGAGGCTTACTCAGGATTTCTGCAGATGAACATGGAAGAAGCACAATTGAGTAATCGAGGCAAGCGCAAGGGAAGCGTTTGCTTCAACTCTGAGAAATTCAGGCATCTCATGAAAGAATGGATAGACGCGGTAAAAGAAGCAGGAGCAGATGTGGTTTTTTGGGACGAACCCCATTTCCACGAGTATCAGAGCACCACTTTTCCTCATGAGTGGACATGCAGATGCGAAAGGTGCCAAATTATCTTTAATGAACGGTACAACTACAACATACCGGTGGAATACAACGATGATGTTTCCGAGTTTCGAAGCACCAGTATTCTGGATTTCTTCAAAGATCTCACAAGTTACGCCAGCGAAAAAGGGCTCAGGAATTCACTTTGCTTCCTGCCCGAAGAATCAGATCAACTTGGCATAAAAAACTACAGAATGTTCGTCGAATTGGAAGCCATCGATGATATAGGTAGTGATCCTTATTGGATCGTTTTCAACAAACCTCTGGAATCCTTTGTGAAAGAGGTAACAGATAGAGTTGTGAAACTTGCGAAAGAATATGGTAAAACCGATCACATGTGGATACAGGCTTTCAGGATACCTAAAGGCAGGGAAAATGAAATATTGAAAGCCTGGAAAACAATGGAGGAGTGTGGTGTCAGTACCATCTTGTTCTGGGGAATAGACGCTTGCAGTCATATGTCGTCGATAGCATCCGAAGATCCCGGTAAAGTCTGGAAAATCGTGCTGGATATAGTGAACGGTAGAGTCAAATAATAAAGTGTGGATAATAAAAATTGAAAAAAGGGATCCCGAACGGGATCCCTTTTTTCACTCTTTATAGTAGTTTTAACAACATTTCCAGCGTGTCCACTACCCTGCAACTGTAACCGTACTCGTTGTCATACCACGAAAAGATCTTTGCAACCTTTCCAATCGCTTTGGTCAGGGCAGCATCGAATATACCAGAATAGGGTGTGCCAACGATATCGCCACTGACTATTGGATCCTCGTTGTAAGCTATTATTCCCTTGAGTTTCCCTTCAGTGGCTTCTTTCATCACCTGGTTGATTTCCTCAGCTGTGACGGGTTTACTCAATTCCACAACCAGATCGGTTATGGAACCATCAGAAACGGGAACTCTGAGAGCCATACCGTCCAGTTTCCCCCTCAATTCCGGCACAACGAGCGCTACAGCTTTCGCCGCACCCGTGGTGGTGGGGATGGTATTTATCGCCGCGGCACGTGCCCTTCTCAGATCTCTGTGAGGTAAGTCAAGGATTCTCTGATCATTAGTGTAGGCATGAACGGTTGTGAGGAACCCACTCTCTATTCCAAAGGTTTCATGTAGTACCTTGGCTATGGGAGCGATGGAATTCGTGGTACAGGAAGCACAGGATATTATGTCATGCTCGGCTTTCAACTGATCTTCGTTACATCCTATGACCATGGTGAAAACATCACCTTTCGCAGGAGCGGTTATTATGACTTTTCTGGCACCGGCTTCCAGATGTTTAGCAGCCTTCTCTTTCTCTCTGAAAACCCCACTGGATTCTATGACTATATCCACGCCGAGTTCCTTCCAGGGCAATGCGGCAGGATCTTTTTCGGAAAATACCTTTATCTTTTTTCCATCTACAACCAGTCCTTCATCATCGAGCTCAACACTACCTGGAAATTTACCATGAACGGAATCGTATTTCAGAAGATGCGCCAGTGTTTTGGAATCGGTAATATCGTTTATTGCCACGACTTCGTAATCCGAGGAGGCCCTCTTGTGAATTTCTCTGAAGACAACTCTTCCTATTCGACCAAAACCGTTGATGGCCACTTTGACCGCCACATCATACACCTCCTTCAAGAATGTTTCCTCCCGGTATTTGTAACAACGACTCTTCCAGCTCCTTGTATGCTTCATCACGCCGATGATTTATTTCCTCCAGTACCCGATTCATTCCAGCCAATATAAGATCCTTCAAAGTCTCAAAATCCTCCCTGAGATCCTCGTCTTCAACCACCAGATCATGTATCCTGTAATCCAGTGATGCGGTTATTTTGAGAACCCCACCACCAACTTCTACATTTATTTTTTCATCTGCAAACTTTTTCTCCAGCTCTTCCTTTTTCTCCTGAAACATCTGCTGTGCCTTCTGAACATTCTCCATGAGTTTCTGTATGTTGTCCTGTCTTTTGGGACGTCCCAAATTGCGACCACCGAACCCCTTTATCTTCTTGGCCATCATCATCCTCCTTTCAATCTGGCTCGATCCTTATTCTATCAGGAAAGAGTTTCATGAGCTTTTTCACGATATCACGCTCATTTTCCTCCAGCTTTTCAAGCACATCGTTTTTCTCGCTTCTTGCTGGTTCTGAAAAACTCTTGAGTTCAATTTCCACTTTGCTACCCGCGAGATTCTTGTAAAGCCCTTTGAGCTGATCGAGGTATGGATAAAGCAATTCATAATGAAAAGGCGTTGACACTTCCACCACGACTCGATCCCCCTGTTCCACCATCTTCGACATTCTCAATGCGACATACACGGCCATGTTTCCTCTATCCTTCAGATATTCCAGAACTTTTAGAGTCCTGGCGCTTACCTCCGATCCTTCTCTTTTCCTCTCTTCTACTTCTTCCTTCTTCTTTCCTTTTTCTTCCTCGGTCTTTTCCATATGATCATGTGGAATTTCCCTTTTGGCCACCAGGACAAGCGATTTTATCTCAAAAATGGTCCTTTTATCTGGAGCATATCTCAACTCCCTGTGGAGATTCCACAATATGCTGGCAAGTTCCGCCACTTCTTTTTCCCCCTTCCTTGCCTCCTCAAGCAACAAGTCTATCGCATCTTCGAGGAACACTTCGTATTCTTTGCCACTTCTGTATATTTCCTCGGCTATGTGTACCACCTCATCAGCGTCTCCCTCTCTGAGCGCGCTCACGTATCTTTCGATCATTTCCTGTGGTAGCAGGCCCAACACATCCCGCACTTCCGCTTCCGTTATATCGCCACCCGTATACGTGGCAACCTGCTCCAGCATGGCTATGGCATCCCTCATGCCTCCCTTCGACCGTTTGGCTATCAACCTCAATGCAGACTCTTGCGATTGAAATCCCTCGTTGCTGCAGATGTGTTTGAGCCTTTCATATATCTCATCTTCCGTAAGATTCCTGAACTGAAATATCTGGCACCTTGAAAGTATGGTGGGAGGAACCTTTTCGAGGTTGGTAGTTGCCAATACAAACAACACGTGCGCTGGGGGTTCCTCCAGAGTTTTCAAGAGTGCATTGAAAGCTTCCTTGGTGAGCATGTGGAATTCATCAATTATATAAACCTTCATTTTGCCGTGTACAGGCATGTAAGAAGTGTAATCCCTTATCTTTCTTATCTCGTCTATGCCCCTGTTGCTCGCCGCATCTATTTCCAGTACATCAAGGAAGCTACCCGCGTCGATCTGCTGACAGGCTTCGCATTTGTTGCACGGTTCTCCCCCAGCAGGATCATCACAATTCACAGCTTTGGCGAGTATCCTGGCCATGGTGGTTTTACCCGTTCCCCGTGGCCCCGCGAATATGTAGGCATGTGCAATTTTTCCTTGTGAAACGGCCCTTCGCAACAATCTTCTCACCGAATCCTGTCCGACCACTTCCGAAAAAGTACGCGGTCTGTACTTTCTATACAATACTTCCATGCTATACCCCCATGCGGAATATTCAAACAAATTATATCATTCACCTTTTGTGCATGCTATACTTTATTGAAGAAAGAAGAGCCGCGGAGGAATCGTATGGAAAAGCCGAGGACATCTACTTCATCCCTTAATCGTGTTATTTCCTCCTTTCTACGGGAGATGGTTGCCGTTGAATCTCTCGAGGATTCTTATGAAGGTTTTGTGAGGATACTCAAGAGTATCCTGGATTTTAACTGGTACCTCATAGTTCTTGAAAACGAGGGCGGCTATAAAGTGGTACATCACTTCAATGCTCCTGATTTTGAGGAACTTGAAAGTTACGTGTTCTGGGTGGCAGAGCGAAAAAGCGTTTCGTTCTTTACACTGGAAAACGAAGAGTTACTCGTGCTCATACCGTTCATATTCAGAGGACGAGTGCTGGCGGTTATGATAGTGGGGGCTAATCAGGGTGAGATAGACGTGGAACTCGAAGATACCATCAAGATCTTCGCTTTAATAGCCGCCAATACACTCGCCAATCTGATTCTCGCCGATCAATTGAAGGAGCGCAATGCAATAATAGAAGAATCCAGACGTTTTCTGAACCTACTGCTGGATTCCTTCAGTGATCAGATAGCCGTGTATGATGTTGAACGCGATATTGTATACATGAACGAAGCCTTTAAAAAAGCCGAGCGAAGTGAGGATCTGGAAACGGAAATAGCCGGTGTAGTTGAGGAAAGCGCTCTCAGAAAAGAGAGTATAACAAAAGAATACGAAGCATCCGATGGACGCTTCTACTCAATAGAAACAATACCCCTGAGACTGGAAGGTGAAGAAAGGATCCTCCTGATCGTTAGTGATATAACTGGTACCAAAGAACTTGAACGGATAAAGAAGATAGATCGCATGAAAACAGAGTTCGTGGCCAATGTATCTCATGAAATTCGAACACCGCTGGCGGCTATAAAAGCCTACACTGAAACACTCCTTTACTCCTTTGAAGACTTGGACAGTGAAACGCTGCAGGAGTTCCTGGATACAATTCTCAAGCAGAGCGAACACCTGGAGTCGATAGTGGAGGAACTCCTGGATTTTTCGAGGATAGAATCGGGAACACTGAAGGTGGAGAAAGAAAAAACCGATATCGTTTCACTGACCAGGGAAGTGTTGAACAAACTTCAAGCCTTTGCAGAAAAAAACGGTGTCAGAATAGAGTTCGAATCCGAGGAGGATCAGTGTCATGTGGAAATAGACCCAAGACAGTTCAGAAAGGTTATAAACAACCTGGTCTCCAACGCTATAAAATATTCAGATAAAAAGAAAAGTGACAGATGGGTAAAGATAAGCGTTTATCCGAGAGATTCAGAGGTGGAGATAATTGTGGCTGATAACGGTATAGGTATACCCGAACATGTGGGTGACAGGATCTTTCAGCGATACTACCGTGTGGATTCGAAATTGACATACGAGGTATCGGGAACCGGTCTTGGTTTAACCATAACTAAAGAGATTGTGGAAGCACATGGAGGCCAGATATGGTATGAAAGCGTGGAGAAAGTGGGTACCACCTTCCACGTGGTGATACCGAGATGAACGCGGTAGATCTTGAAAAATATCTCGAAGGTATAGAAGAATTACCCACACCGAACTTCGTGGTAAGAAGGATTATACAGCTCGTGTCCGATCCCAATACTACCGTTAAACAGGTGCAGGATGCTATATCCATGGATCCTTCGATGAGTGCCAAGGTTTTGAAACTGGCCAATTCCGCCTATTATGCACTCCCAAAGAAAGTATCGAAATTGAGTGAAGCCATTATGATTCTGGGTTTCAAAACAGTTCGCAACCTGGCTATGAGCATATTCACCAAAGAAAGTTATTTCTCTCAACCCATTCCTCAAGTGGATGAGAGAAGGTTATGGAGACATCTCGTCTTGACCGCAATGGCCTGCGAGGTAGTTTCTGAAATACTATCATATCCGAACAAAGAGGAAACCTTTATGGTGGGGTTGCTACACGATCTTGGAAAGATAGTCATGGGTATGCTGAACCCCATACTCCTGAGAAAGATCCTCGAGTACGCCAGAAAAAGCAAGGTGAATTTCTACGATGTGGAAAAAGAGCTTCCAATACCCCATCATGGTGAAATGGCAGCCGCCCTGTTCAAAGTGTGGGGATTATCGGAGATAACAATTGAAAGTGCGAGGAATCATCACACACCTCACAGGGTTGAAGACGAAAATTCCAGAGATATAGTATACATAGTCCACGTGGGCAACGTCATAGCCAACATTGTGGATGGAGGACACGATTTCAACTTTTCCATAGTTGATATAGATCTACGGGTATGGGAAACTCTCAATTTAACACCCAGGGCTTTCAAAACGATGATAGAAAGTGTGAAAAACAAACAACATCTAATAGAAGAATTCGATACCGTGTGAGAGGTGGTAGGAAAGTGGCAGAAAAGTATGTGATCGTGACGGGAGGAGTAATAAGTGGTATAGGAAAAGGGATATTTTCCGCCTCACTGGCCCGGCTGTTAAAGGATTGTGGGCTCGATGTTGAAACCCTCAAGATAGATCCCTATCTCAATGTGGATGCAGGTACCATGAATCCCAATCAGCATGGTGAAGTGTTTGTCACTGAAGATGGATACGAAGCAGATCTGGATCTCGGACATTATGAACGCTTCCTCGGTAGAAACATGACCAGAAACAACAACCTAACAGCTGGACAGGTGTACCGTAACGTGGTGAACAAAGAAAGAGAAGGAAAGTTTCTTGGCGCCACGGTCCAAATGGTACCACATGTAACAGAAGAGATAAAATCTCACATTCGCTCCATGAAAGCTGAAGTGGGTATAGTGGAGATAGGCGGTACGGTTGGAGACATCGAAGGCGAAATATTTCTCGAGGCGGTCAGGGAACTATCACTTGAAATGGGAAGAAATAATTTCGTCTTCATACATGTCACATACGTACCATATCTTAAGACAACCAACGAATTCAAAACCAAACCCACACAGCAATCCATACAACTTTTGAGAAGGATAGGAATAAACCCCGATTTTATCGTGGTTCGAAGTGAGGCATCCATGGATTCGGCCTCGCTTGACAAGGTAGCCCTGTTTGGTGGTGTAAACAGAGACAGGGTTGTGAATTTGCCGGATGTGGACAATGTGTATTCTGTTCCGGAAGTTTTGCACGCACTGGATCTCCACGAAAAGATCTCAGATATTCTGAACCTGAAGGTAAAGAATTGTGAACTCACATGGCACTATCCGAGAATGTTGAAACCCGTTAAAATCGCATTGGTGGGTAAATATCTGGGAACCGATGACGCCTACAAAAGTATAATAGAGAGTGTGGTACTGGCAGGTGCGGAACGTCCAACGGTGGTGGATGCAGAAACCATAGAGGATTTCAAAGATGATGAAAGCGTTCATTCCTATCTTTCCACTTACGATGCGCTGATAATACCTGGAGGATTTGGCCGAAGAGGAATAGAAGGCAAAATAAGGGTGATAAAGGTAGCACGTGAAAAGAAGATCCCCATACTTGGTATATGTCTTGGTATGCAGCTCATGGTTATAGAATATGCCAGAAACGTCACAGGATTGAAAGGAGCCAATTCAACGGAATTCGATCCAGAGACTCCGTATCCCGTGATAGATCTCATGGAAAGTCAGAAAAAGATATTGAAACTTGGAGGTACAATGCGATTGGGAGCACAGGATATGAGAGTAGTAAAGGGAACACGATTGTACGAAATATACGGAGGACGAGAGATTGTTCGTGAACGTCACAGACACAGATACGAAGTCAACGAAGAAAAGTTCCCACAATTGTTCGCGAGCGATGTCAAAGAAAGCAACGGCAGACTTGTAATATCTGCTCGTTCGGAGTTCGTGGAAGCGGTGGAATTGAAGGATCACCCATTTTTCATAGGTGTACAATTTCATCCCGAATTTAAATCCAAGGTAGGACAACCACATCCCATATTCATCGAGCTGGTGAAGGCTGCAGAAGGAGGGAAAAAGAGGTGATATTCCCGGCACATTTCGTGGTGGCATATCTGGCCGCTGATCATGCTTTTGTCAACAACCATCGCATTGGAAGACTCCCCGCAGGGAAGTTCTTCGGACATCTGGTGTGGTCAACACTGGTCATACTCGCATTCACGTTCGATGTGTTGCTGAAGGATACAGCAGGGTTCATGATCTTCATATCCTTTCTACTGATACACATTTTCCTGGACATCCTGAGGCGTTATGGGGTGATTCACCACATTCTAGAAATACTGGCATTGGGCACGGCGTTCATATATACTGTGTTATTTAAAACACGATTTGAAAGCTCTTACATTACCCCCGAATTCTCCATGTATCTGCTGGGTATGCTCATCGTTACAGCAGGACTGACCTTCCTGTTCCGTGAAATGATGGAAGAGGATTACAAAGACAGTGTGGGGATCTCCGAAAGGCTGGCCATATACATCTTCGCCTTTGCTGGTATGCATTTCTGGGTTTTAATATCTGCGATAGCCGGTCTGGCATACAGGGTGGGATTCGAAAAGAAGAAAGATATAAACTGGATTTTGAGTCCTCTCCTGGGAATATTGTTGAGCTATCTGTGGAGGATGCTGTTCTGATACTCAAAGCGGGCGTTTTTCGGGTATACCTGGACGCCTTGGATATCGCATGTCGAGAACCCCCGTTTTTCTGAAGATGGCGAGCACCAGATCTTTCGAAGCTGTGCGATAACGCACCGATTTTTCCTCTTCCAATGCCAGCTTTTGCAGTGCAGTATACATATTTCTGCGTTCCTCATCGTATTTTTTGCCCTTGTACAATAACAAACATCCTCCTTTTTTCACGAATCCCGCCATCAATTCGAGTGCCACCGGTAGTTTACCTAGAGCTCTCGATGTGGCGTAGTCGAAGCGCTCTCTGTAGTCCTTCACATGTGCCAGCTCCTCTGCCCTCCCATTGAGTACATGCACTCTCAAGTGAAGATCCTCGACCACCTTTGCCAAAAATTCTGTCTTTTTTCTCACCGATTCGATTGCCCAAACCTCTAAATTTTCAAAAACTATGGCCAAAGGCACAGCAGGAACACCACCCCCGCTTCCCACATCCACCAGTGTCCCCCTGAGAGTACGTCCTCTGAAGGGCAGGAGAATCTCTATGACATGCTTCAAATAAGCTTCCGACAGCGTTTTAACTGCTGTCAAATTGAAAGGTGTGGTCATCATCGCATCGATAAAGATTTCCAGTTTGTGAATTTTTTCTTTATTCATCTCTATACCATATGATTTCAAAAGTTCACACAACATCTCAGAAGTTTTCCATTCGATACAGAGCCGTTCCTATACGTTTTATCGCGTTTATCGAATAAAATATCATCCATATGACAGTACCAGCAGGTGACACATAAACTCCCAGCACTTTCCATAACTCTGACACACTTCCCAGTTTTATGAAGATCGTTGGCAAACCAACGCTTCCCATTGCCCAGCTCATCACGAACGCCTGTATGATGAGCATTTCTGTGGGATTCAGCATCCTACGCAACTCCTTCGAACGCCGGGGATTTTTGAGAAAGATGCGTGCTCCAAGCAGTGTGCAACTGAATATGATCAGCAGAACCAGAGGTATAGAAACCAGCGTGAACGCACTTCGATCCTTTAATACGTAGTACAGAATTGCCAATAACGCGTAACCCACACCGAATCCGAAGGTTGGAATCAGAATCTTTGGAATCACGAGTTCCCACATTTTCACCGGATAAGTTCGTGGTAATGGCCAGAGAAGCATCTCGTGCCTTAGCAATAATCCTATGGTTACAGCGGCATACAATCCCGTTATAGCCACGAAAATGATCGTTCCACTGAGAGGTTGTCCCTGGAAAATGAATATCGCAGCCATTATAAATGGATAAGCCAGCATGTACATGGCCTGGGGTTCTCGCCTCCAGAGCATAATGTCCTTTTTTAAGAGGGGAAAAGACGATCCCCTCCATTCGAAGCTTGGCTTTGCCCTCCTTTTGGTGGAAGGTCTGGATAGAAAGTCGGCATTCCCGATAATACGGTTTATGAAAATGGGCATCATAAACACGGGAACCAATCCTGCCAGAAAAACCGCATTACCATCGAGTATTTTCAGAAACCATTCGTGGGGCCAAAAAACCGAAGTCAGAAGCCTAGTATAATCCTTCAACTTTTCCAGAACGTCCATTCCTGTGTCTGCCGAAGGTTTCACGGTGTTGATGATCAGCACCCAGATCATCACAGAAACAAAATAAGCTACGAAAGCCACACGGCGTGCAATGGTACGTCCCATGAATCTGCTCAACACCGCTGCCAGGAGAATGGAGATTTCCAGCATCAGTATCCAGAAGGCTATCCCCACCGCAAAACCACACAGTAGCCCCAGCGTACCTCCCATGACAACGTTACCGTAGAAAGCAAATATCAATATCAACATTGTCAGCTGTATTGAGGACAATGAAAGAGATTCCAGAACTTTCAAAAGCAGGATATGTAACCTTCTCACAGGCAATGTCAGAAGCATTTCCATGTCCTTTGAATCGAAGAGATTGTAAACGAACATCGGGGTACTGGAAAGAAGGTACAACACCGTCATCGTCGAAATCATCGACGAAACCAGCAAATCTACAATACGCACGCTACCATACGGTAGCACTTGCAAAAGAATCTCTTCATTTATCGTACTGGAAAATATGAAATACAATGGGATTCCAAAGGCCACCATGGGAAGCAAGGTCATTGTTAGAGCGTACAGAAGCGGTGAGGAGGAAGAAAATTTACCGAATTTTCTGCTACTTCGCGAACGCGCCATGTTCAGGGTAGAGTATCTGAGAAGAACAAAAAAATCCCGCATCATCTTCCTACACCCCCGAAAAAATTCATAGAGCATTTATTATCTCGTCGAATTCGCCCTGCCCTGTCAACTCCAGGAAGAGATCTTCCAGGTTTTCATGGCCCTCTTTACTCAATTTTCTGAGTTCTTCCAGCGTTCCTTCGGCTATCAGGATCCCTTTGTTGATGATACCTATTCTGTCGCACATCCTTTCAGCCACTTCCAGAACGTGTGTAGTCATGAAAATGCTTCCTCCTTCATCGGCGTACTTTCTCAACAACAATTTCAAGATTTTCGCACTTCTGGCATCCAGACCAACGGTGGGCTCATCCAGAAATATCACTCGAGGACGTCTCATCAACACCGATACAACCACGAGTTTTTGCTTCATACCGTGTGAATATTCACCTATGAAGGCGTTGAGATAATCCACGCTGAAGGCTTCACACAGTTCCTGCAACCGCTTCAAAGTTTCCCGGCGTGGGACCCTGTATATATTCATTATGAACTCCAGATATTCTCTTCCACGCAGGTTTTCGTACAGTTTTGGTTCATCCGGTACAACTCCTATCGCTCTCTTAATCTCTATTTCATGGGTTCTCATGTTCATTCCGAGTACCTCCACTTCTCCTTCTGTGGGCTTCAGGCTTCCAGTCAACATGCGTATGGTGGTGGTTTTACCTGCACCGTTGGGTCCCAGGAAACCGTATATTTCGCCAGGCTTCACAGTGAGATCTATCCCCTTAACCGCTTCGAGATCACCGAAACGTTTTCTCAGTTTTCTCGCCTTTATCACCTTGTTTCTCCCCCTTCATCTCCAGTTGTTATAATTTTTTACTGTAAAGGCACCTTTTTGAATCACGCATATTATAGCATTTTACACCGACGTTCAGAATCCGCATATAATCATCGATTCCTAATTGGGAGGTGAGCAGTGTGAAACTCGTGGAATCCGTTCCCAATTTCAGTGAGGGCAGGAGGCGGGAAGTGGTAGAAGCCATCGTGGCGGAAGCAAGAAAGTACGAGAATGTGTGGATCCTGGATTGGTCTATGGATCATGACCACAACCGATCGGTTATCACTCTCGCAGGTGAACCCGATCCTTTGCTGAACGCCCTTTTCGACATGACGAAGAAGGCATCGGAAGTGATAGATCTTCAAAAGCATACAGGTGAACATCCACGCATGGGAGCAACGGATGTCATACCCTTGGTTCCACTCTGGAACACCACAATGGATGAATGTGTGGAATATTCACACAAACTCGCTAAAAGGATCGGAGAAGAACTTTCCATACCCGTGTTTCTGTATGAACGTTCCGCTACCACACCTGAACGTGAAAATCTGGCAAATATTCGAAAAGGCGAATTTGAAGGATTCTTCGAGAAGATCAAAGATCCTAACTGGAAACCGGATTATGGTCCCGAAACGGTCCATCCCACAGCGGGTGTGACGGCCGTTGGTGCTCGAGAATTCCTCATAGCCTTCAACGTTAATCTCGGTACAGACAACCTGGAGATAGCGAAGAAAATCGCCAAAGCCGTGCGGCATAAGAGTGGAGGATTCAGGTATGTCAAAGCACTGGGATTCGAGCTCAAGGAAAGGGGAATCGTGCAGGTTTCCATGAATATGACCAATTACAAGAAATCGCCCCTTTTCCGTGTCTTTGAAGTCATAAAGCGTGAAGCACAGCGTTACGGTGTTCCCGTGGTGGGAACAGAGATCGTCGGAATGATGCCGTTGGGAGCCCTGGTGGATATAGCTGATTTCTACATGCAGTTCGAAGCTTTCGACCCCAAAAAAATCGTGGAATACAAATTACTGGAGGTAATAGCGGGTGGGGAAGAAAGTTGACCTGCTCATAGAGAACCTGAAAGAACTCGTAACACCTGGAACATCCAGACTACCGGCGAAGGGAACGAGGATGCGCGATCTTGAAGTTGTAAAAGGCGTATCCATAGTTGTAGATGGCGGAAAAATAGTGGAGATAACACATGAATCCGACGAATACGATCCCACACTTAGAGTGGACGGTTCGCGGCTAGTGGCGTTACCTGGATTCGTGGATGCTCATACGCATCTTCCTTTCTACGCTTTCAGGTACGAAGAATTCCTAATGAGGGCCGAAGGGAAAGAATACATGGAAATTCTCAAAGCAGGAGGGGGCATTTACAGCACCGTTTCAGAGGTTAGGAAAGTCCCTCTTCATGAGATGGTCCATTTCAACAGACGTTTCCTGGACTCGATGTTCAGAAAAGGTGTAACAACCTGTGAGACCAAAAGCGGTTATGGGTTAAACGAAGAAGGGGAGATGAAACAACTCGAATGTGTGAGAATTCTCAATGAAACACATCCCATCGATTTGATACCAACTTTCCTGGGAGCACACGTTGTGGATAAGGAATACAGAAGCCAAACACGGGAGTATCTGGAACATCTCCTTTCTTTTTCAGAAAAGATCAAAAAATATACGAACACCGTGGATATATTTTGTGAGAAAGATGTGTTTGAACTCGAAGATACCCGATATTATCTTCACGAGATGAAAAAAAGGGGATTTCGATTGCGTTTACATGCCAACGAATTCGAAGATATGGGATGTGCGAAACTGGGGGTGGAGCTCGGCGCCGTGAGCGTCGATCATCTGTTGGTGTGTTCAACAACCACCCTGGATGTCCTCGCCTCCTCAAACACTGTTGCGGTTCTCATGCCAGGTACCAGCTTCTTCATGAACAAGGGCTACGCGCCAGCACGGAGGATCATAGACGAAGGTGGAGCAGTAGCGCTTGGCAGCGATTTCAACCCGGGATCTTGTATGATCTACGACCCTACATTGATAATACATCTTGCGGTGAACCACCTAAAAATGAAGGTTGAAGAAGCTATAACCGCCTATACTATCAATTCTGCGTACGTACTCGGTGTGGCCGAAAAACTGGGAAGCCTGGAAAAAGGGAAACAGGCGGATATCCTATTGCTGGATATTCCATCTTACAGAGCTCTCCCTTACGTGCCGGGACACGATGTGGTTCGCGCTGTGATAAAGAAAGGAAAGTGCTACACACAGAGCACTTCTCTGTACTTATCGTAATGTTTACGGAGAGCGAGCATCAACATCCCCGAAGAGCGGCATTCCAGAGCATCCAGTAACTGCTTGTGAATAGCGTAAGAATCGTGTGCATGCCCTATATGACAGGGAACCCTGCGAAGTATATGAAACATTTTGCTTTTCATGTAAGCGGTCATACTCTTCACCACACTGGATAACACTTCGTTACCCACGATTGAAACGAAGACTTCATGGAACTCCAGATCTATGGATATCAGATCCTCCATATCCACCTTTTCGGCAGCGTTCCTGTATTTTGCGAGAATACTCCTAAGCTTCTTCAAATGTCTGGGTGCGCACCTTTCCATCACCATGGGTACAATGGCCACATCTATCAACTCACGTGCTTCCAGGAGATCCTTTAAACTGAAATCGTATCTGGTCAACCATAGAAAAGGTCTGACGTTCTTAACGAAGCTGCCGCTACCTTTGTGACTTTCCACAACATTCATGGCCTTTAAAAAGCTCATCGCCTCACGTATGACGAGTCGCGAAACACCGAACATGTTGGACAGTTCCCTCTCCGTTGGAAGCTTATCACCCTTCTTCAAACCATTTGAAATAATAAAGTTGAGTATCCTATTTGCCACTTCCTTTCCCTTCGCCTGTTTTCTGGGCATTTTCATCCACCTTCCTCATATTATCTGGAACTCTTTCCCCCCACTTACGGAATATGAGGAGCATCGCAATGCCCAAACACATGAGAAGAATACTCATCAGCTGAGCGGTTCTGATCCCACCCACGTACAGGCTGTCCAGTCTTAACCCCTCTATGAAGTATCTCCCAAGAGAGTAAAGTATGAAATATAAAGCTGTTGTTTCACCGAATCTCTTCCTGTATCGCCTCGTGTAGTTGAAAACCAGATAGAACACCAGGAGATCCCAGAGCGACTCGTACAAAAATGTGGGATGGAAGTACTCGAACCTTTCGTAGCCTATCATCCTGTACTCTGGTGGTACAAACATCTTCCAGGGTAGATCAGTTGGCGTTCCATAAGCTTCATAATTGAAAAAATTCCCCCATCGCCCGAGCGCCTGCGCCAGAGGAAGTACGGAGGCAAAAAGATCCAGTCCCTGCATAAAAGAAAAAGAAACATCTTTTTTGAAACGTGTGTACAGAAAAGTTGAAAGTATCGCCCCAAGTATGGCGCCATGTATCGCAAGGCCTCCATGCCATGTTTTAAAAATCTCATCGAGATGTCTGGAATAATACTCCCAGTTGAAAACCACATAGTAAAGTCTTGCACACACTATACCGGAAACGACCCCCCAGAACAGCGCACCCAGTAGGTCATCTTCCTTTACACCCTCACGCATGGCTCGATGCTTTGCTATGGTGTAAGCCAGCAGTATACCCGTAACTATCAGAACACCGTACCATCTTATCTGAAAAGGACCGAATTTCAAAAGCGTCCCGTTCACGATGATGTGACCGGAAAATACCTGCTTCAAAAACCAGAACAACGCCACTCCACCCACTATTGCCAGAATGTAAAACGAAATCCTTGGGTATCTTTTCAAGATCCCAGCTCCTTTCTGTGCACCTATCAATAAGGAAGTTATCTATTATAGACTCGTAAAAGTGAGTTTCGGTTCACGATTCCGTAAGAACTTACCGGATAACTCCCAGTTCTCTTCCGATCTTCTCGAACTTTTCCACAGCAAAGTCCAGATCTTCTTTTGTGTGGATAGCGCTTATCATGACGCGTATACGTGCTTTACCCTTTGGAACCGTGGGATAACCAATGGCCTGGGCGAAAATGCCCTCTTCGAAGAGTCGTTTGCTGAATTCTGAAGCAATTTTGGCATCGTACAGCATCACAGGTGTTATGGGTGTTTCACTCTGACCGGTGTCGAATCCAAGCTCTTTCATGCGATCTTTGAAATACCGGGCGTTCGACCAGAGTTTTTGCACAAGTTCATCAGATTCCTTGAGAATTCTAACCGCCTCCAGCGCAGCTGCCGTGTCCGCTGGACTCAAAGAACTGCTGAACAAAAACGGCCGTGCTCTTTGTTTGAGATATTCGATCAAAATCTTCTTACCCGCTATGTATCCGCCAACCACACCGAAAGCCTTGGAGAGCGTTCCTATCTCTATATCAACTCTACCCACCAGGTTGAAGTGGCTCACTATACCTCTTCCATGTGAACCCAGCACTCCTTCACCATGTGCATCGTCTACCATTACTATAGCACCGTATTTCTCTGCAAGTTCTACTATCCCAGGTAAAGGAGCAAGATCACCATCCATACTGAATACTCCATCGGTTATTATCAACCTCCGCTTTGCTCCATCGGCTATGGCTTGCTTCAACTTTTCCTCCAGATCCTTGACATCGCGATGCTTCCATATGTATTTCTTCGCTTTCGAAAGTCGTACTCCATCGATGATACTGGCATGATTCAACTCGTCAGAAAGAATCGCATCCTCTTCGGTAGTTATGGCAGGTATAACGGCTTGATTGGCGTTGAAACCCGATTGTACCACGAGGACATCCTCCACTTCCTTGAAACTGGCCAGTTCTCTTTCCAGTTCAATATGAAGTTTCTGGGTTCCCGCTATGGTCCGCACCGCTCCGGGTCCCACACCCCATTCTTCCAAAGCTCTTCTGGCAACCTCTTTCAACCGTGGATGATTGGCCAAGCCCAGGTAGTTGTTCGAACAGAGATTGAGCACCTTCTTACCATCCACAACGAACCACGCATCTTGAGAACTTTCGATGGTCCTTATGGTCACGTACAAACCCTCATTTTTCAACCTTGTGATTTCCCGTGCCAGCTCTTCCCATCCGTACACGCTCGATCCCTCCTCTCAATCGTTTATCTTCAAAACGACCTTTCCACATACTCCTCTTTCCATGAGTTCCATGCCCTTTTCCCACTCTTCCATATCCAGGACATGGGTTACAACAGCTGAAAGATCTACCTGTTTATATTTCAACATTTGAGTTGCAACATGCCATGTTTTGAACATCTCGCGTCCTGTTATTCCATAAACTGTAAGCGCCTTGAAAACAATCGTGTTGATGTCCAGCTCAACTTTTCCATTGTACACGCCCAGAACCGAGACAGTTCCTCCGTTAGTCGTGGCTTCTATACCCTGATGTAACGCTGAAGGATTGCCTGACATTTCCAGAAACACATCCACACCGTTACCATTCGTTATCTCCAGAACTCTTTCAACCAGATCCTCCTCCAGAGGATTGATCACATAATCGGCTCCTATTCTTCTGGCCATTTCGATACGATAGGGTTTTATCTCCGCCGCTATCACCGGTGCGGAACCGGCCGCCTTGGTAACGGCCACTGCCATGGCACCTATTGGACCTATACCAGTAATGAGCACAGATTTTCCCGTGAGTTTGGCAACGGTTGCTGTATGAATGGCATTACCCAATGGTTCCATCACGGAAGCGAATTCCGCCGGTATTGAAGGATCAACCTTCCACAGGACGCTTTCAGGTACTTTAATATAATCGGCAAACGCTCCATCGGTATCAACACCCAGTATCTTCATGTCCTTACAAACGTGCATCTTGCCGGTTCTGCACTGATAACATTTCATGCAGGGTATGTGTGTTTCCGCCACCACAACGTCCCCAATTTCCACCAGCTGCACATCGCTACCAACAGCCACCACCTCGCCTGTGAACTCGTGTCCCATCACCTGCGGCGGTTTTATCCTTTCCCGTGCCCACTCGTTCCACTGATAAATGTGAAGATCACTGCCACATATGGAAGCACGTTTCACCTTGACAAGAACCTCGCGCGGTGCCAGCTCGGTGGGGATGGGTATCTCGACGAGGAGAGCACCTCGACCGGGTTTTTCTTTGAGGATGGCTCTCATCTTTTCCATGACGTCCCCTCCTTTCATGCCCCCGAAAATATTGTATCCCATTTTTCCATCGTTAAGAACTTAAATATGCAAATCATAATGAATGACACGAAACGATGTATTTTATGCTAAAATTTTGCTGAACGGTTTGGTTGAAGTGATGAGGGGTAGATATATCATGGATATAAGGGGCCTGGGTGCGCATATGCCCATTGGTAAAGGGTTTCATGTTGCTCCTGAGCTGGTTGTGGATATAGGTGGTAATGCATTCCAGATATTCCCTCACAGTCCAAGATCCTGGAAGGGAAGAATTCCCACGTCCGGAGAAGCAGAAAAATTCAATTCCGCCATGTCCAGGTTTGGGATCGATTACGATAACGCTTTTGTCCATTCTGGATATCTGGTTAACCTTGCGGCTCCGTCGGATGAAACATATGAGAAATCCATAAATTGCATGATACTGGAAATAGAGATTTGTGCAGCACTTGGATTGAAGTACTTGAATGTACATCCTGGAAGCCATAGAGGCGAAGGTGAAAAATTCGGTATAGCAAGGATACAAAAGGCACTTGACAGAATATTGGAAGAAACGCAGCATCACAATGTTATGATACTACTCGAAATAGTCGCTCCAAAAGGAGGGAATCTTGGATACACTATAGAACAACTTTCAATAATGAGGAATGGATGCAGCCATCCAGAAAGAATAGGTATAACCTTTGATACGTGTCATGGATTCGATGCCGGTTATGATATCACCAGTGAAGACGGAGTTAAAAGATTACTGGATGAGATAGAAAGATATGTTGGGCTCGAAAATTTGAAAATGATACACCTCAACGATTCTAAATATCCACTGGGTGCCGGAAAGGACAGGCACGAGTTCATAGGTCAGGGATATATTGGAGATGAAGGATTTGCCACTTTCTTCAGCTTCGAAGAGATCAGAAAGATCCCATGGATCTTGGAAACACCTGGCGGTATAGAGGAATATCGCAGGGACATTCAAAGGGTGAAGGAGATACTAAAGAAAATTCGATGAGTAGAGGGGTGATAACCTTGGAACCTTTGAAGGAACTGGAAGAGTTCATAGATAAGATCATAGAAGAGAAAAAAAGATTGAAAAAAGAGTATGACGAACTCTGGGATGAGTACAACAAAACGGTCGAAGAACTGGAACGTTTGAAAGAAGAAAACGAGAGATTGAAATCCCAATTGAAGGATTATCGTGCCACTGTGGATACCATGCTGGAGAAGTTGAAGCGTTCCGCAGAAGGCGAAGGTGGTGAAGGCGGTGAAACGCAAGGTCATACTGAGGCTGGGGGAGAGGGACCTGGCGTTTTTCACGGATGAGTCTGAGGAACTCGTGAACAGGGTTTTTCAGTACATACAGGATCATTACATAAACGCCTCGAGACGCTATAGAGCCAGTGATCAAGTAGAAATTCTAGCGCATATACTGGTAAACACGGTGCTCGAAAAGGTCAAGCTGGAATCGGAACTGGAAAGGTTGAGGGAAAAATACACGTATGTGGAGGGAGAGATAGGCGAGGAATGAACATAGGATTATTCGATTCAGGTATAGGAGGACTTACAGTATTAACCGGATTGATACGTAAATTTCCAGGCCACAATTATCTGTATTTTGCCGATTATGCTAATTTGCCTTATGGCTCCAAACCTTATGAACATCTAAAAAAACTTGTTTTGAACGGTTTGAACAAACTGCGGGCAGATGGAGCAGAAATCATCGTTTCTGCATGTAACACAGGAGATGCTGTTCTGGACGGACGAATAGAAGAAAATTTTTCAATGCCATATTACAGTATTGTGAAAGCCGGAGCCAAAGCTGTCAAGGATTATTCGAAGATAGCCGTGATAACCACCGACCAGACAATGAAGACAGGGGTGTATATAAAGGAAATACTCAAACTGAACAATGGAGCATTTATACTGCAAAAGTCGGCTTCTCTATTTGTTTCGCTTGTGGAAGAAGGTATATGGAACGGCAAGATGGCAGATGCGGTGGTCAAGTATTATCTTGAAGACGTCAAAAGGTGGGAACCACAGGTATTATTGCTGGGATGTACGCATTATCCGTTTTTGCAATTCGCCATTTCCTCCTTCATGAAAGATGTGGTCCTTCTCGATCCTGCCGAGAAATTGTTGGAAGAACTTGAAAAGGTTATACCACCTGGCAAAGGGATCAGCAAGGTGAAGTTCCTCGTCACCGGGAACGTTGAAAGATTTCAAACGCTGGTGAATCTTGTACAACACCATCCACTGGGCAACGGACTGGCAAATGCCGAAATAAGTGTTGAAAAGGTTGTGATTCGAGAGGTCCAACAGGAAGGTGCGCTATGAAAAAACTCGTTATAATCTCGGGGGTTTCGGGTTCGGGAAAATCCACGTGTCTCGGTGCCCTTGAAGATGCAGGATATTTCTGCATAGATAATGTTCCGCCAAGCTTACTTGACGACCTCACAAGATTCATCAGGAACTCCAGGGTGGATAAGGTAGGACTGGTTGTTGATGCACGTTCCATAATCGTTGAAAACAAGTGGGGTATTCCTCGAACCTTCAAAGGGCTGGACACATTCACCATCTTTCTGGATTGCGATACAGAAGAGATTATGAAACGGTACCAGTACACGAGAAGAAAGCATCCGCTTCAGTATGGCGTATCGATGGCAGATGCCATAAAGAAGGAAAGGGAGCTCCTGAAACCCATAAAAGATATGGCAGATATGGTGATAGACACAACACATATGGAACCCAGAAAATTGAGGGCCAGAATACTGGAAATCATCGGAAGAATATCCAAACAGAAATTCAGTATCTTCATGGAAAGTTTCGCTTATAGAAACGGCATACCAGTGGACATGGACTTTGTGCTGGACGTCCGCTTCCTTCCCAACCCGTTCTATATACCGAATCTCAAGAATATACCCGGTAATCATCCGGAGGTGAAAAACTACCTGAAAAACCATCCAGAAGTTATGGAATACCTGGAAAAACTTGAAGATCTTCTTCTGTTCGCAGCGAAGAAGTACGTTGATCAGGGTAGATTCGAGATGTCAATCGCCGTTGGGTGTACGGGAGGATTTCACAGATCTGTTTTCGTCGTTGAAGAACTCGCTGAACGTTTCAGGAGTCAAGGATATGAAGTGGTAGTAAATCATAGAGATATGGAGGGATGAAATTTGCTGATCGTCGCGATAGGTGGTGGTACCGGGTTATCAACGCTTCTGAGAGGATTGAAGAACTTCGATGTCGACATAGTCGCGATCGTCACGGTCACCGATGAAGGAGGTAGTTCCGGCATACTCAGAAGAGAATACAGGATTCCGCCACCTGGTGATGTGCGCAACAACATAGTCGCGCTGGCTGAAGACGAAAGTTTGATAGCCAAGCTATTGCAGTACAGGTTTGATGGTAATGGAAGCCTGGCAGGTCATAGCCTGGGCAATCTGATGCTCGCTGCACTCACGAAAATGCTTGGCAGTTTTCCAAGGGCAATAGAAGCATTATCAGACATTCTGGCAATAAAAGGACGGGTCCTCCCGGTTACAGATGAAATGGTGCGACTGGTAGCAAAAAAGAGCAATGGGGAAATCGTAATAGGAGAAGAGGCGATCTCTAAACGTGAAGGTAAAGTAGAGGAAATCAAACTCGACAAAAGTGCATCGGCACTGGACGAAGTTGTGGAAAATCTGAAAAAAGCCGATATGATCGTTGTAGGACCGGGTAGCTTGTACACAAGTGTTATCGCCAATTTTCTCATCGATGGTGTTGGTGAGGCCATACGTGATAACGGCAGAGCCGTGAAAATCTATGTGGCAAACATCATGACACAACCGGGTGAGACGGAAGGCTATACTCTATACGACCATTATAAAGAGGTCGTGAAATATTCGGGTGTAAAGTTCGACGCGGTATTGGTTAACTCCCAACCTCCTCCACAGGATGTTCTGGAGCGTTACAGAAAAGAAAAAGCAGATATGGTCAGTATTGACTTCGAACGCTTCGATATTCCCGTGATACTTGAACCGATGGTGACGCTCGTAACGGATGAAAGAGATGGGAAGGTAAAAGCCAGGCATGATCCAATGAAACTGGCAGAAGCGGTGCTTAACTTCAAGGGGTGGAAAAAACAGTGACACGCAACACCGTTTCTTCCTTTGCCTCACGAGTCCGCATGGAACTTTCCACCACAGAGACCTCATCCAGAGAAGAGGCATTGGCAGAGTTGTGCGGCTTTCTTAAGGGACGGGGAAGCCTCACTATAGGCATGGAAAAGAACAAAATAAAGGTAAGACTGGGATCTCTCACGAGTCTCAGGAGATTTTACGTTTTGAGCAAGTATCTCACCCCACGCGAAAAACATGCGGATCTCTTTCGTGAACACCGGTTACACATGAGAAATCAGGGTGTGGTTGAGCTGTCCTTCGACGATGTTTTCGACATGCTGGGACGAATCCATATGGCGATAGGAGCGGGAATACCCGACTGGATATCCGAGGATGTCGAATATTTTGGATGTTTCATGAGGGGCATGTTCCTTTCCGCAGGCTCCATGGCGGATCCTCACAAACACTATCATTTGGAAATTGTTGGAGACACGGAAGAATTACTCCTGTCAGTACGGTTCAATCTCATGAAATTGCTAGGAATCAAAAGCGGGATTCTCACCTACAGGCACGGATACAAACTTTACATAAAAAGAAGTGGCGACATAATCGAACTGCTCAACCTGATGGGAGCACGGAAAGCCGCAGCGGAAATGGAGGAAATCGTTTATCTCAGGAAAGTCAGAATGGATACGTTACGAAGCTACAACTTCCTCTCTGCCAACGCTCAAAGAACGGGAACCAGCAATTCCAGGCAGCTTGCGGCCATAAAATTTCTGGTGGACAACGACCTGCTGGATGACCTCTCAGATGAACTCAGGAATCTGGCCATCCTGAGATTGGAAAATGAAGACTTAAGCCTCTCGGAACTGGGGAATCTAATGGATCCCCCCATGACAAAATCCATGGTCTTCAACCGAATGAAGAAAATTCTTCGATTTGCAGAGGAAAATGGCTGGATTCATCCCGCGTAGTTCACACGCGGTTCGAGCTTTCTCAATTCCCCGGCCAGCTTCGGATTCTCAGTAAGCAATTTCTCGCCACGGTTTATCAAATATGATATCGTGGATTTGCTCCTGCCCAACAATCGTGCCACATCGGTGACCTTGAAACCCGCATTTTTAACCAATGCGTAACAGGTGACGGCTCTAGCATCCGCCGCCTTGCGTGATCTGCCAAGCAACTCCTCCTTCGAAACGTCGAAGAGCGTGCAGATCGTTTTCAACATCTCCTCTGTCGGATCACTTCGTTTCGGAACAGCTAGCTCTTTTTCTATGAGATCCAGCGTAGGGGGTACACCCAGGAATTTCCAGCGGGCAACCAATTTCAGAATTATTCCTCTTATATGTCTGAAATTGTCCACAGGCATAGAAGCGAGATACCTCAGATAATCCTCCGGCAGCTCGAGACCCTCACGTTCGGCGAATCTTTTGGCCACCTCATAACGCGTTTGAGGATCAGGCGGTTCTATACCCACCACCAATCCCATTTTGAAGCGTGATATCAAACGTTCGTGGAAACCCTCAAGGAATTTGGGATCCCTGTCTGAACAGAACACCAACTGTTTACCCGCATCGTGGAGGTAATTGAAAGTATGGAAGAGCTCCTGCTGTATACCAGGCTTGTCCATGAGAAACTGTATATCATCTATTATCAACACATCCACCTTTTTTCTGTATTTCTCACGCACTTTGAATAATTCCTTGTTCTTTATTCCCTCGATCATATCGTTCATGAAATCCTCGCTGGTAATGTACATCACTCTCAAATCCGGATGTGTTTTCAATGTCTCCCGCGCTATTGCCTGGGCGAGATGCGTTTTTCCCAGACCCACCCCACCGAAAAGGAAAAACGGATTGAAACGACCGGGACTCGTGGAAATTTCATAAGATGCGGAGTATGCCAGCTGATTACTTCTCCCCACCACAAAATTCTCGAAGGTGAACTCCGGATTCAAAGGACTCAGGATAACCGGTTTCTTCCTGGCAAGAGGCTGATCTTCTTCGGACGATTCCTCCTCTGAAACCACTATTTCAAATGTGGCTTCCTCGCCGAGTTTCTCTTTGACAACTCTGGTGATGGTCTTGCCATACCTACGCTCCAACCATTCCCTTATGAAGGGATTTGCCACGCAGAAAATTACCTTATTACCTTCGATCTTCAACACATCGAAGGATATGAACCACGTTTTCCATGCCTTTTCTGAAACCTTGGATTTGATGGCCCCTAGCAGGGAAGAGTGCATAGAATAACCTCCAAATGTGAAAAAGAGTGATACAGAAACGTGTCAGGGAGTATCCTGGTGCATACCTATGATATCAAAAAAAACCCCTCGCACATAGGGGGAACAGGCGTATACTTTCACGCCTAACGCACACAACATGCCGATTGCCACACACTTATAAGGTTCCTTTAAGGTTCCTTGTACAGATGAATCCTTTATGAATCTTTTCAAAATTCATATACCATGTATCCAATACACACCAAACACTGTGATAGCGCGCATGTTCACCTTTGAATGTGAAAAAGCTCGCGGCTTCCTCACACACAATGATCGAATTTTCACAATGCTGATCATTACTGACTTTGCGATGTTTTCGATTCATGGAATCCCCGATTTTAGTATGATATAGTATAATCATAAACGTATGGTATACAAATACCGTATCCATGTGAACGATTTTAACCTGACGTACACACTGGATTGCGGACAAACCTTCAGGTGGTACAAAGATTGTGACGAGTGGATTGGTATACTACCTGATAGGGTGATGAAAGTCCAGCAAAAAGCTGATGTATTGTACGTTACCACCAATCAACCATGGATGGAAGAAAAAATTCTGGAGTATTTTGGTTTGAAAGACAATCTTAACGAAGTCAGGGAGGTGAGTTTGGAAAATTCGGGCGATCAACCACAAGTTTACGAATTTGTTAAGCACGCCTTTGAGTATTCCTGGGGATTGAGGATATTGAGACAGGATCCACTAGAAATGTTCGTATCGTACATCTTTTCTGTTCAAAGTAATATACCTGCCATTAGAAGTCGCCTGGAAAAATTATGTGAGTTGTTCCCTGAAAATGTGGTCCGTTTTGAAGGAAAGCGTTTCTTTATTTTTCCAGGTTTAAAACAACTCAAATCGCTGAATTATGAAGACTGGCAGAAGTTGAAACTCGGTTTCAGAGCGAAGTGGGTGCACAATTTCATTCAGAAAATTGATGAGAATTATTTGAAGAACTTGAAAAAGCTTGACCTCAAGGAAAAACTCGAGAGATTGACCAGATTAGAAGGAGTGGGATACAAAGTGGCGAGTTGCGTTGCTCTATTCGGTTATGGTGAATTGAATGCTTTCCCAGTTGACAGATGGATAATCCGGATAATGGAGGGATTCGGGGTGCATGGAACGGCTAAAAAGATAATGCAGGTGGGAATGGAATGGTTCCCACCTTATGCTGGGTATGTACAGGAATATCTGTTCAGAATCGCCAGAAATCGTGGAAAGTGGGTGATGAATTGAACTGGAACAAATTTCTGATAGTAATCATCGTGATACTCGCGGGGTTCATGATTGTCAACATATTCATGACCTTCAGAGCTCGAACTTCGTACACACAGGTGTATTATAGAGCCGTCTATTCCTACGACTACGACGGAAGTGTTCGTACCTTCACAACGGCTAGACTGGTTTTCGACAAATATGAGGATATGTTGA
>JAGGZV010000003.1 GCA_021161835.1 Thermotogae bacterium | reverse complement strand
TTCACTTTTAAGTTTAGCATAAAAAAGGAATAGGTTCAATACCTCTCCTGTGAATCGAGGGGAACACAATGGTCCGATTACATACATGAAATCCATCTTCAGGTACAGGATGCTTCCTCGTTCGGATCATTATCTGAATTCTATGGTGGAATGCTAGTATTTAAAGGTAAGACGAAAATATGCCTCAACCAAGAGCCTTTTTCACGTCCTCCTGAAAGCGTTTTCGGTCACCGAAAGAGGAGTATATGGGTACACCGTTCACCACGCAGAAAGGAACTTCACCACGTTTCTTGACCTCTTCGCTTTCTTCAAACTGGTTTATCATCCTTATCTCGATGTCTGGAGCAACTTCTTTCACCATTTCCTTTATCCTTTCGGAAAAGTAAATGCAGAATGGACAGGAAGGGTCATAGAATATGAGGGCTCTTCCCTTATCTTCCTCCTGCGGTGTGCATCCCACCATCCTGGGCCGGTACACAAAGCCTTCTTCGATGGGGTAGTAAGGAAAATAGGGAATTTAAAAGAGCCTTCCCTATGCCCTTCCTGGTGTCTTCTTCGTTGGGTACAAATATGCACATGATCTCCATAACTTTTTCGTCGGGCTTCACGGTGTACTGAATCAAACCCACGGTCGTCCATCAATATAGGCTATTTTGGCAAAAAGCTCGCCTTTTTCAAGCATCCTGCATGTTCACTCTCTCTTCGCATTTATCCCTTCGATGAACAGGGGATCATCTTTTCTTTCAGGTGGGATGCACAGCTGCAAAAGATCTTCAATGTTCTCAATCTTCACACTTTTAATCCGTATTTTCATCACCTCTTTTCATTTCGTATCATATTTTTTCGATACAACTCTACCATATCCGTTGGCAAAAATAAATAAAAAAGATCCCCCGCCAAAAGGGGATCTTTCCAGAGTCAAAGGATTTCACTCTCTTCTGACTATCGTTATGGCCTTTCTGTCAACACTGAGCCATACTTTGTCACCGACATCGGGAAGCTCGTCGAAGTTGGGATTCTGTACATCAACTGTGAAGATCTCACCTTCCACTTTCACTTCGAAGGAAGACATGGCACCAGTGTATATGCGGGTAATGACTTCACCAGCCAACAAACCTTCTTTAGAATCGCTGAACTCTATGCCTTCCGGGCGCATTACTACCAACACCAACTCGTCCACTCCAAATTTTCTGGCATCCCGAAGCTCAATTCTTGCTTTACGACCATTGGGAAGAACGACCTCACAACTGTTATCCTGTACGGATGAAATACGACCTTCTATGAAGTTTGCCTTTCCTATGAAGTTTGCCACGAACTTGTTGGCAGGAAATCTATAGAGCGCTTCAGGTGTGTCCATTTGTACGATCTTTCCATCCTTCATCACTATGACTCTATCAGATAATGTCATGGCCTCGAGTTGATCATGTGTGACGTATATGCCGGTTATGCCTATCTTCTTCTGTATCTTCTTCAACTCTACTCTCATCTGCTCACGCAACTTGGCATCTAGATTGGATAGAGGCTCATCCAGAAGAAGCACCTTGGGCTCGACCACGAGAGATCTGGCAAGCGCCACTCTCTGCTGCTGACCACCGGAGAGCTGTCCAGGATAGCGTTTTTCAAGGCCATGTAGGTTCACTATTTCGAGTATCTCATAGACCTTTTTCTCCACTTCGGACTGCGAGAGCCGCTTGTTTCTCAACCCATAAGCAATATTATCGAAAACTGTCATATGTGGAAAAAGAGCATAACTCTGAAAAACCATTCCTGTAGGTCTTCTGTTGGGTGGGTAATCTGTGACATCGACACCATCTATGTAAACCCTTCCAGCTGTGGGAATCTCGAATCCTCCTATGAGTCGTAAAGTGGTGGTCTTTCCACACCCCGACGGCCCCAGAAGAGTGACCATCTCTCCTTTACGCACACCAAATGATACACCATCCACTGCTAGCACAGCGGAACCTGAAGGATCCCTGAACTCTTTAACCAGGTCCTTCACTTCGACGTAGTATTCGTTCTTTTCCATTATGCCATCGCCCTCCTGACTCTTTCCTGATATGAGAACAGGTTGGTTATCCATCTCAATCCGAACATGGCCAAGATAACTATTCCTATCAAAACGTAGCTGAATGCTGCCGCTTGGGCCAGATCACTGTTCTCAACAGATCCGAGTATAGCTATGGTTATGAGCTGCCATCTCCCAGATACCACGAATATGACAGCACTTATAGCCGTCATGCTCTTGACGAAAGTGTAGAAAAGAGCAGAGAAAAACGCCGGTGTAACAAGAGGCATCGTTATCTTCCAGAAAGTTTTATTGCTACTGGCTCCCAAATCTATAGATGCTTCCTCTATGGACTTATCTATCTGGTACAATGCCGCAACGCCATTTTGTACTCCCACAGGAAGATACCTGAAAACAAAAACCAGAATTATTATGAGAGCCGTTCCTGTGAGCATCAAAGGTTGCTGATTGAAAGCCAGCAGATACCCTATACCCACTACAGTTCCGGGAACGGCAAAGGTGAGCAAAGAAGTCGCCTCCATGAACCTGCGCGATGGAAATTCCTTTCTGGAAACAAGATAAGCTATCAGTATTCCCAGAACACCCGAGATGGGTGTCGCTATAGAGGCAAGTATCAAAGTATCCTTCAGGTATTCAAAGCCTATATCGAAAACGTACCTGTAGTTGTCGAGTGTCAGTGTATGGTTCACACCCCACAGTTTGGTGAAGGAGCCGTAAAGTACCGTGCCATAAAAAAGGAAAATGGCTCCTATGAGTAACCACACGATGATGGTGAAGAATGCTTTTACAGCTATGTGAGGCTCAAGAAGGCGCATGGCGGAAGGCTTTCCGGTAATGGTAACGTATGATCTCTTCGATAACCAATATCTCTGGACAGCAAAGGCAGCCAGTGTAGGAACAAGAAGCATTATGGCCAACCCTGCACCATAAGGTATACGATAAGATCCCGTTATTTCCAGATACGCTGCCACACTCAAAACATGGAAATTCCCTGAAAGTATCAAAGGATTACCAAAGTCTGCCATGGATTGAGAGAAAACCAGTAGCCATGCAGCCAGCACACCAGGCATGGAAAGTGGAAACGTTACCCGCCAGAACGTTCGCCATTTGCTGGATCCAAGACTCAACGAAGCTTCTTCAAGGGCGGGATCTATAGATTGTAATATTCCTTCCAGCGTTAAAAAGGCCGTGGGAAAATAAGCAAGAGTTTCAACTATCAGAAGACCCCAGAAACCATATATTTCTATGTTCAATCTGTCATGGAAGAGTTTGTGGGTTATAACACCGTTTCTTCCAAAGAGAAGTATCGCAGCCAGTGCTATGACGAATGGCGGAGAAACTATGGGAAAAGTAGCTATAGTTCTATAAAAAGACTTACCAGGGAGGTTAACCCTGGTTATAGCGTAGGCAAAGATATAGGCTACCAGGACGCCAACGCTTGCAACACTGGCACCCAGTTTCAAACTGTTGAATAGAGGAGCACGGAAATACTTCTTTGTGAACAACATCTTGTAGACCTTCAGCCCGAAATTCTCTCCATCGGGCTGAAGGCTTTTTATACCCACCATGATTATGGGGTAGAGAATGAAAAGCGCCAGAAGAAGCCACACGGCGACTATCATAGCAAATAAAATGGGCTCATTCCATATTCGTTTGAGCTGTTTGAGTTGGTATTGCATTTCGAATTCCTCCTACTTTTTTAATAATCATCGGGAGCCCGCGCTGGGCTCCCGATGCGTGTATCACCCGCCGTATTCGATCTCTTCCTTCCACCTCTCTATCAACCTGTCTTTTTCTTTACCGAAGTATTCGAAATCCATTGGAACGACTTTCACATCGCTCAACCGTACCGCACCTTTTGCCACTTCCGCTTCTGGATTGACGGGTATTCTGTACCATTGCTTCATGAGATCCTGTGCCTCTTTTGTGAGCATCCAGTCGATGAATTTCTTGGCGAGATCGGGTTCAGGGCCACCTTTTATGATGGACATGGCCCCGACTTCGTAACCAGTTCCTTCTTTGGGGAAGGTAAGGATCACTGGATATCCCTTGCTTATGCCTTTCTTGATTATGTCATGTGCGAAAGCTATACCCACGGTGATTTCACCAAGCCCTACCTGCGTGACACAAGCAGAACCAGATTTGTTGTAGTGGTGGATCTGCTTGTGGAGCTTCTTCCAGTAAGCAAATGCTTCATCCTCTCCCATCAATGCAACCAGAGAGGCAAGCACAGTGTAAGCTGTACCGGAAGTGTAGGGATAGGCCAGCGATATCCTGCCTTTGAATTCCGGTTTCAGGAGATCGTACCAGGATCTTGGAGGTTCAACCCCAAGCTCCCTGAGTTGCTCAGCGTTGCTGGCGAAACCTATGGCTCCAAGGTAGAAACCTATCCAGTAGCCTTCGGGATCCTTAAAAGCAAGTGGTATGCTCCATGCACCTGGAGCTTTGTAGGGTTCAGTGAGACCTTTCTTCTTTGCAGCTATCTGGTCCACCGCGGGACCACCGAACCATATGCTGGCCTGAGGATGCTTACGCTCGGCTTCGACCCTCGCCAGAACCTCCCCCGAGGACATCCTCACAACATCCACCTTGATACCGGTTGCCCTTTCGAAAGCCTTTACATAGATTGGCCATTCGTTGTTATCGAGCGCTGTGTACATGTGAAGGACTCGACCTGCAAACACAGCACCCACCATCATTACTATAAAAAACACAAAGAGCCATCTTCTCATTATGCTAACACCTCCCGATTGGTTTTTTATCCCCGGTAAGGACCGGGGTACTGCATTTTTCTTGTGGTCACTTCAGCGGCGAATTTCACCGCCTGCGGCAATGAGAAACGATGCATGGCAACCAAGAAAGCAGCTGTGCATGTGTCGCCCCTGCCCGTTCGCCCCTCCAGCTTCCACTCACCGAACTCAGCCTCATAAAAATCCTTGCCATCGTACACACACACACCATTTTTGTGTGTCATCAAAACCATTTTTACACCCATTTCGACTATCTTCTTCGTCGCCTCTTTCGGCTCATCGCTACCTGTCATTATCCGCGCCTCGTTGGAATCCACTTTGAAAAGATCAAAGAAACACAGGTATTCTTCCTTTTTTCTCCAGTCTCTGTAAACCATCTTCCCATCTTCATCCACCTGTCTCAAAAACCCCTGCGCATCTCCGGCGAGAAACGTCGCTTTTTTTCTCGCCTTCTCGATCAATTCATCCGGAAACTCACCATACCACAGTGGGTTGATGTGGATTATACCCGTCTCGTTTATGAACACGAGATCCCTCACCGTGAAGGGATCGGCACGGCTTATCATGCGACTTACCCTGTCATCTGGATTGGATGAAGGATAGAGATTCTCTATGCTGGTAGACGTGGAACTGGGAAGAAAGTGGAATTTTACCTTTGGTACGATGGAGGTGAAGAGCTCCACATCTTCCTTGGCACATTTGGTGTAGACCTCAGCCTCTTCACCCAGCCCTACCACCGTTGCTCCACCGTATATGACTCCTCCACCGGGTACGATCTTCTCCTCACCGTTGGTTATGTTCACATCTTTCGATACGTGTCCAAGAAACACCACTCTCATTTCAATCCCCCGTTCCTGCCTATGAGTCTTCTTCTCAAAAGATTCAGGGAATCGGCATAATCATCCTTGAATCGGTCCATACTGTTTATCTCCAGGGTGACTATACCGTTGAAAGAAGATTCCCTTATCATCTTGAGCAATTTTGTGTAGGGCATTTCCCCTTCTCCCAATGGTAGGTGCAAGTCTCCTATACCATACACGAACTGGAAGCTTTCGATGTTCGGAACATCCTGGTACGTCTGTGGAGATTCAGCGAAATTGTCACTCACATGAAGTTCCACAGTGTATTCCAGCGCTCTACTAACCTGCCTATAGAAATCCAGTCCTCTGTACGTTGAAACTATGTAAAGATGACCAAGATCGAGCACCATTCGCACATTTGGATGATTGACTCTCTTTATAACCTCCAGAACCTCGTCTGCGGAATGTCCCACATTTTCCACACCTATAACGGTGTTGTTTTCCGCAGCTAACTTCGCCAATCTCTTCAGAGCTTTGACTTCCGCATCTTTCTGCGTCTTCTCTCTGAGATCAAGAGAATGTTCCACGGTTCCACAGTGATATACAACTACTTCGGCATTTATCATCCCTGCAAGTCTTACTGTGGCCTCCATAACTTTGTAGTGTAAAGGATTCGTCCTGTGACGAAGATTTATCACATCGGGAGCATGTATCGTGTACCTGAAATCAAAATCGGAGAGGATATCCTTAAACCTCTGAAGTCTCTTTTCCAATATCCTGCCCCTAACTATGACATCCAAACCCGCCGGCGGAATTTCCACATAATCGAATCCAACAGATTGGAAAAATTTGAGTTCCTCCCACAGTTTCTTCATCGACCCATTAACCCTGCGTGTATCGACGTTCACACCTATACCTTTTATCAAGGCCATGCCATCCCTTCTCTCTAAAGCAAGGTTTCCTCAGTCTGGGGATCGAAAAGATGGATTTTGTCAACCCACGGTTCCATGTACACTTTTTGACCCTCCTCGAAGTCCACACCGGGCTCGGCAAATATTTTGACGATCTCGTCAGTATCCTCCAGTTTCACATTCACTATCAGGTCTCTTCCCAGGGGTTCGAGCACGTACACCAAACCTGGAATAGTATTTTCTTTTTCCTTGAAGTGTATTTTTATGTGTTCTGGCCTTATACCCAGAACGAGGTTTTCTCTGGGAGCGTTTTCCAGTCTGTTACGTGCTTCTTTTGGCAATTCAACCCTTATATTCCCACGTCTGGCATGGAGTTTCTGATTATCGCCCACAACGGTAAATCCTTCCAGGAAGTTCATGGGTGGATTACCTATGAACGCAGCCACAAACATGTTCTTGGGTCTATCATAAACATCATCAGGGGTGCCATACTGAACGAGCTTACCCATACTGAACACCGCTATACGGGAGGCCATGGTCATGGCTTCAGCCTGGTCGTGAGTAACATACACGGAAGTTATTCCAAGCTCGCTTTGAAGATGCTTGATTTCAGCTCGCATGAGCATGCGTAATTTAGCGTCGAGATTGGATAACGGCTCATCGAAAAGCAATATCGCCGGTTCCTTGACAAGGGCACGTGCCAGCGCCACACGTTGTTGCTGTCCTCCGGAAATCTGCGATGGCCTCCTATCGAGCAGCTGGTCTATCATGAGTTTCCTGGCCACTTCCTTGACCCTCTTTTCTATTTCATCCCTGGGTAGTTTCTTTGCCCTCAGCGGGAACGCGATGTTTTCGAATATGTTCATATGCGGATAAAGGGCATAATTCTGGAAAACCATACCCACACTTCTGTATTTAGGTGGCACGTCGTTCACCAGCTCGTCGCCGAAATATATCTCGCCAGCTGTGGGTTTGTATATTCCCGCCAGTGTGAGCAGAGTGGTGGTCTTTCCGCACCCCGATGGACCCAGCAGGGCCACGAACTCTCCATCTTTCACATCGAAGCTCACGTTATCGACGGCCTTTACCTTTCCAAAATATTTACAGAAGTTCACCACTCTTATCTCCGGCATCAGCCTTTCACTCCTCCAATCGTCAGTTTGATCATGTACTTACTCACGAAGAAGAAGAAAACTATAGTGGGAATAACATAGAAAAGTCCAACCGCAGTTAAAAGGCCGTAATCCACGAACCGGAAGTCCCCTATTATACCCTTCACATACTTGGAAAGTGTCCAGGTTTGCTGTTCGAAAATGAAGGTATTGACAAAAACGAATTCGGACCAGCCTGAGAGAAAGGCGAATATGCCTGTAACAGCTATACCTGGTTTTGCTATCGGAAGTATCACTTTTCTCCATACCTGCAATCTCGAGTATCCGTCCACCAATCCTGCCCACTCCAGCTCCCATGGAATTCCATCATAGAAACCTTTCATCACCCATGTGCCCCACGGTATCTCGAGAGACGCCTTAACAAGGATTATACCCCAAAGTTTGTTCAAAAGTCCCAGATTCCAGAGCACATAGAATATGGCCACCATGAGAGAGATGGCTGGAAAAGCATGAAGCACCAGAATGAGTCTCAATATGGATGAACGTCCTGGAAACTCGTACCTGGACAGTGCATATCCTCCCATACTGGTTATGAGGATCTCGATGACCATGACACCCAGAGCCAGCAGGAAAGTGTTCATGGTTATTTTCCATATACTTGGATATCCTTCTATGTTCTGCCAGAGAAACCGCCAGTTCTTCAAGGTTAACTTGGTGGGTATGAATCCCTGTACTATGTCTTCACTGAAGGATCTCAATATTAACCATGCGTATCCAAGAATTATGGGAGAAGTGACCAGTATCAGTATCAAAACTATTATTACCTGAGCTATCTTCTGACTGTTGCGCTGGAAAAATGTCAGTTGATATTTTTTCACACCTTCCACGGCTATCAATCCACCTCTATCCTGGGTTTGCTCATAAGCGCTTCAAAACCGAAGAGCTTCAAATACACAAAGGCAGCTGCTATGCCCACAAGCACCAGTATCACAGAAAGCGTGGCACCGTAACCGTATCGGAAACTTTCGAATGCTGTATGATAGGTGTATAGTGCCCAGACTTCCGTTCTGAAGATAGGACCACCGTCGGTGATGATCAGTATGTATTCAAAAGAGGTCAGAAGTGACAGAGTTTGATAAGCTGTGACGAAGAGTATCTGCCATTTTATAAGAGGAAGAGTTATTTTCCTCGTTATGGTGAACCAACTGGCTCCGTCTATCAGAGCAGCTCGATAGTAATCTATGGGTATCGCCTTTATCGCCGCGGTGAATATCAACATACCCATTGACGCACCTATGAAACCATTGGCCAGGATAACCATCAACATAGGAGTTTGATGGAGCCAATCCTGCGGTGGAAGATTGAACCATGCACGTATATTGTTTACCAAACCGTACTTGGTGGGATCGAATATCCACAACCACAACAATCCGTACACCACTGAAGGTGTCAACCTCGGAAGCATCCAGAGAGATCTGAAGAAATCTCCGAGTCTATCGCTGATGGAAGTAGTTAAAAGCGATAGCAGAAGTGCCATTCCAACGTTGAACAAACTCAGAGTGGCGAAAGTGTAAACCAGCGTGTTCAAAAGGACTTTGGGAATGAGAAAATCACTCGCCATGTCTTGAAAATTCATGAAACCTATGAAGTTCCACTCAAAGGAATAATCCATATCTGTGAACGACATCACAACCGTTATTACGACCGGTACCGCAAAAAACAGAGTTACCAATACAAACATGGGCGATAGGAAAAACCATGATTTAGGTATCCTAAACTTTTTCACCTCATTCCCCCTTTCAATTCTCAATTAAAGGAGTGGGGGGCAAGGCCCCCACCCCTTGCCAGTCGTTACGTTCACTTTTCAATGATCTCTATCCTATCCTTCAGAGTAACTTTCAAACGTCTTGCAACATCCCTCGCGACGGCCGATGGATTGGCACCAGATTCCACCATCTGGAGTCCTTCGAAGATCACCCTGTTGAAGTCGTTGAATCTGTCATCGTTGGGTACGAAGGAAGAGAACGGTAATAGCTTCGTTCCTTCTACCATGATGAATTCCTTCTTGTATTCCGGGAAGACCGTTTGCTGCCACCTGATGGGCAGGTGTCCGCTCTGCACGGCGTGTCTCATGTTGAGATCAGGTGCACTTGCAAGTACAAGCAACATGAAAGCCAGTTCTGGATTCTTGCTGTGAGCGGGTATCATGTAAACAACAGGGTGGGAGAGCGTGTTCGGTTTGCCATCAGCCGTGGCTTTGGGAACAGGTGTAAGGACAAACATATCCTCCAGTTCCTGCTCGGTCTTGCCGTAGTCGCGCTTCCACTCAGCCCAGTTCCATGTACCACCGAGCCATGCGAGTACCTTACCGCTTGTTACATCCTTGTGGATAGAAGACCAGGGAGTACCTATGATGTTTCTGGGTGTTATTTCCCAGGTATTGGTGAGATCATAGAAGAACTTGAAGACTTCCTCCATCTTGGCAACATCGTAGACATAGACGCCCTTCTCCTCGTCGTAGAAGTCTGCTCCGAGAGAGGTGAAGAGCTGGAAGTAATCGATGCCCATCTTGGGTCTGTGATAAAGTCCCCATTCCACGAGTCCCTTCTCCTTCGCTGCTTTAGCAACTTCCACAAAGTCGAACAGTGTGAATTCTCCTTTGGCAACTTTCTCAGGCAATGCTTCGATTTCCGCGTCGGTCCAGCCAAGAGCTTTCAGAACTTTCTTGTTGATGTAGAACGGCCTTGCTTCAGTATCTTGTGGTATAGCGTAGATTCCACCCTTGAACTTACACGCTTCCCACAGGGATGGAATTATGTCGTAGAGTCCAAGATCCCAGTACTTCTTTACCAGATCGTCCAACGGAAGCAGATAACCAGCCTTGGCCCAGGAACCAAGATCGTCGTGTCCACTGCAGATGATGTCCACATCCTGTTTGGATTTCAAACCAAAGACCACCTTTGACTTGTAACTGCTCCAATCGGTGGAATCGAAGTAACCCTCCACTTTCACCCTGATGTCGGAACCGGCCGCTTCGAGTATCTTGTTCAATCTCTCAGCGGCAGTCTTGAGGTTCTCAAACCTGTTCACCGACGGATTGTCCGGTCCAACCGTCCAAGCGGTTATGGTAACGACCTTCGCAAAGTAAACAACCGACAGAGCCACCAACAACGCCACAAGTAACCTCTTCATAACACCACACCTCCCCAATTTGAAAATGTTGGATTTTGAAATTGTAAATTAGTACCTCCTTACAATTATTTTACACCAGCTGCCGAAGCTATTATGTCCATTATTTGCTCAGGAGTCACTTCCTTTTTCTCATATTCACCAATTTTCTCGCCATGTTCAAGCACCACGAGTCTGTCCGCAACTTCGTACACATGATATATGTTATGAGTTATGAATATGACGGAAATGCCCCGCTTTTTGGCTTCAACAATATGTTCAAGAACCTTACGAGTTTCTCCAACAGAGAGAGCGGCCGTAGGTTCGTCGAGAATGAGTAGTTTGGCTCCGAAGTGTATGGCTCGCGCTATTGCAACCGCCTGCCTCTCTCCTCCCGACATGAACGCCACGGTCTCATCGGGCGATCGAATGAAGATTCCAACATCCTTCAAAGATTCCAAGGCAAGCCGCCTCATCTTGTTGCGTTCTATCAATTTAAACGGACCAATTTTTCTCTTCAATTCACGTCCCAGAAAGAAGTTACGCCACAACGGCATGAGATTCACAAGAGCCAGATCCTGATAGACCGTTTCTATCCCCAAAGCTCTGGAATCCCATGGCGATTTGAAGTTCACCTTCTGACCTTCAAAATATATCTCGCCTTCATCTGGTTGATAGTAACCCACCAGCACCTTTATCAGCGTGGATTTACCTGCACCGTTATCACCGAGCAACCCCACTATCTCGTTTCGCCCCACGCTGAAGTCCACACCTTTAAGTGCCTGAACCCTTCCAAAGCTCTTCTTTATGCCTCTCATTTCAACGATGTATTCGCTCATCCTGCCACCTTCTTTCTTATCCTCGCGTTTATTATGGCGGCAACTATTAATATCACACCAATGAAGGCTCTGTACCAATATCCTGGTGCGCCCGCTAGAACGAGCCCACTACGCACCATACCTATCATCACGGCACCTATGAACGAACCCAGTATGCTTCCGTACCCGCCCGTGAGAAGATTGCCACCTATAACAGCCGCGGCTATGGCCTCGAGTTCCATTTCCTGACCCAGGGTTGGATCCACTATCTTGAATCTACCAAAGGTTGTCAGACCCGCGAATCCTGCCAGTGTGCTACTCAACACGAAGTTCACCAGTTTCACTCTCATAACCGGCACACCAAGAGCACGTGCCGCTCCTATGTTTCCCCCCGTTGCAAAGGTCCAGTTTCCGTACTGGGTGCGTTCTAAAACCAGCCAGAACACGATCGACAGAGCTATGAACCATATAGCAGAATAGCGAAGATCCTCGAGTACGGCTCCTCCAAAATACCTCAACAATCCAACTTTGTGCGAAAGTATAATGGGGAATCCACCGGTAACGGCCAGCAATATTCCACGCCAGAACATCTTCATGCCGAGAGTCGTGATAAAGGAGGGAATGCCTGTTTTCAACGTGACCAGACCGTTCGCCACACCTATACCGACCCCCACCAGCATGGCCACCACGAAAGCGAACCATTCGTTGACTCCGTGATTGATCATTATGGCCATAACCATTGGAACAACCGCAAATACAGAACCAACCGAAAGATCGAACTCCCCAGAAATCATCAGCATGGTCACACCTAGGGTCACTATTCCGAGCTCTGCCGCCATGGTGAAGGTGGTAGCCAGATTCGACCATGTCAGAAACTGTTCTGAGATGATCGCAAATATCACGAAGAAGATCAATGTACCAAATATGGCACCGAGCTCCTTTGTCCTGTAAAACCACGGTAAAGCTTTAACATCCGCTCTACTCTCACTCGGCACTTTATCTCCTCCTCGTAAGCAGGGTGAAAACCGGGGTGAGGAATCTTCTCCCCACCCCGGCTAATAATCAGCGGTAGCCCATCTGCACCGTTTTTTCAACTATGTCTACATTGCTCTTGTCAACGATGGATGGACCGGTAAGGACCTGCTCATGAGGAATGAGGCCATATTCTTTGTAGAGGTACAGAAAGACGATTGGCAGGTAACCCTGGAGATACTGCTGCTGGTCGATGGTGAAGACAACAACACCTTTCTTTATGGCATCGGTTATCTTGGTGGTGAGGTCGATGGCTCCTATTTTCACTTTGCCAACGAGTCCTTCCTCTTCAACCAACTGTATGGCGGGATGTGCACCGAGAGGTCCAAGGGTGAATATGGCATCAGTATCCGGATGCTTCACAAGGTAGCTCTTCATGAGTGTGAGGGCCTTTGTTGGATCTGTGGTTATATCGAGTTTTTCCACAGGAATGCCCTTCTTCTTCAGAACATCCATGATACCTTTGGCCCTGGCCTCCAATCCTGTATGACCGGGCTCGTGGATGGCTACGATAGCTCTCTTTGGCGTGAATTCTTGAAGCATCCTTCTGGCCGCGTATACACCAGCAAGATACTCGTCCATTCCAACGTAGCACAGGTAGGGTATCCTTTCTTCGACGGGTCTCGTATCGGGAACGTTAATGGCAACCACAGGTATTCCCAGTTTTATAGCCTTTCTCAATGGTTCGTCCAGAGCAACGGCATTGGTTATGGTTACCACCAAACCATCGGGTCTCCTCACTATAGCGCTGTTCACAAGATCGATGAATTCCTTCAACGAGAACTTCTCGGGTCCCAGGTACACTGCCTTGACACCATACTTGAGCGCTGCATCCTTCATACCTTTCATCACTACACCCCAGAAGGGATCAGCAGGTCCTCCGTGCGAGACCACGTAGAAGGTGTAGGTCGCGAAGATCCCGACGCTCACCAACAGTGCAAGGGCCACGACCAACAGTTTTTTCATAAAACACCCACCTCCTTGAGATAGTCCCCTTTACAGGGTTTTTGAAACGCATTTTCGTTCACCACATATTTCCCGCAGAATACAAACTCTTCCATCCTTCCGTGAAAGGTTCTTTGAGAAGGGCTTCAATCTCCTCTTTGGCTCTCTGTGTGAGCTTTTCGGCTGGCGGCAACTTTCCAGGCGGGAAGGTTTCCATGATATCATTCACGAGCTTTTCCAGATAATCGAGGAAAGCTTCCACGCCTTCCCTTGCTTTGTCGGCACTGGCCGCAGTGGCTTTACCCACGACACCTTCTGGGTACTGCGCAACTTCTATCGGCCCTGCTCCAACATGACCGTACCATGCTATGGGTCTGTGCAATAGGTTGCCCGCCTTATCGATGTGTCCTTCTGGCAGAAAGCCGGTTGGCTGCGTATCCACTGCCCACTCCTGATGCATAAATTCCGGAAACAGTGCAAGACTCCAGGAACTTTCCACTTCATCGGCATGTATGAAAGGCGTTTCGTATGGTCCGCCCTCTTCCTTCGTCTTGAACTTGTCCTGAATGGCGTGATACCAGTTCAAATTGATTATCAATGCAGGAACCTGAAAAATCTTGGCGAATTTGTGGATAGCTATGGGGATAACGAATTCCTGACCGTGTCCATTCAGGAGTATCTGCTTCCTGAACCCGGAGTTCCAGAACCCTGCCATGACACTCACCAATAGATCTATGAAGGCTTCGTCTTTCACAGGCACGGTTCCAGGCATACCTATGTGATGATAGGGATGAAATCCATACCATATGGGTTCTGCAACCGTACATCCTGTTTTTAAAGCCACTTGCTCTGCCATTCTGGTGACAAGGAAGGTGTCTTCTCCGGTGGGAGCGTTGGGACCATGATTTTCAGTACTACCAACGGGTATTATTATGAGATCACACTTCTTCAATCTTTCCTTTATCTCCTTCATTGTCATAGTCTGGAAATAAACACCCGTTGGCTTTTCCATGTGTCCACCTTCTGGAGGAATCTGCCATTTGGACATTGTATCTACCTCCTCAAAATTCAACGTATCCTTCTCCACCCTCAACCGCTCTGTAACATGCATCAACTATCTCTATGGCCTTCACTCCATCGGTAACTGTCACCACGGGCGAAGAACCATTTCTCACAGCCTCAATAAATTTCTCATCTTCTTCAACGTATCCCCATTTTTCCTTGAAATCTACCTTCATGTAATCGTGTATTTCCACTTCTTTGTCAAGGCCCTTACAGTAATAAACTTTCTCCATTTCATCATTGGAAAGCATCTTGTGTTCCCCATACACTTCGACCCGTTCGAAAGGTATCATCCAGCTGGCATGTGCACACGAAGTAAAGGTTCCTATTATTCCATTCTTCATTTCCACCGCTATTGCCCAATCATCGAAATCATTATAAACACTCTTCTTTCCAAGAACATACATTCTGGCGACATCACCGAAGAGAAATCTCATCATGTCGAAGAGATGAAGCGTACTTTCGAATAAAAACCCTCCCGTATAGCTTCTGTCAGAAACCCACGGCGGGTTGAGGAGCTCGCCCCTGTTCATCTTTATCTGGAAGGAGTAGGGACGCAACTCCCCGGTTTCTATCTTTTCTTTCATGAATTTGTAAACATATGCGAAACGCCTGTTGTGACCAACCTGGAATACAACGCCTTTCTCATTGACCGCTTTTTCCAGTTCCTTCGCATCCTGCAAACTTATGGTCATGGGTTTTTCACAGAACACGTGGAAACCAAGTTCTATGGCTTCCATGGCTAAATTGAAATGCGTTTTGTTGGGGGTGGTGATGTATACAGCTTCAACGCCTGCATCTCTCAGTTCTTTGAGATTAGAATAATTCTTGGTACCGTATTTTTCACATACACGGGAAGCACGGGCGGGATCGGCTTCAACGATCCCGCCTATTTTGACACCCTTGAGATCCTTGAGTATATCCAGATGAACTTGACCTATGAAACCCGTCCCCACTACCCCTACTTTTACTTCTCTCATCTTCAAACACCTCACGGATTCAAACAGGTTACCTTCACGAGACTCTTGTCAGTCTGCAGCTTCTTAATGTACTCAGGAATCTCATCCAGAGAGACTGTTTTGGATATTATTTTGGTCATATCGAGTCCACTTGCCATGAGACTGATCACCCTGGGGAAAGTTCCGTGACCGGAATGACCCTGTGCTCCAACTATTCTCGCTCTTCTAACCTGGAAAACTTCGCCTGTCAACGGTATCTTCACATCGGCTCTGGCAACTATAACGACGGTTGCATTTATACCTCTGGATCTCCATATGGCCTCTTCTATATCCTTCCATATTATGTGCGGTACACCGGTTGCTTCAAGATAGAGCTTGGCCCCCATACCGTTGGTATAATCCAGAAGTGCTTCCACGAAGTTCTCCTTCGTTGGATCTATAACATGATCCGCTCCCAATTCCAGAGCCATTTTCCGGCGGATTTCAGAAGGTTCCGAAAGTATGACTTTTGCCGCCCCTCCATGTTTCAATATTCCTACGGCTGCCAGACCGATAGGTCCTCCACCAAATATGACAACGTTGTCACCAGGTCTTATGCCCTCGCCACGCTCTATAACCGCATTGTAAGCAACGGAAGTGGGTTCAACAAGGCTTCCGGCCATAAAGAGTTTGTCTCCTTCGTAAACACCTTCAAGCTCCCTCAAGCTCCAGAGATACTTGGCGTCGACTTTGATGTATTTTGCAAACGCTCCGTCAGTATCGAAACCCAGTTCCTTCAGATTTTCACAGTGATTTGGATAACCATCGGCACATGGTCGACAATATCCACACCACAACATTTCCTCCGCTGTGACAGGTTCACCCGGTTCAAAAGGTTTGTTGGTTCTTCTGTTTATTGCTTCCGGCCCCGCTTCAACCACTTCGCCAGAAAATTCATGTCCCAGTGTCACCGGAAAACCGGTCAAACCAGGGTAAAGGGTGTATCCATCTTCATCAGCTTGCGCCATGTGCACATCGCTTCCACATATCCCTACGGCTCTCACTCTGATTATTACTTCAGAAGGCTTTTCTATTTTAGGCTCTGGTACATCTTCAATGAGCACTTCAGGATACCGCCAGACTTTGCTACCCAGCCATGTGAGTTTTCCTTCTACATCTTTGGGTCCCAACTTGAATTCGGGTCTGGGATCCCATTTGGCATGTAGTCGGACAGCTTTCACATCAACCTACCTCCTTTCGATATGTGGACCGTAAAAAGTATACGACCATAATTGAAAATAAACAAATGCAAAGAAAAGAGATTATGGTACATTATGAACGATGAGAACCGATTATGTCAAAATAGCTTCTGATTTCGTATGATTGCGATTGGAAATGATATTTGAATAATTCGCAACTTCATTATACAATATATCGGAGGCGATACACCATGTTCACAGAAGAAAGAAGATCGAAAATTGTGGAATTGTTGAGGGCTTCGGGAAAGGTCACGGTGGCTCAATTATCGAAACTTTTCGAAGTGAGTGAAGTCACCATACGTAAGGATCTGGACGCTTTGGAACAAGAAGGGAAGTTACTTAGAACTCATGGGGGTGCTATTCTTCCAACGCATTCTCGTTCGGAGTGGAATTTTCTAAGAAAGATCCATCAGCGAGAAGAGGAAAAAAAGGCTATAGCCAGTGTTGCAGTGAACATGATCGAAGATGGGGACACGGTGATACTCGATAGCAGCAGCACCAATTACTATCTCGCTCTCGAAATGCTTAAGCGCTCATGGAAACACCTCACCATCGTTACCAACAATGTTTTCATAGCCAGTAAATTGATCGAAACCAATGCCGAAATAATCGTTTTGGGTGGTACTATCAGAGAAAACAGTCTATCCATAATAGGTCCATGGACACTTAAATTCCTGCAGGAAATAAGTGTGGACATAGCCTTCATGGGTACAACGGGATTCTCAAAAGAAAGAGGGTTCATGACACCCAGCGTGGTTGAAGCGGATACCAAAAGGGCCATGGTGAAAAGTGCTTCCAGAGTGGTGGTTGTATCCGATTCTACAAAGTTCAACAGAAAAGCATTCGCTTCCTTCGCCTTTCCGGAAGACGTTCATTATCTTATAACAGACGAAGGTATTCCAACGAACGTTGAAAAATTCCTTCGTGAGAAAGGGGTAACAGTAGAAAAAGTATCACCTGGAAGGAGATGATGAAAATTGAGATCGGAGGTCTTCGATATCCTGTTGAAAACCACAGGATATCAATATGTACCGTACACCTCATCCCTGTTACAAAGAGATTCGAACCTTTTTTTTCTGGCACGAGGTGATAAATCGAAATATCTCGTAATTGTCGGAGAATCCGCAGTATGTGGATTGTTTCGTGGTATCTACGAAAGATCAATTAGAAATCTCGAAGAAAACCAAAAGTTGAAAATTGCTCCCACCACTCATGAAAATCTTCAGATTCTCAGAAGATTGTTTCCCCATCTTAATCCATCCCCATGTGGTTTAAAGAAATCCTTCGGTACTGGAGATAGGCTTGGTATAGCCACACCTGCACATGTCAAAGCTTTCGAAGGGAAAGATATCTTTCCTTTCTTCGCCCAACAATCTGTCAGAGAACTGGAACGCACCAGAAGAAATTGGGAAGATGTTATGGACAGTGCCATATGGGGATGCTTCGAAGCAGGTTACAAAGGGAAATTTGGAGCCGATGCTGATCATGTGAAAGATCCAGACAAACTAGTGGAAGCAGTGGAATGCGGTTACACCATGTTTACCATAGATCCTTCGGATTTCGTCAGGAACACATCCACCATGAGTCCTGAAAAAAAGAAGGAGATATATGGTTCCATATCCAAAAGGAGCGAACTGGAAAGAAGATATCTCAATAGAAAATACGAAATCGAAGGTCAAGTTCTCATTTTCGACGAAGATTCCCTGGTTGATGCTATCGTCACCTACTTCGATGCTTTGAAATTCGTGAGGGAAATGTATGAAACTTTGAAGACCTATAAATCGGATGGTTTCGATTTCGAGGTTTCTGTGGATGAAACCGACACTCCCACCTCTCCATTGGCCCATATTTTCATAGTGGAAGAGTTGCGCAGGATGGGCGTGGAATTCACCAATCTCGCTCTGAGGTTCGTTGGAGAATGGCAAAAAGCCATAGATTACATCGGCGATTTGAAGAAATTTGAAAGAGAAATCAATCTACATGCTGCCATAGCCAGACATTTCGGTGGATACAAACTTTCGCTACATTCGGGTAGCGACAAATTTTCAGCCTATCCCGCTTTTTCTCAAGCAACCGAAGGGTTGTTCCATGTTAAAACCGCCGGTACCAGTTATCTAGAAGCCATCAGGGTTATCGCTAGAAAAGCACCTGAGTTGTACAGGAGAATACACCGCTTCGCTCTGGAAAGGTTTCAGATTGAGAGACGTTCGTATCACGTTACAACTGATCTTTCCAAAATACCGGATCTGGATTCCATACCCGATGAAAAACTCGAAGATTTTTTGAACGCAAACGATTCCCGTCAATTGATTCATATAACCTATGGAGCGGTGCTTACAGCCAGAAACGAAGATGGTTCCTATCTCTTCCGCGATGAATTGTACAGGGTCTTAATGGAAAACGAGGAGGAACATTACGAATGTGTTGGTAAACATATACGTCGCCACCTGGAGATGTTGGGAACAAAAAGGTGAGGAGGGAAAACATGGCGAAATTCATAGATGAACTGTTCAGCCTGGAAGGTAAAAAGGCCGTGGTCACGGGAGGAGCGGGTGTGCTGGGTTCCAAAATAGCAGAGGCACTGGCAAAAGCTGGGGCGGAAGTAGCTATATGCGATATAGTGAACGCACAGGAAGTGGCAGAGAAGCTATCGAAGGAGCATGGTATAAATGTGCGAGGATATTATATAGACGTTCTCAACATTGAGAAGATAAAAGAGTGCCATGATGCTATAATGAAGGACTTCGGACGTGTGGATGTCCTCGTAAATGCCGCCGGTGGCAACATGAAAGAGGCCACCACATCGAAAGATTTACCTTTCTTTGATCTACCGCTGTCGGCACTCGAGAAAGTGGTGGCGTTGAATCTTTTCGGTGGTGCCATACTGCCTTCTCAGGTTTTCGGAAGAAGCATGGTAGAGAATGAAAATGGTGGTTCCATAATAAACATCTCGTCGATGAATGCTTTCAGGCCACTAACGAGAATACCCGGATATTCAGCAGCTAAAGCCGCCGTGAGTAACTTCACACAATGGTTGGCCGTACACTTTGCGCAGGAATACAACAGGAATTTGAGGGTAAATGCCATAGCACCCGGATTTTTCCTAACGAAACAAAACAGATATCTGCTGCTGGATGAGAATGGGAATCTCACTCAACGTGGCAAAACGATCATAGAACATACCCCCATGGGCAGGTTTGGAGAACCGGATGACCTCGCAGGAATATGCATTTTCCTCGCATCGGATGCTTCCAGATTTCTCACAGGCACAGTGATTCCTGTGGATGGGGGATTCAACGCATTTTCCGGTGTATGAAAACATTCCGTGAAAGGAGGGAAAGACGATGCAAATAGGAATAGTTGGACTTGGAAGAATGGGTATGAACATGGCGCGAAGACTGCTTCAGCGTGGTCATGAAGTGGTCGTATACAACAGAACATACGCCAAGGTTGAGGAAATTATGAAAGAAGGAGCCATAGGTTCGAAATCACTTGAAGAATTTGTGGAGAAATTGCATCCCAGACGCGTGGCATGGTTGATGCTACCCCTGGGTGACCCAACGGAAGAACATGTGAAAAAGCTTGGAGAACTTCTCTCAGAAGGGGACATCATCGTGAACGGTGCCAACGATTTCTACAAAAATGATATAAGACGCGCGGAGATGCTGAAAGAAAAAGGAGTCCACTACATGGATGCAGGTGTATCAGGTGGTATATGGGGTCTTAAAGAGGGATATTGCACCATGGTGGGAGGAGAAAAGGAAGATTTCGATTACATAGAACCGATTCTGAAAGATTTAGCACCAGAAGGAGGATACCTGTACTGCGGTCCGGTTGGAGCAGGACACTTCGTGAAAATGGTGCACAATGGTATAGAATACGCCATCATGGAAGCATACGGTGAAGGATTTGAGGTGTTGAAAGCCTCTCCATACAGTAAATACTTCATGTTGAAAGACATCGCGCATCTCTGGAACAACGGTAGTGTAATTCGTTCATGGTTACTGGAACTCCTCGAGAGAGCGTTTGAAAAAGATCCCGAATTGGAATCAATACAGGGATACGTGGAAGATTCAGGTGAAGCACGCTGGACCGTACAGGAAGCGGTAGAAATGGGAGTTTCAGTTACAGGAATAGCCCATGCACTCTTCAAGAGATTCGAATCACGGCAGGAAGATGTGTTCTCCAACAAGGTACTCGCAGCGCTCAGGAGAGAATTCGGTGGTCACAGGGTTTATACCAAAGGCGAAGCGGTGAGAAAGAAAGGAGCAGGTGCAGGCACAGTGGAGGCAGCTAGACCAGACAAAAACATAGAGATACCGAAGTGAGAAATATGATCGTACGCGAGAATTTCACCGAACCCTTGAGCGAAGAAGAAATAAAGGCGGCTGTCGTTGAAGCAATTGAAAAGTTCGGCAGGGTGGAGCGAGTTTTGGTGCTCCACCCTGATTATACACGTATAGATTTTACACATCTCATCTTTCCCACTCTTTTGGAAGAATTGAAGAGCAAAGGTTTGAAAGAATGTCATACCTTGAATGCAAGCGGCACACACAGAAAGATGACAGAAGCAGAGATTCTGGAAAAATTGGGACTATCCCAAAAAGACTATTCGCTCTTCTTCCACAATCACGAATACGACGACCCTGCCGCTTTAACAACTGTAGGTGAGCTGCCTCCAGAATTTGTTCATGAGAAAACCGACGGGGAGCTGAATCTACCCTTCCCGGTCACTGTAAACAAAATGCTGGTGGAAAAGTTCGATCTGATAATAGCTATAAGCGGTACTGTACCGCACGAAGCCACCGGATTCTCGGGTGGATTGAAAATCTTCGTCCCTGGGGTCGCCGGACCCGAAGTTGTTGGCCTGTTTCACTGGGCTGCTGTATTGATAGGGATTCCACAGATCATAGGATCCTTCAGCAATCCAGCACGTGATGTGATAAATGCCGCATGTGAATTGATATTCCAGAAAACACAATGCCCTGTGATCTCTTTCAACATGGTATACGATGAAACCGACGAGGGAATAATACCCAGAGGACTTTACATAGACGAAGGATTGGAAGGTTTTTTGAGGACATACGAACGTGCCGCGCATGCCAGTTCCCGTTTGCATATCGTATACATCGAAGAACCGTTGAATGTGGCAGTACAGGTCATAGGCCCAGAATACGATGAAATATGGACAGCTGGCAAAGGATCCTACAAACTTCAACGTCCAGGAGTAATGAAAGAAGGTGGGGAAATCATAATATATGCCCCTCATATACACTGCTTCCACTCCAACAAGATGATGGATGAAAGTATAAGAAGGATCGGCTACCATTGCAAAGGATATGTCAGAGAATTTCTCAAAAAACATCCAGAATTCGATCGCAACGTTGCAGCCCACGTTATAAATGTTCGAGGTCCAGGAACTTACGATCCAGTAAGCGGCATTGAAAAATGCAAGTTGAAGATCACACTGGCCACGGGCATATCAAGGGAAGTATGTGAAGCCGTAAATCTCGGTTATCGAGATCCCGGAAGTATAAAACGAGAAGATTTTGAAGGGCCTGGAATGTTATGGATAGAACACGGTGGTAAATATCTTTATGCTAGGAGGGAAGTGAAATGAAGCGAAATGCCGTTGTTGCCCAGTCAGGTGGTCCAACTTCTGTTATAAATGCCAGTCTTCAGGGTGCCATCGAAACTTTGCTCAAATCTGAAAAAATAGACAAGGTATATGGTGCACGTATGGGAATACTGGGAGTTTTGAGGGAAGAGCTAATAGATATAACCGCTCAGGATCCAGGAGAGATCGCTTTACTTTCACAAACACCATCCGCCGGTGTTATAGGAAGCTGCAGATACAAAATAAAAAGCGAAGAGGACATGATGAGGATCGTCGAGGTTTTCAAAGCTCACAACGTAGGATATTTCCTCTACTGCGGCGGTGAAGACTCCATGGACACCGCGAACAAGGTCAGCATACTTGCCAGAAAGGAAGGCCTGGATCTTGTAGCGGTGGGTATACCGAAAACCATAGACAACGATCTGGGTGGACCCCTACAGCCGGATGGAACATTCGCAATTTGCGACCATGATCCGGGATACGGCAGCGTGGCACGCAACATCGCTATCAACGTGCTTGAAGCTAACGAAGAGAACAAGGCCAGCCACACCAGCGACCCTGTCCTGGTAATAGGAGTCATGGGAAGAAAAATAGGTTTCATACCTGCAGCTGCGAGGCTCGCCGATCCTGAAAGAAAAATGCCACTCTTGATTTTCCTGCCCGAGGCTCTATCCAAGGACGATTGGAAAGGTAACCTGGAGTACATAACCGATATGGTCAATGAAACATTGAGAAAACATGGAAGGTGTATCGTTATTATTGGTGAAGGAGTGAACGTGGGTGACCTGGGGATATTGAAAGATGCTTTTGGTCATGCACAGTTCAGCGCCGCCGAAAGATCCGCCGAGCAAGTGGTGGCAAACTACTTGAACGGTCTCGACAGAAAAGACGAACAGGGAAGAGCACGAACCAGATTAATCGTGAAAGGAATAGCAAGATATGAGAAACCAGGCACCAGGCAGAGAAGAGAGATAGCATACGTTTCAGAGGTGGATCGAAGAGAAGCCTACGAAGTAGGAGCACATGCCGCGAAACTTGCTTTGAACGAAGAAAATGGTTACATGGCCACGATAATAAGGGTGCCGGGAGAAAAATACGAGGTAGTTTATGATAAAGTACCTTTGGAAGTGGTGGCAAATTCGGCTCGCACGTTCCCCAAAGAATGGATTGCCCCCAACAGGGCCGATGTTACAGATGATTTCATAAAGTGGGCCATGCCACTTATCGGTGGACCATTACCCAGATTTGCACAGTTCAAAGAGATTTACGCACCCAAGCTGTGTCCGGAATACACATCAGCAGGCTACAGATGAACCTTTGTCGGAGGAGGGACAGCAAGTGAAATACGAAAGGTTGACAGAAAAGATGCTGAAAGATGATCCAAAGCGTCAATTGATGAATTTCAAACGCTCCAAAGATCTGCTGGTAGCCATTGATACAGATGGATGTGTAACGGATAACATGAACGGCAAGCAGATGTTGATTTTTCATCCACATTTCATGGAATTCTACGGATTGTGGCCCATAGAATCTTATTTCAGGGAAACGGCCGAGTTTTACAATCTTTTCTCAAAACACAGAGGTTGCAACAGATTCATAGCCATTCAACTGACGCTGAAAGCTCTGGCTTCGCGGGGTGACGTACGCAAGAAGATGGAAGAAGAAAACGTGGAATTGCTGGATGTGAAAATTGTAGACGATTTCATAGAGTACACCAAGAAGATGAATCTCGGTCTGGGCAACCCCAGTCTTGAGAAATACATAAATGAAGAACAACCCAGGAATTTCGCTTTGTACAAATTGCTGGGCTGGAGTGAAGCGGTCAACAGAACTTTTCCGCACATATCCGCTAAAATACCTCCCTTTTCCGGAGTAAAGAAAGCACTAGAGCTGATGGCACAGTACGCTGATATCATAATAGTTTCCCAAACACCATACAATGATCTCGCCGATTATTGGGAAAACAACGGCCTGACACAGTACATATCACTGATAGCAGGGCAGGAAATGGGCACAAAAGCGCAACACATAGAAATGGCAAAAAAGGCAGGAGGATACGAAGACCATCAGGTACTCATGATAGGAGATGCTTACGGTGATCTGAAGGCTGTCAAGAATAACAGCGGATTTTTCTATCCCATAGTACCTGGTCGGGAGGAAGAATCGTGGAAGGATTTTGAAGAGGCCTTCATGGCTTTCGTTGAAGGAAAGTATGGAGAATTGGAGAAAAAACTACTCGAAGATTTCGACAAGGTGCTTCCGTCCACACCCCCCTGGGAAATGGAGGGTTACAATCACCTCGATTCTTATAGAAAACATCAGGAAATAAGGAAGTCGCTATATCAACGGTTCCATCCAGAAGGGCGGCTTCTCATTCTGTAGAGGAGGTGAGGGACTTGGGCAGATTCGAAGCCACCCTGCTGAAAGAAGAGGAAGTCAAAGAACTGCAGGAACTGGCACGTATATGCCGTGGTGATATTTTGAAGATGACCACGTTGGCGAAATCAGGACATCCCGGGGGTTCCATGTCATCGGTGGATATGTATCTTGTGGTATGGAAATACGCCAACATAAGTCCAAAAAATGTCAACGATCCCAACAGGGATAGAATCGTGGTCAGCCATGGACATACTGCTCCCGGCGTTTACGCGGTTCTGGGAAGACTGGGATTCTTCGATATAGACGAGGTGATAGCGGGTTTCAGACATCCGGGTTCGATATTTGAAGGACACATAACCAGGGGAATTCCAGGGGTTGAATGGACTACAGGCAATTTGGGACAGGGATTATCAGCGGGGGTGGGGATGGCGCTTGCTGCCAAGTTCACCAAAAGAGACTACCATGTTTTTGTCATGATGAGCGACGCGGAACAAGCCAAAGGGCAGGTGGCTGAGGCAAGGAGAACGGCAGCAAAGTATGGGTTGGACAACATAACAGTGGTGATAGATTACAACGATGCTCAGATAAGTGGAAAAGCATCGGAAATCATGCCTGTGAACATTAGAGAAGAGTACAAAGCAGCTGGCTGGGAAGTGAAAGAAGTGGACGGCCACAACCATGCGGAACTTTACACCGCTATAAAGGCAGCTGTAGAAGACGGTAAACCAACGGTGGTTATCGCTAAAACCACCATAGGTAAAGGTGTTTCATTCATGGAAGATGAAGTGAAATATCATGGTGTTCCGTTGAAACGTGAAGAATATGGGAAAGCGATGGACGAACTGGGATTGGAAAAAGATCTGAGCAAATACGAAGAGCTGCGCTCGAAATTGCCTGTATCCCACGAACGTCCAATACCACAGGATGAGAGCATAGAAATTAACACTGGTGAACCACGCACTTATAAACCGGGCACGAAGATCGACAACAGAAGTGCGGCAGGCCAAGCTATAGCGGATCTCGTTCGAGCGAATCCTGACAAACCCATATATGCCATTGATTGTGACCTTCTAGGATCCGTTAGATTGAACATACTCGCCAAAGAAAACCCAGATCGTGTAGTGGAAATAGGGGTTCAGGAACACAACGCTGCGACGATTGCAGGTGCGATGTCAGTAAGTGGTGTACTGGTGTTTTTTGCCGATTTCGGCGTATTTGGGGTCGATGAAACCTACAATCAACATCGTTTGAACGACATCAATCACACAAATCTGAAAGTTCTGATAACACATGCGGGAACCGATGTCGGCGAAGATGGAAAAACCCATCATTGTGTAGATTATGTGGGCGTACTCGCCAACCTCTTCCACTGGCATCTAATAGTACCTGGAGATCCAAATCAAACTGATAGGGCCATAAGATATGCGGCAACTCATAAAGGAAATTTCACCGTGGCTGTTGGCAGATCCAAACTCGAGGTGGTGCTGTCCGAACATGGAACTCCGTTCTTTGGAAACGACTACATCTTCGAGTATGGAAAGGTGGATGTGGTACGCAGGGGAGAAACGGTGACCATTCTGACATATGGACAGCTTCTGTACAGGGCGGTTAAAGTTGCAGATGAATTGAGGTTTCAGGGAAAGAAGGTCACGGTTCTCAACGTGTCATGTCCACTCCACCCAGACGTTGAAACTCTTCGAACCTGGACACACGGTAAACACGTGATAGTTTACGAAGATCACAACGTGAACACAGGGTTGTACAACGTCTTTACCAAACTGTGCGTTGAAAACGGAATACGACCGATAAATGTGATACCTTTGGGTGTTAAAGACTATGCGCTCAGTGGAGAAGTGAATATTCTTATGAAAAGTACAGGGATTTCCGAAGAAGATCTCAAAAAAGCCATCGAATCGGTGGAATAAGAAAAAAGGAGGGCTTAAAGCCCTCCTTTTTCATCAGCTTCCAAGGCGTTCCAGACGTCTTGTCACATCTTCCATGAATCTCCTTACAAAACCTGTCACATATTCCTTGATGTCCACATCAGGATCCCTGACGAGGGGTGTTAGATCCATTGCGAAGGTCATACCTGTAGCTACATCCACTCCGTGCGACTCGTAGTAGGTAGCATTGGCACGCCTTCGACCCATGGTGGCAAGATCGTAACGTTTACCACCGCATATTTGAGAATCAAAAACACCCAATAAAGCCATTTGCAGATTCTCATGTGCCGACACATCGAAAACCACCTTATCACCATCCAGCAACCAATCAAGATCACGCCACACTTCACATCCATAAACGTGTTCAGGCTTCATATCGTTAGGCAGCTTCCTTATGGCTTCTATGACTCTCAAAGCTGTTGCCACATGTGTATCGTGCTTATCGGCTAGATTGTGGGTGTAAACTATACGAGGCTTTGCCACCTTCAAAATTTCCACAAGATCTTCGATAGGATCTTCATTTTCGGGGTCCTTGATGGCAGAGCTGGGGTAATCCAGGAGAATCTGTGCGGTGTATTCTCCCACAATTGCCGCCTTTTTCTGTTCCTTCCTTCTAACCATTCTCATCTCTTCGTTTGAATAATCTTTGTACAGATCGTCACGTGGTGATCCGCTTCCATCGGTCATTACCACTCCACAAAACCAGTTCTCTTCACTCTGAAAACATTTCAAGATACCATCATAAGCCATTATTTCTAGGTCATCCTGATGTGCACCGACGGCCATATGAGTGGTCCTGGCCAATGCGATATCCTCGGGCGAACCATCTGGCACAAATATTTCAGCACTCCTCATCCGAAACCTCATCCTTCTTCCCTCCCAGTTCCGGCAAACTGGCAGCGGCTATCGCCTGGCCCACTCGTCTCATCCTCTCCGTTGGAAGATGAACCTTTATCTTGGAGGCCAGCTCCGGGAATTCCGCTTTCAAAACCTCATCAACGCAGTCCAGGAGTATTCGTCCGCCTTCACCTGAGGTGCATCTTCCTAACACAAGAACATGTTTTATATCGTAGAAATCGGCATAATGAGCTATTGCATATCCAAGATAATAACCCATGGTTTTCCATATCTTTAAAGCACCTTCATCTCCATCTTCAAGTTTCTTCTGCACGAACCTTAACTTCGCCGCCTTCGTTAAATCATCGGGTATCTCTATCCCAACTCTTGGAGCATGCCTGAAAACACACTGCTGGGAGAGGTACACTGAACCACATCCTTTATCACCAGACCACTCATCCACAGCCGCATCGGGACTATAATCTATTGGTGCGAACGCCAGTTCGTTGAGCCAATCCGTTATGTACCCCTTCTCATTCACATATCCTCCTGCCTCGCTTGAACCAAGAGCTATTCCAAGCACCCTGGTATCATCCAAGGCCATTGCTCCAGCAAGTGCCGTCACTTCTCCATCGTTGACTATCTCCAGGGGCACGCCGAACTCATCCCGTATCCGCAGGAAAAGGTTTCTAACTTCATCGTATCTCTCCCTGGGAATTCCCCTGAAAAGCGAGGCGACTCTCACAGTATTGTCCACATACACCCCTGCAGCACTACCACCTATTGCTTCCAGACGTGGAAGTTTCGAAGCAGCTTTTTTCAACGCATTCACGATTATCCTGTAGTGATATTCAGGATCATCTTTGTCGGTGGGTTCCCACACGATCTCCTCGCTGTAAATGACTTCACCATCTATTACCGCAGAAACCTTTACGTCAGAAGCACCAAGATCGAACCCTATCCTGCATCCTTCCAAATGTTTCCCCAGCGGGCGAGTTTTCTCTCGTTCAGGTGGAACTTCCTCTGGAGCACACACGTACACTTCGAAATCCTCGAGATACACTTCTTCACCCATAAAGCGATAATCGAATTCCCTTGCTCCACCAGGCGCATAGGTTTTCTTTATGTACTCACCCACGCTTTTTGGACCACCAACGTATATCCTCACACCACCCTTTTGCCAGAGAAGGAACTTGAACAATCTTTCAGCATAGGTCAGGTTCATCCCAGCATCCGGATGATCCTCTGGAAGAACTCTGGTTTCATAACGCGAGATACAACCACTCGGTCTTTGAAGGGCAAATATCAAAGGCACTCCTCCGCCAGCCTCTTCCACCTTTCTCTGAAAAGCTCTGTTGGCCAGAACAGCCGGTCTAAAACTCTCATCCAGTGGTGGTACACACCTCGGTTTAACCAATTCGAGCTTCTCAGACACTCTCATCCCTCCCTCTCAGGGTAAACCTAGTTCTTTCTTCATCAAAAATGCAGCGGCTCCCATCATCACCATGTCCTCTCCAAGGGAAGCGAAACGAATCCTGGTAACCTTTGCAAGCGCATCCAGTGCATGCTCTCTAACCACCTTTTCGACCAGTTTCAGAAATCCTTCGCCGAGCTCGGTTATCCCACCCGCGAGAACTATCTCCTGGATGTTCAAAATAGCGATGATATGAGCAATCATCAAACCAAGGTGGTGCGCTGCATCCAGCACAATTCTTTTAACCCGCTCATCACCAGCCGAAAACGCTGTAAAGATGTATTTCATGTCCACCTCTTCATTTTTCACCCGTCTTTCCACTTTTCTGATCATAGCCCTGCAGCTGACAAATGTTTCCAGACATCCACGTTTTCCACATCCACACCGTTCACCGTTCTCATCCACCACGACATGGCCTATTTCACCGGCTCCTGAAGAATCACCATGATACAGGGAACCATTTATCACCACACCGGCCCCTACCCCTCTACCAATCTTTATCAATACGAGGCTTTCAGTCTTTTCGCATTTTCCAAAGGTGTATTCAGATAGAGCGGCAACCTGACAGTCGTTGGCCACATAAACAGAAACATTGTAACGTTCCTGAAGAAGATCTCTTAAAGGTAGATTCTGCCAGTCGAGGCTCACCGCTTTCAACACCATTCCTCTGTCCGCATCCATCAATCCCGGAACTCCTATACCTATACCCAAGATGGGTCTATCGGCATCCTTCACCAGAACATCGAGCAGTTCGTAAACCCTGTTCAAAGCCTCCGATCCGCTCGCCTGTTTCACTCTGGTGTTGTACTTTCGCTTTATCCCTCCCCTGAGGTCTATCAACGCGCCCCTGAACTCATCTTCAGCTAGATCCACTCCAACGAGATAACGCGCATCTTCAACAAACTCAAGGAGAGTTGGTGGTTTTCCCCCCGTTGAAGGACCTAACCCCACCTCTCTCACGAATCCTTTATTCATGAGCTCTTCCACAACGTCTGAAACTGTTGCACGCGTCAGGTTAGTTAGCCTCGCTATGTCGGCCCTGCTTATCCGCGCACTGTTGTATATGGTACGCAACACCAGCTTTAGGTTATGTTCCCGCGCCTGCTGAGGTGTAAGTTTTTGCAAATTACCACTTCCAACTTTGTAAGTTTAATGAACTTACAAAGATTATAACATGCCGAAGTGGAATCGTGAATGCTATAATGAGGAGACATCAAAAGAATCGTCATGAAATGGAGGGAACAACATATGAAATGTGAATTACCTCATCTGAGAATAGGAGAATACGAGGCGAAAATACCCATTGTGCAAGGAGGAATGAGCGTGGGTATCTCCCTGGATAATCTCGCATCGGCTGTCGCAAACGAAGGTGGAATCGGGGTTATAGGAGCGGCCGGAATAGGCATGATGGAACCTGACTTCGACACCAACTTCCGGGAAGCCAACAAAAGAGCTTTGAAAACTGTGATCAGAAAAACTCGAAGCAAAACCAACGGAATCGTGGGTGTGAACATCATGGTAGCTCTCACTGACTTCGAAGAACTCGTGGAAACCGCCATCGATGAGAAGGCAGATCTCCTTTTTCTTGGTGCAGGTTTGCCCCTCAAAGTACCCATAGAAGAAGCAAGAAAAAGATCCACCGCCATCGTACCAATAGTTTCATCGGCCAAAGCAGCTAAACTGGTATTCGATTACTGGCACAGGAGATACGGCGATATACCGGATGGTGTGGTGGTAGAAGGCCCACTTGCAGGTGGACACCTGGGTTTCAAAAAAGAGCAAATAGAACGCAAAGAATACCAGCTAGAAAGGATTCTCCCTGAAGTGATAAAAGTCGTACAATGCTTTGAAGAACTGTATTCGAGAAAAATCCCAGTGATAGCAGCGGGTGGAATATTCACGGGCATGGACATAAGGAAATACATCGAAATGGGAGCAGCAGGCGTGCAGATGGCTTCTCGATTCGTTGCCACGGAAGAATGCGATGCTTCCAAAGAGTTCAAAGAAATGTATGTCAGGTGCACGAAAGAGGATCTGATAATAATAGACAGCCCTGTGGGATTACCGGGACGGGCGATAAACAACCATTTTCTGGAAGAGGTAAACAAGGGTACGAAGAAGCCTTTTGTGTGCCCCTGGAAATGTTTGAGAACTTGTGATGTGGTTAATTCGCCATACTGCATAGGTTCAGCATTGATCAATGCCAAAAATGGCATGCTGAACGACGGCTTCGCATTCGCAGGTGCGAATGCTTACAGAATACACAGTATCACCACCGTGAAAGAACTGATGGAAGAATTGATGGAAGATTATCTTTCATCATCATTTTGTAACCCAAGATCCACCAGCTCGAACTCGTAATTTCTGAGATCCACCAGGAGCATCTTTCCTGCGAGCACAGGTAGAGAACCTGCGATCATCTGCATCGTTTCGTTAGCCTGTATTGTGGCAACGATCGAAACCGTTACAGGATACACGGGAATGGGGTAAAATATCCTTCCAAGATCCGAGGGACCGTACAGGATCTGTCTGTGAAGATCTGGCGGATCCACCGTTCCTCTATCCCACAGTACGAGTCTGCCGACGCCAAGTCGAGCCAACAGTATGGATACAAAGCAACCAAGCCCACCTACACCCACCACCAAAATCCGCGCTTTCCTCAATTTATCCTGCATCTCCTCACCGAAAAGCAGTACCTGCCTCATCCACACTTTCTTCCACTTTTCCACTTTCTGATCACCTCAAGCAGGTATTCAACAGCTTCATCGGTGCTACAGAAAAACTTTTCGGGTTTTCCCTTTTCGAGCACCACCACCTTATCATTCTTCACACCGAACATCCCGATATCGGCATCAGCAGCCTCACCTGGACCGTTCACCACACAACCCATAACCGCAACCTTGAAATTTCCATCGATGTTCATGAGCTCTTTTTCGAGCAACCGGGCTACTTTCTCAACATCTATCGTTACACGGGCACAGGTAGGGCAGGCAATCAGTTGAGGCACATTTTTCAAGCCCAGACTTCCCAGTATCGCCCTAGCCACTTTCACCTCGTTTACCGGGTCACCCGTTAGAGATACACGCATTGTGTCCCCTATGCCTTCCATAAGAAGAGTACCCAAGGCAATGCTGGATTTGACGATGGCCTGGTAACCCACGCCGGCTTCCGTAAGGCCTATGTGAAGGGGGTATTGAACACGTTTCCTGACGTACCTCGTAGCCTGTACCGTTTCCACCACGTCGGAAGATTTAACGGAAACAACTATCTCATGAAATCCCACCTTCTCCAGTATTCGCACCTCATCCAGAGCGCTTTCCGCTAGAGCAACGTATCTTGGATATTTATCGAGATATCTCCTCTTTATGGAACCAACATTAGCTCCCACTCTTATGGGTACACCATGGTCTCTGGCACATCTTGCGATCTCTTCCACCCGATGTTTCTCTCCAATGTTACCCGGATTCAACCTTATTTTGTCCGCTCCATGTATAATTGCTTCCATGGCCACCCGATGATCGAAATGTACGTCAGCTATCAATGGGATTGATATGCGAGATTTTATCTCTTTTACCTTCCGGGCACTCTCCATATCATACACGGCGACACGTACCATCTCACAACCTGCAGCTTCCAAACGGTAGATTTGCTCGACGGTGGTCTTCACGTCAGCGGTGTCGGTATTGGTCATGGATTGGATGTAAACCCTTCCGTTTCCCAGGACGAGTTTTCCAACCCGGACCTTTTTCAACGAAACAGCCCTCCCAGTATCAGATTAACTGCTTCATCCTGCGTGAAACCTTTCGCCATTAGATACTGAAGATTTTCCCTTTCAAAGATTCCAGCACGGATATCCTGATGAAGCTCACAGGAAGGAACGTTGGCTTTTAACATTGGTAGTATTCCAACCTTTCCATCATCTAACGTATAACCACGGCCTTTGAATTCCCCTCTGGTATCCGCACCATCGGCCACCATCTCAGCTCGGTAAGAGGCAACGGAGATACCATCGGCCAGAACCGCCACATCTTTATTCACACGTGCAGCGGTACCTTTCAGATGCACCCTGGTGCTTTTCTCAAAATTACCGGCTATAACATGTATTCGCTCCGTTTCAAAAGCCATGGAATTCTGACCATATAAGTTCACGAAAGTGAAAGCCTCGAATCTTTCCATCATACCTCTGACAAGGGTAGCACTGGCTTCATAAACGGCATCAGCTTCCACATTCACGGTGGTATCTTCTTTTACCATCGCCTTTGTGTGACCTATATGATATCTATCCTCACAAACAAGATTCGCCCCTCTTTCCAGATTGAGCTCTCTTGAAACGGAAATCGTTGCGTCACTGTTCAAAAGCGTGACGATCATTACTTTTAAACGGGAAGCCTCGCAACACGAGAGTCTTATTCTTACAAACGTTTCCGGTACATCGATACCACCTATACACAAATACATGGGATTGAATACATTGTGATTTCGAGCCACAAGGATATCTATCTCCAGCGGTCGTCTATCATGGTAGAGTTTTATTTCGACACCACGAGTTTCGTTCAACCCTATGACCTTGTTCCCATTTACAACAACCGAAGGTGTATCATCACGCAAAAAAGATGGAACCTCGCCCGTGAAATCTTCATATACTTCCAGTATTCTGGAAAATTCTATCGGTGCCATCATCCTTCCACTTCCTCCGGTTCGTTGATATGATCACATATATCGCATATCATCTTGTAATATGCACACACCTCTTCTGGCGTACCCTTCCGCACCATCATACCCGCACACATCAATCCAGCTTCATCACCCATCAAAGCGATCTCCTCTCTATGGGTGATAACGATCAGCGTGCAACCTTTAGCCCGGAGAAAGTCGAACATCTCCCTGAAGAAATCCGCTGACATCGTGTCCAGATCCTGGTCAGGTTCATCTATTATCACATATTTACGTGGTTTCAACATCGTTAAGATCATATCCAGGCGTTTCCTGTCACCAGGCATGAGCTCATCCAATCTCATGTTCATCGCTTTTTTTCGTAATCCAAGCTTTTTCATGAACTGTCCTATATCTCCGGCGCTTTCGAAATCGAATATGTCCCTAACCACAACCGGTACAGGGGGAATATGCTGTGGAACCATGCTCAACCCCTTCTCGACACGTTCTGCTAAACCGAGAGAATCAAGAGAAACTCCATCGAGCCTTATGTTACCCTCATACCCTCGATATTCCTCAAAACCCATTATCACCTTCGCCAGGGAGGTCTTTCCAACACCGTTGTTACCCAGAATGATGTGTATCTTACCTTCATCGAATCTGTGGGATATACCGTTGAGTATACGTTTTCCCTCCACATACAGATTCACGTTCTCCAGGACAAGCGCCATGGTTTCTCACTCTCCAACGGGTTTCAGGAGATGTCTCAGAAAATCCATATTCTCATCGAGAATCACGTACGATTCCCCAAGAGCACTCTTATAAGCCTGCAAGGAGCGCCAGAACTCGAAGAATTCCGGATCCTCGCCGTAGGCTTTTGCATATATTTCATAAGCCTGAGCTTCCCCTTTACCCTTCAATTCCTCCGCCTTCTTCACAGCTTCCGCCTTGATTATCCTGACTTTCTTATCCGCTTCAGAACGTATCTTTTGAGCCTCACGCTCACCTTCTGCTCTTATTGCAGCGGCACGCTGGTACCTCTCAGACTTCATCCTGTTGAAAACTGCGTTCAGGGTTTCATCAGGTAGATCCGTGCGTTTAACCCGTACGGTTATTATTTCTATGCCAAATTTTTCCAGATCTTTTTTCGAACGTTCCGTGATCTCCTCCAGGAACACCTCTCTACCCTCCGATACCAGCTCATCGAATCGATGTTTAGCGAAGATATCTCGCACATGTGAATAAACCACATCGTCTATTCGAGTTTTCGCCACATTCACATCCTTAAGCGATTCTATGAAAATCTTGGGATTTGAGATCCTCCATATGGCGAAGGTGTCCACGACTATGTTCTTTTTATCCAAGGTGTATATCACATCAGGCTTGACATCATACATGAGAAGCCTTTTCTCAAGCTTTTTGACCTGATCAACAAACGGCGTACGCACGTATAGCCCGGGCGAAGTTATGACCTTCTTTATTTCTCCGAAACGCAGAACCACAACCTGCTTGGTTTCATCAACAGTGAAAAAGGTCATGGGCAAAATTATGAACAATACAACCGCCAGGAACACCAAAAAACCTATCAAACTGTATTTCATTTACCCTCACCCCCTTCTCCTGCAATGAGTTTGCCAAGATCCAGCAGTTTCAGCGTTCCATCTTTTGTCAGGATCAGAATCTTCTTCTTATCGGCAAGTACTTTTTCGAGTGTCTCAATGTACAACCTTTTCCTTGTTATCTCCGGATTTTCCCTGTATTTCCTCAATACCTGCAGAAACCGAGCTGTTTCCCCTTGAGCTTCGAGTATCTTTTCCTGCATGTAAGCCTCCGCCTCATTCAGAATCTTTTGAGCTTCACCTTCTGCTCTCGGTATAACATCGTTCGCATATTTCTGCGCATCGTTTATGATACGTTCCTTATCCTGCAGAGCATTTATGACATCGTAAAATGCATCAGCAACTTTCTCCGGGGGCGAAACATCCTGCAGATACACTCCCTCTATCGATATTCCAACATCCATTTCATCCAGAATCTGCTGTATCTTCCTGGCAGCTTCCATGGCTATCACATCCCTTTCGGTGGTTAGAACCTCGTCTATCGTTCTGCCAGCCACCTTCTCCCTTATCACCGACTCAGTTACGAACTTTACCAGCGTGAAATCATCCACCAGCTTAAAAGCAAACTTCACAGGATCTTTCACTCTGTACCTGACCACGGCTTCAACACTGGCAATGTTGCCGTCTCCTGTGAGCATCAGCGATTCCTCTGGCACTTCACGGTAGGTAAGTGGATTGGTGGAAATCGTTCTGAAACCTATTTCTATTTTTCTTAGAGTTCGTACATCGGTCTTGGTCACCGTTTCGAAAGGATAAGGTAAATGATAATGTATACCTGGGCCAGCTGTCCTCACATACCTCCCGAACAGTTTAACCAACCCCACTTCGGAAGGCCCCACCTGGTAAACGCCACTCACCAGATATATCCCGAGGATTACAAGTACCACAAGAATGACGATAGCACGCACGTTGAATCTCGCCATATCTTTTCACCCCCTCTTTCTTTTCCTCTTTGAAGGTTTTCGAGCTGCTTCACTTTCTTCAAGCTTTTTCGCTTTTCTAAGAGCCTTGTACACCAGATCATTTATGGAATCCTTGGTGAATCCTCCTCTCTTGAGTTCGTTACCTGCTCGTTTTTCCATAACTATTTCCGCCGCTTCATCTACATTATCTACCGTCCATATGTGAAATTTTCCTTTCCTTATCGCTTCCATGACATCATCGTTCAACACAAGATGATCCACATTACGCGAAGGGATTATAACGCCTTGTTTCCCCGTTAAACCCCTTGCAGAACATAGTCTGAAGAATCCTTCTATCTTTTCAGGTATGCCACCGACAGGTTGTACCTCTCCATGCTGATTTATAGAACCAGTTACAGCTATGTCTTGCCTTACGGGTACCCCAGACACCACGGAAAGTAAAGCCAACGTTTCTGCCAACGAAGCGCTATCTCCTTCCACGATCGAATAAACCTGTTCGAAACTCAGGCTCGCCGTCAGGGAAATGGGAGCCCACCTACCATACTTCCAGTTTAAATACGATTCCAGTATCATAACGGCCTTGCTGTGTATCTTGCCGCTGAGATCGGCTTCTCTCTGTATATCTATAACACCTGGTTTACCAAGGTAAGTTTTAGCCGTTATACGCACAGGTATCCCAAACGAGTAATCCCCAAGTTCCATCACCGTCAAACCATTTATCTGTCCCACCCGCCTGCCACTGGTATCCACCATCAATTCTCCTCTTACAAGGGCTTCATCCAGCTTTTCACGATAAAGGTTAACTCTGTTCTCATACATTTCTCGCGCCCTCTTCACATGCTGTACCTCCACCATACTCTTCCCCTCTTCTTTCGCCAGATGAGATGCTTCGATCATCAACCGCTGTACCATGGAGAATCGGGTGCTCAGTTTCCTTCTATCACCGGACAGTCTGAGGCTATACTTTATCACTTCCTCAACTGCATCTTTCCGAAAATGCAGGAGACCATTTTCTTTCACAATGGCGCTCATTGCTGCCATGAAACCACGCACATTCTCCTCGTTTAAATCCATGACCCAATCGAAAGGAACCTTTATACCAAAAAGCTTTCTGAAATCTTCGTCCACTGTGTAAAGGTAAGAATACACCCATTCTGGCCCTACCAGTATCACCTTGAGTTTCACGGGTATAGGCTGTGGCTTCAGGGTGTGAAGATTGCTGAATCCAAGCGAAGATTCGAGATTCTCTATCTTTACCTGCTGAGCATTTAAAACCCTTTTCAGCCCTTCCCATGCAAATGGGCGACTTATCAACTCCAGAGCATCTATGATCAGGAAACCGCCGTTTGCCCTGTGCACCGCTCCCGCTCTTATCATGGAATAATCGGTGTGCAATAGTCCCTGCCTGGCGTAGTATTCCACTTTACCCAAGAGGTTTGCGTAAGTGGGATGATCTTCCTCCACTATTGGTGCACCCTGCTGTCCGGAGTTATCAACAAGCACGTTAACTCCATAACGTCTCTTCAAAAATTCCAGTGTTTCACCGTCCTCTGAACGAAGCTTGTCGAGATTTTTCAACATATCTGACTTAACGGCCTCAAGGAAGTCTTTAACGTCTGAATTGTTGTGATACTTTCCCTTCAACTCATCGAAGATTGCACCTATCGCGAACATGGCCACATATCTGTCTAAATCGTTCAGACTTTCCTTCAATTTTCTGTCAAGATATCTCGATTTAGCGAGGGCTCCTTCAAGGAGTACCTTCAACTTGGTGCTGTTTTCCCTTATCTTTTCTTTCATATCTTTGGGTAACTGTTCGAACACCTCGGGAGCCACCGGCTTTCCCTCGATCATGGGAACTGTGACGATACCGGTTGGAGTTATTTGAACATCGAAACTCAGCTCACGTGCTTTTTCCCGAAGATCCTCCCAGAGTCTGTTTTTTTCCTCCAGATACTCGTTTTCCAGTTCAGAACGCCTTTTAGTGTATTCATCACTCTCGAACGTTTTACGAATCGCTTCGAGGGCTTCTTGAACCAACCTATCCATATCCTGTTTGAGCTCCATGCCCTGCCCTGCGGACAATTTCATGAAAATGGGTTCCCACATGTTCTCGAAGTTGTTCACGTATACCAGATCCGGAGGTGTAGGATACCTTCGCGCGTACTCCCTGGCCATCATTCTTATAAAAGTACGCCGTCCAGTACCGACAGGTCCCGATACATAGGCATGATAGCCTTTATGCTCTATCTCCAGTGCCGTTTTCAAAGCTTCGTACGCTTTCGATTGGCCAACAAATCCGGTAGATTCATCCACGTCTTCCGTAGAATGCACGTTGTCGAACATAGGGATGGAAATCTCTACATCTGAAACGGAAAGCTTCTTCATCGTTTCGCCTCCATGAAAGAGAAGCATCGTTCGCCATCTCTAATATATTAGCACGCTAAAGACCTCACAAATTCAACAGCTGAATATCTCCACATCCTTATGTATCTAGAGCGTAAAAACACAGGTGTGATGTGTGAGTATTGAACACAGATTGGTGCAAAAATGTGTAGCGTTGTACACCAAAAAACACGCAAAATTAAAAATATCGAATTTCCGGCACCGCAAATATGCATGAACAAATACATGCAGTCACTCAAAAACTTGAAAGTCAAATGGAATGGAGTAAGATGTAAATAGGGAGTATATGACCTTCTTCATAACCAGAGAATACGATATTTGTCGTGTGGTGGGATGGTGGCATTCGAAGAACCACATAGTGGTTGACTACCTTTATCTCGTACACGAGAAAGGTACGTACTCAATCTTTGGTAAAAGGTATGTGAAACTGGAAACCGGTAACGGCGCATCAAAAAGCTTTGAAAATGCAAAACGACTGAAATTGAAGAAAGCTCACTTCATAGAAGGAAGATATTTGATATCCATGGATGACGTGATCTTCATGTGCGATCCCTTTAAAACCATGAAAATGTTTGTGAATCGTCATGAAAATATTTCGAAAATAATAAACAAGCTATTATCAATGTTGGGAGTAGATGACATTCACCATATGGGCATGGTGGGAGAATACCAGCTTGGATTACGCAAGAAAATGGGTAGTATCGATCTGATTCTCAGATTCGACCTTTCGAAAAATCTGGAGATTCATAGGAAGATAAAATTCCTGGCTCATCACGAAAACATGGGAGTTATAAAAAGAGGAAAATTGAAACCTCTATGCTTACGATACAAAGGTAAGATCTTCCGTTTCCACTTTGCCTACAGAACCCCGGAAGATGTGTTTAAAGGTTTCTCAGAGAATTACGAGATTCTTGGACGTTTCAAGGGCATAGTTGAAGTCACGGATATAACTCACAGCATATACATGCCGGTAGTTTTGAAAGTGCGGGATTTACGGACAGGTGAATCCCTGAACCTGGTCATATACGATGAAAATCGCAAAGGGGAATACCAGGAAAATGATATGTTGTTCGTATGTGGAGATTTTATAAGCACCGAAGAGATAGAATTCGTGAAGATCGATAGAACTGTGAAGATCAACATATGACCGCAAAACATATGACCGCAAAGTGATAGAATTTTCATGTGCATCTTCCAAAACTTCTCTTCAGCTCTATGGAGGTGAGGATATGCCCAAATTCCTTGTGGTAGTGCTTCTATTGCTATGTATATATGTCCTCGCTGGGTGGGAAGATGAAATCGTCTACATGATCATGATAGACAGGTTTTTCGATGGCAATCCAGCTAACAACGATATGGGAGTAGAGGAATACGCGCATGATAATGCACATTACAATGGTGGCGATCTCAAGGGTATACTAGAAAAACTCGACTACATCATGAATTTGGGTGTAACAGCTATATGGATAACCCCTCCTATAGCGAATCAGTGGTGGAATCCCTGGGTGAATTACGGCGGTTATCACGGTTATTGGGCCAGAAATTTCAAGGAAATCGACGAACATTTTGGTAACATAAAAACATACAGAGGACTAGTGGATGAAGCTCACAGAAAAGGATTGAAGGTGATACAAGATATAGTATGCAACCACGTTGGGGATTATTTTAGATTGATAGACGGCAGGTACGAACGAAACCAAGGGAGTGTTCCAACACCTGCACCCACACAATATCCTTTCAACATGAACAATTTCAATGATCCAGAACACAGAAAATTGAACGTGTATCACTGGACACCTGAGATCAGCAATTACAATGATGAAAATCAGAGGTACAATTATCAAGCAATGGGTTTAGATGACCTGAACACGGAAAATCCGTTGGTGATAACGGCGTTGAAAAATTCATATAAATTCTGGATAGATGAAGCGGATGTGGATGGTTTCAGGGTGGACACCGTCATATACGTTCCCCACGAGTTCTGGAAAGATTTTCTTTTATCGGAAGATGGAATTTTGAATTTTGCACGAAGTAAGAATAAAGATTTTGTGGTGTTTGGTGAAGCGTGGAGAACTTCCAAACCTTTCGAAGAAACTGCTGAGCAGTTTATCGCCGGATACTTCGAAGATGGATTCAATGGTATGCTGGATTTTCCACTCTGTGAGGAGATAAAGAGAGTTATAAAAAACAGTAAACCCACTTCGTATCTTGCATATCGCTTAGAAATCCGCGAAAAGTATCTGAAAAAAGGTCTTCTGTTCACATTCATAGACAACCATGATATGACTCGCTTTTTGAAGGGATCAACGTTCAACAGGTTAAAAATGGCTTTAGCAGTCATCTTCACCATTCCCGGTGTACCGATTGTCTACTATGGAACAGAACAGGGTCTTCTGGAAACAAGAGCAGCCATGTTCAAAGAAGGATTCGCCTCGGGCGGGATGGATCATTTTGATACCACGACGGAGTTGTACAGGTTCATAAAAACGCTTTCTGAACTCAGGAAGAAATACGCAATCTTCAGATATGGCAGAGTGAAACCGCTGATGGCCGAAATCAGTGGTCCTGGCGTGTTGGTTTATTCTCTGACCTACAAAGATGAAAAAGCCTTTGTTTTCATGAACACGTCTGTGGAAGAAAAGATGGTCGTGAATCTTGAAAGTGGCCTAGAAGAAGGAAGCGTTTTGACTCCGCTCCTGACCAACCGATTGATAAGCAGGAAGGTGATAGTCAAGGAAGGTGGAAAGATAAACCTTACGTTGCCACCTGAATCCTTCGGAATATTCATGCAAACGGATGAAAGGAGAAAAATCAGAAAAAGTCCTGTGCAGATCAAAATAACGAATTTCACAGAAGGCAAGAAAATCACAGGAGATTTCACGGTGGAAGGTGTGGCACATCATGCCAGGAAAATCAGAGTATACTTCGATAGAAAGACCAGAGAATATATAGAAGTAAAACTGGAAGGCAAGGCTGAGGAAAGGTGGAAAATAAAGGTTGATTCAGCAAAATTTGAGCCTGGATTTCATACTCTTGTTGCGAAGGCTATCGGCAAAACGCCGGCTCATAGAGCGTTCTCGACAGAGTACACCTTCGAACTAGTCTTGCCGACCATAGAGCTGGCGAAAATCGATGATCCGCTGGATGATGACAAAGGACCCTTTGAACGGTACATCTACCCCATCGATATCACTTTCAAACGGCAGATGGACATAGAAAAGGTGGAGGTGAAACAAATTGGCACGAATCTCGTCGTATCCATTATAATGCGTGAAGTGACGCGATCATGGGCGCCACCCTTTGGATTCGATCACGTGACGTTTCAGATATTCATAGATCGACCGGACACAAAAGGTAAAAAGGTCATGCCTTATCAGAATGCAACTGTTCCTGAAATGATGGATTGGGATTATGAAATATTTGCAACTGGTTGGGAAATATCCATGTATTCCAGCGAGGGGGCGGAAGACAAGAAGTTCGGCAAACCTTTATCTCCTGCACCCGAAGTTAGAGTTGAGGATAGAAAGATCTCGTTCATCGTAAAAGGTTCGAGTCTTGGGAATCCTACATCATTTGATGGTTGGAAGATATATGTGACAACCTGGGATTACGATGGCATAGAAGGAAGATTCAGACCGTTGGCCGAAAAGCCGGGAGCGTATATATTCGGCGGTGGCGAAGAAAACGACCCTTATATAATGGACGATGCCGTAATAATTTGTTCATCGAACATAGGAAAGTGATGAGAAAAGCAGACATCTGCATCATCGGTTATCCACATTCTGTGGACGATAAGCGAGTTTTCAGAACCGTCGATACCCTATCATCGAAGTACAGGGTGATATATGTTTTTGCTTCCCGAGCTGATAAAAACGAGAAAGAGAAAGAGTTGAAAAGAAAACACGATGATGTTGAGTTTGTACCCATTCCGTATTCCTCATCGAATGGGTTGATGAGAAGAAGGAATGAAAAGAGAATATTGGATATATGTGTGGAATCGAACGCTAGAATATGGTACTTCCATCATCCCCCCATGACAATGCCGTTCAAAATCTTCAAGACCGGGAGAAAAAGGGGAAGTGTGATTGTTTGCGACATACACGAATACTATCCTCATGCTTCGATGGAATATTTACCATCTTTCGCGATCAAACTCAAGAGAAAAATAATGTCGCACCTTTTCAAGAAACAGTTAAAGCTGGTGAATGGACTAATTTTCATCTCGGAAACCATGGGGAGATTCATACTCGAAAAATATACTCTTGACAAACCATACACGGTGTTACCGAACGTGGCAGATTTTTCCCTGCCAATTTTAAATGCGAAAAAGCGAGAACGGAGACTGGTACTGGTGGGTAAAACCCCTCGAGACCTTCAACCATTGTATCGACTGGAAAAAGCCTTGAGAAAGCTGGATGCAACGATTTCCATAGTGGTTGTGGGAATAGAAGGTGGACATTACAATGGTAACGTTACCTTTCTCCCTTTCATGCCATATTCCAGGATGATGGAATACCTTCAGCACAGTTTGTTCGGTCTCATGACTTTCAGAGAACTTGGTCCTGCGTCGCTGGACGAAAAGTTCATGTTACCACACAAATTCTTCGACACCCTTGCCGCTGGAACACCCGTCATCGTGGATGCCCAGCTCATCGAAATGGTAAGATGGGTTGAGAAACATGGAGTGGGTATAGTCGTAGATGTGGAACACGATCCTTCCGGTTCAGCGAAGAAGATCATCGACACTCTTGAAAGTGAAAAGTACACGAAAATACTCGAAACCTTGAGAAACAACACAAACATCTTCGTGTGGGAAAGCTACAGGAACAGATTGATAGAATTTATATCTTCGTTTTTCCGATAATTTGTCGGGATGGAGGTAGAAACGGTGGAAAATCTGATTTTGACCAAGAAAAAAGTACTACAGATAAACGAGGACACTTTTATTCTGATCTTCGAGGAAGATCCAGATTTTTCTCCAGGTCAGTTCGTTATGATGGAAACACCTGCTCTTGTCCGCAAACCTTTCATACTGGGTAGATGGATGGGGAAAACAGCCATTTCTGTGAAAATCCGTGGAAAGGGCACAAAATACCTGGTGTTTGAAGCAACGCAAATCAGATGTCATCTTCCCCTGGGTAATCCCTTTGTTCCACCAAACGAAAGAGGTATGGCGATAGTTTCAACGGCATCCATAACCATGGCTTCTATGCTCAACGAAATCTATGGAGTGGAGGTGCTTGTAGGAAGTAGAACACCCTTGGTGATGAAAACTCCCTTCGAAACCGTGGTGGGAGACAACGCCTTCGAAGAACGCATTAAAAAACTGGATTATGAATGGTATTTGATATCAGGATCGATCGAAATGGAAAAGAAAGCCTGGAACATTCTGAAAAAGCGCAAAACTGAGATATTTCTGGCGCTCGAAGAATATATGGGGTGTGGAATTGGAGCATGTAAGAGTTGTGCTATACAAACGAAATACGGGATCAAACACGTATGTACAGATGGTCCCATTTTCAGAGGTGATGAACTGTGCTGGTAATAAATCCTCCCATTGTGATAGCGTCCGGTGTTGGTGGATTCGGTGAGTACATGCATTTCATACCGCCAGAATATGTTGGCGCATATACCCTCAAAACGATAACTTACAAACCAAAAAGTGGCAATCCTCCTCCCAGAATGAGAGCGGGAGAATTCTACATTTTGAATTCCATAGGTCTGGAAAACCCAGGCATAGAAAGGTTTCTGAAGGATGTAAAAAAAGGAGAGTTTAACCACCTGTTCGAAAAAGTGAAAGTGATAGCGAGCCTGGGTGGGGAATCGAAAGACGAATACCTGAAAATATCTGAAAGATTCAGCGAGATATCTGAGAAGTTCGAGGCAGTTGAATTCAACTTCTCGTGCCCCAATGTTGAGAAAGGGGGACTTTCAATAATTGAAAACAAGCAGGAATGGCGGGACACTTTAAGATTAATAAGGGAAACGCTACCCAACACGTTCCTGATAGCAAAAATAGGAATGGAAGGCATATTCGTGGAAAAAGCGGTTGAACTCATAAAAACAGAAGGATGGGATGGGGTAACACTCATAAACACCATCAGAGGTTTACACATGGATGCGGGCAGAAATTACGTTGTGGGTGGTTTGTCAGGTCCCATTCTCAAACCCATTGCTTTGAGGATGATCTACGAAGTTCGCAAACACTTCGAAGACATTTTCATAATCGCTTCAGGGGGTGTCTACACGGCTGAAGATGCTAAGGAGTATCTGGATCTGGGCGCAGATGCGGTGGCCGTGGGAAGTGCCCTCTTCAAAGATCCCAACGTTGTTGAAAAGATCGTGAAAGGGTTGAGTGATAGAATCACCCGGGAGTGAGAGAGTGAGAGTATGGGGTTTCGAACCCGTCAGGAGGATTTTCAACGAATCTAAATCCGTCAGTAGAGGAAAATTGGGTAAGGTAGTCTCGTCCTCTGCCAACGTTCTTACCGTACAGATAGGAAAAAGGATATTCCTGCTGTCCGCAGAAAATGATGTTTCAAATCTGAAGTCAGGAGATACCATCAGATTCTGGATGGATCCCGATTCTGCCCCCTCGGAGCATTTGAAAGCACGTGTAATAGCTTCATTCGATCTGGAAGACAAGAGTTTCGTTGTAGGTGAAAAAAACGATACGAAACTTCGAATCCCTATACCATCGAACATAAAACCCGAGATGGTACCTTACATCGGTGAAAAATTCCGTCTTGTGCTGGACAAACTGGATGAAAGAAGTTTGAGGATTTTCGAGCGTTTTCTCATATTCGCGGATCTTTCAAAGCTTTCAAACGCATCACCATCTGAAATAAAACAGCTGTGTGAGGCTTTCAAATCTCTTGCTTCCTCCATATACAAAGAAACAAGTCCAATAACTGGAAGTTGCAGTTACGTGATAACGAACAAAGGTGGTTTCAGAGTACCACAACTTAAGGTGCTGGATCTCCTGAAGCTGATTTTCCACACCAGAACAGAAACTCTGGAAAAACCTGAATATCTACAAATCAATGTAGTGGAGAAAAACTCCGATATTGACATGGTTGTAGCGAAAACACTCGACGGGATAAAAGAAATGGGTATCAGAAGTTTCAAAATCCTCCCTGGTTTGCTCATGAGGACGGGAAAAATGGGCATTGAAATATCACTCTTCACACGTGCTGACCTTTTCAATAGATTACTCTCCACTCTGGAACCGTTGCTTGGAAAAACAAGCTCTATTTTCGAACGCAACATCGGCAATGTTGTAATTCTTCAACCAGTGGATACACCACTTGAGACTTTTGAACCAGGAGTAGATTTCCTGGATACATCCATACGGAACAGGCTCCCACCAACACTTCTGATAAAATTCCCGGGAAAAGAGGTGTGGAATTTCAGCTCCGGTAGTCATAGCGTAACCGTGGTGATAAACACAGAGAAGGAACCAACGTACATGATTCTGGATTTCACCAGCACACTATCTCTTCCAGAACTTGAAAAAGAAGCTTCCAATGTCACGATGTTTATGAAAGAAAAGGGATTCAAAGTAACAAAGGGAAATTCGATCTTGATGAAAGCCGAAGGATTCATTCCGCACGATCACCTCAAGAAAATCGAAGCGTTCCTGAAAAACGGAGAAAAATCCATGGTGTTCAAAAGGTTCTTCATGACAAAATCCCATCATCTACAACATCCACCGAACAAGGTTTACAGAGTAATTTCACGATTCTCACCCTCCAGCATCCCCAAAAACATTAAGAGAAAAGGAAGAAAAATGCGATTGAAAGAATCTTTTAAAGTTGATAACGCTTCCAAAAAGGAATTGATAAAGCTCATGGAAGCTCTGAATGAGAAGCTACGTGCCTCTCCCGAACGTATAGAAATAGAGAAGACGATCAACAGGTTCCTGTTGGATGGCGTACGCTTTTTCTGGTTGAAGCAACTCGCAAACGGAGAAGTGTACGTTAATGAAAAAGAACTCGAAATGCCACAGGGTAGGAGAAAGATATATTCCATACTTCTCGCCCTGAGAACCCCGGAATATGGAGAAGTGGAAGGATGGATACACGTAAATGAAAAGACGGTGAGCATAATGGCAAAAGTCGAAAAAAGATCGGGTAAGGCAAGGATAAAAGCTTCAAAACTGCTGAGGAAGCTGGAAAATCTGGGTTTTGAAGTAGTAGACATACGATTCGCCACGCACAGAAAAGAGCTGGTATTGCCGATGTTATCACGGGAGGGATTCGAAATATATGGATGAAAATGAAAGAAGAAAAAAATCGGTGGCTTTAAAATACAATAAAGATGTTGACACCGCGCCTGTGGTGATAGCAAAAGGTGTTGGAGAGGTTGCCGAAGCAATAATAGAGATAGCGAAAGAAAAAGGCATACCCATCGTGGAAAATCCTGAACTGGTGGAAGATCTGTTCAGATTGGAAATATACTCTGAAATACCCGAAGAGTTGTATAAAGTGGTTGCGGAAGTTCTGGCATTTGTCTATGGAATGGGTGAGTACGAATGATGAACACTCTGGAAGCTCTTCTGGCGTTGATGGTTTATTTTTCCTTGCCGCTAATTTTCAGCGGGATCCTCAAGCATCGCCCCCATGGCCCTCTGATTCTGGAAATCATTCTGGCATCCTACGCAGTTTTCATGGCCATACTCGCACGTCTGAATTGGCTTGTAACTGAGTTCCAGCTCGACGTCTTCCTCATGGGTTTTCTGGTGATAGTGGCAATGATGTTTGCAGGTAAACATGCCAAGATAGGAGGAGCACGAAGGATAAGGATATCCATGCTGGATCTGTTTCTGATAGCGGTTGTCTTCGCGAGCGTAGCGGAAGAAATAGTGTTCAGAGGTATGATCCAAAACCTTCTGAACCTTTACATACCCTGGAGCACCCTGGGATTGAAATGGAGCACCATTCTGGCATCTCTGGCCTTCACCTTTTTCCACGCTGCCAACGTGTTTGCCAGATTCGAAACTCTTCTGGAGTTTGTCCTTGCCATTCCCACACGTTTCGTTCTCTCCCTCATTATAGGCTATACTTATCAAAGATCCAACGCGTTGATAGTCCCCATAGTGCTACATGCCGTTATAAATTTCATAATATTCCTGGGATTCCTGAAAAATAGGGAGAGATCAACTTGAGAGTACTGGGAGTGATAGTGGAATACAACCCGCTTCATCATGGACATCTCTACCACTTGAATAAGGCCAAAGAACTCGTACAACCCGATTACACGCTGGCAGTTATGAGTGGAAACTTTACCCAACGTGGAGAACCTGCCGTGGTTGACAAATTCGCTCGAACAGAGATGGCTCTCAGATCCGGAATCGATGTGGTTGTGGAGCTTCCCACCGTGTTCGCCATTCAGGATGCAGGCGGATTCGCCTTTGGAGCAGTAGCGATCCTTCACAACACTCACGTTGTAACCGACGTTGTTTTCGGCAGCGAATCTGGCAAAATCGATATCCTGAAGAAAATAGCGGAGATAATTGTAGAGGAACCAGAAGATTACGTTGAATATCTGCACCAGGAACTAAAAAAAGGGCTATCATTTCCCAACGCCAGACGTGTTGCAATAATGCGATACGTTGAAAAAAAGAGGATACTCGACCCTACGTTGGTGGACATCATAGCACGTTCCAACGATATACTGGGCCTGGAATATCTTGTAAGCGCTTACAGATTGAAAACCTCCATGAAATTCCACACCATAAGAAGGATAGGAGCAGACTACACCGAACAACATCACAGAGGAAAATACTCCAGCGCTACGGCCATACGTAATTCGATAAAGTCGCAGGATATGGAAAAGGTGAAAGAAGCCGTTCCTTCCCAAACTTTCGAAATACTTATGAGAGAATTCAGGGAAGGTCGTGGCCCCATTTTTTACGAAGATCTCAGTGTTTTGATCCTCGCAACCTTCAGAGCACTGAAACGCTCCGATTTGAGTGACTACGCAGGGTTCAACGAAGGTCTGGATGAACGTTTCGCGAAGTATGCCCCCCGTTCCAGAGATGCACTGGACCTGCTGGAAAAAGTTAAAACCAAGCGCTTCACTTTTTCACGATTGAGGCGCCTCTCGCTCTACCCGATTCTCATGATGAGGAAAGATCTTGTCAACAGCAGTAACAAGAAAGGACCTCAATATCTCAGAATCCTGGGCTTCACGAAAAAAGGAAGGAAACTACTGGCCATCATCAGAGAAAAGGCACTCCTACCCCATGTGACCAACGCTTCTCAGTACATACAGGTGCTAAAAAAATCGCTCAAGAAAGAGAGATTCATGCATATCGATCCTTCTCTGTTCATCGAACAGTTCGAACTCGACGTGAGGGCTACCAACATACACTCGGTTTTCTTCAGATCCGAAGAGCATAGATCCTACGAACGGGATATGCGACTTGGACCGGTAATTATACAAAAATAAAAAACGGGGGATTTTCGTCCCCCTCTCTGGAGCAGGCGATGGGACTCGAACCCACAACCTCCGCCTTACCAAGGCGGCGCTCCACCGATTGAAGCTACGCCTGCCCATTTATGGAGCGGCCGACGGGACTCGAACCCGCGACCCCCAGCTTGGGAAGCTGGTGCTCTACCAAGTGAGCTACGGCCGCATACCATTTCCAATTTTACATCACCATCGATGATAGGTCAAGCTGACAGGAGTGTGTTCCCCCAGATGGATATGCAGATATTTACCAGTTAAGACTCCTCCCTTGAAAAAGCTAGAATGCTTGTAAAAAATTCTTGAAGAGAACAACGGTAATGTACCTAAAACAGCTTGTGTCCTGGGTATATCATGACATACTGTAAGAAGAGCAAGGGAAGGTAAATATTTACGTGTCATGTGCCTTTCAAAAGGTCCACACTTACCTAATATAAAATCCGACTGTTCACCATTGCTTTCTTTCCACAAAACGCTATCCCAAAACCTATTATCCCATATCCCTTTTCTTTCATCTTCGCATAGTATTCTTTCCCCTTTATCTGCTCCAGTGCTTGCTTTGCAAGATCTTCAAGATTCTTTTCACTATCTGCACGCTTCACTTCAAATATCGCCGCATAGCTTCCATATCGCCTTTCTTTCGGATATATCACAACATCAAGCCGTCCGTATCCTGATTCCATCTCACTTTCTACCTCATACCCGTTTATCGCTATCGAAAGCATCCCTAAAAGAAACGCTTTGTACACACGCTCCGGTTCTTCAAAGCCAAAGTCATAATAGCTGAGCGAGTTCTTTATGAATTTATCAAGAAGTTCCTTGAACCTTTCAACCTTCCCATCAGATAGCATCTCCTCAAGCACAAAGTAAAGTTCATCACCGGAAAATCCCACCGTTTCCTTGAGCCATACACCCACAACGTCTTTGAAGAACTCCTCTATCTCCTTGTTCGGTATCCTGACTGTATAGATTTTCCTCTCAATGTACCTTGCAGCCAGGTACCCACTCGATGCGAGAAGTGTCCAAACACCGGAAGGCACCTCCTCAAGTTCTCTCAACGAAAGCCATGGATCGAGCCTGACTTTTACTTCCTTCCCTTCAAGCAATGCATCGAGTTTGTCTTTAACCTGAGTTTTTTTCTCCACCTGCTCCTTTATAATGTCGTTTGATGATGTGTTTATCCAGTATGACTGCGCCGCCTTTTCTGGGTCACACCTTCCATGTATCCTTTCTTTGATGTACTTGATCACACTCCAGGGGTTGTAAAGGGGAGCGTATTCCCCTATTCTGAAACCTCCATACCACTCATCGACGATTTTTTTATCCTCTTCGTTAAGGCTGTAATATTCAAGAAGCTTCTTTATCTCTTCCTCCGTGAAACCAAATCTCATTTCCATGGCATTGTCAAATACCGTGAAGACTTCAAGATTGTTTAGACCCGAGAAAATAGACTCTTTCGCAACTCTGTAAACTCCTGTAAGGATCCCGAACTCTAAATACTCATTCCCCTTGAGCGCTGCAGTCAGCATGTTCCTCATGAAGGCCACCATGTTGTCATAATAATCAGGATCCTTGTGCCTATTCGTATATGCAGCCTCTATTGGTACGTCATATTCGTCTATCAGGAGAATCACTTTCTTTCCAAACTTTTCGTGTAGAATCCTCGTCACTCTCTTTAAAAGAGTTCCGTATTCTTCCAAATATGCCTCGATGTCTGCTAGACGTTTCAAGAATTTTCTGTCCGAATCATTCTTCACGTATTCCAGATATTTAAGCGCAACCTCACTGAGCATTGCTTTCATGTGAACAACTGCTCTTTCCCAATCTGTATCCTTCAATTCCTTAAAGGACACAAACACAACAGGCCATTTGTGGTAGTTATCCTTAACTATTGCTTTTTCATCCCATATCGCAAGACCTTCAAATAAATCATTCTTCTTGAACAGCGAAAAGAAATTCTCCACCATGCTCATGTTCAATGTCTTCCCAAATCGCCTTGGTCTTGTTATGAGCTTTATCTTCCCAGGAAGATCCATTATATCCTTTATCAAAAGAGATTTGTCAACATAGTAATAACCACCTTCTATAATCTCCTCAAAGTCTTCTACACCTATTGGAAGGTTTTTCATATCCAGGTCACCCCCATGGAGGATTATAGCAGAGCGCAAAAAACCCCGCCGGTGGCGGGGTAGTTTTTTATTCGGCGAAGCGATTTCAGGCAGTTGCCTCGAAGTACCCTTTCTCTTATTTCCAGCCGAGTTTGACGATCCAGAAGTCTGGATATGGTTTCCAATTTTCATCATATCCCTCATGCCACCCTTTCACGTCTCCGTCATATGATTGCGTGTACCCAGCTACGATGTATCCTCCATCCGGTGTGACGGATACTGATAAGGCTGAATCATCTTCGTTCCCTCCAAGTGCTCTCTGCCAGACTATGTTTCCCTCCCCGTCAAGCTTCACTACCCAAAAATCCCCGTATCCATGATTTCCACTCACGTCACCGTCATTTGACCATGTCACCCCAGCTACGATGTATCCTCCATCTGGAGTGACAGCCACTGAGTAGGCTGCATCATCATTGCTCCCTCCAAGGCACTTCTGCCATTCTACGTTCCCATCCTTGTCAAGCTTCACTATCCAAAAATCTGCTCCTCCATGCTTTCCTCTCACGTCCCCGCCGTTTGAGAGTGTGTACCCAGCTACGATGTACCCTCCATCCGGCGTCACGGTTACTGAGTAGACCCAATCCTCCAAGCTCCCTCCAAGTGCTCTCTGCCAGACTATGTTCCCATTCCTGTCAAGTTTCACCACCCAGAAATCTCCTCCTCCATGATTCCCCCTCACGTCCCCGTCAATTGACCACGTGTACCCAGCTACGATGCATCCTCCATCTGGCGTGACGGATACTGAGTAAGCTACATCATTCCAGCCTCCTCCAAGTGCTCTCTGCCAGACTATGTTCCCATTCCTGTCAAGTTTCACCACCCAAAAGTCTCCTTCTCCATGATTCCCCCTCACGTCCCCATCGTTTGAGCGTGTAATCCCAGCTACAATGTAACCTCCATCCGGCGTGACGGATACTGATAAGGCTACATCACCTCTGCTCCCTCCAAGTGCTCTCTGCCAGACTATGTTCCCATTCCTGTCAAGTTTCACCACCCAGAAATCTCCTCCTCCATGATTCCCCTTCACGTCCCCGTCGTTTGATTCCGTATACCCAGCGACGATGTATCCTCCATCTGGCGTCACAGCTACTGAGTAGGCTTCATCATCCCTGCTCCCTCCAAGTGCTCTCTGCCAGACTATGTTCCCATTCCTGTCAAGTTTCACCACCCAGAAATCTCCTCCTCCATGATTCCTCCTCACGTCCCCATCGTTTGAGTGTGTAGTCCCAGCTACAATGTAACCTCCATCTGGCGTGACGGATACTGACCAAGCCCAATCACCCCCGCTCCCTCCAAGGCACTTTTGCCAGATGATGGAAGGGGTTGGCAATTTCTTCAAGGCAACGCTTATCACTATGCGGTTATCCCAGGAGAATACCTCTTTCTCCAGAGCTTCATACCCCGCCTTTTTTATCACCAGCTTCCCGCTTCCCTTCAACACTACCTCCTTATAAAGCGGCGTCGTTCCTATGTACTTGCCGTTGAGATAAACCTCCGCACCAGATGGAGTCGTTCTTATATCCAGAGTCACCACCCGCTTTAGTTTGATGTCTATACTCTTCTCCTCTCCAGGAGTTATGTGAACTTCGAGCTCTTCTTTTGCGTATCCTTGCTTCACAATTTCTATGGTTCCTTTTATAGGCTCAGCTGGTTTTGAAAGCTTCAAGGGAGTCAGGCCAACGTAGCTGCCGTTCAGGTAGACTTTCGCACCTTGAGGGGTCGTATTGACCCTGAGCACGCTTTTCTTCGCTTCCAGTTCATACTTCTTCTCAACCACCGGGCCTTTTTTCGGGATGTATATGCTGATTTCTCTCGTTTCATATCCTTCTTTTTCAAGTCTTATTCTGTAGGTCTTTCCAACTTCCAATTTGAGGAACGTGGGTGACATGTCGACATATTCCCCGTTTCTGTAAACCTTTGCACCGACAGGTTCCGTGATGATCTTTACCACCCTCGTTGCCGGTTTGCCTCTGATAGTTTTCTCATATGCCTCATATTCGCCCACTTCCACATCGAGCTTTATGTCCTCTATCTTCTCACTCGTTATCAATATTTCATGCTTTCCTGCAGGGATCTCTTTCACAAATAGCTCTCCTCCTATCTCCCCAGCGTACTTTCCGTCTATGTATACCTTCGCTCCTTTCGCAAGATCGTTCGCAGGCTTGAGTTTCAAAAACGCTGTCCCTTCCTGAACGTATTCTTCCTCTGCCTCTTTTTGTGTAAACCCCTCCGTCGCTTCCA
>JAGGZV010000018.1 GCA_021161835.1 Thermotogae bacterium | reverse complement strand
TTGGGTGAACGTTTCGCTTCGAAAAGCCACCGTAACGCTGTACGAGGGACTTACGGAAATTGCGAGCACCACATTCTCGGGTGATTCGGTGGGAACGCTGGAGCTGCACGATTATATCTGGGATCCTTCCAAGAACCTGACGATGAAGTACGAGATCTATGCTACCGGTACAGATGCCAGTGTGGATTTCACCTCCTCCCCAACTCTGAACGTCAACACGAAGATCAACATCCGGAGACTTTCACTCAACACCCTCGTCGAACAGAGACTGGATCTGCCACCCGGCGTTGTGGAAGCTGACATAAAGAGCGGAAAGGTGGTACTGAGCACCAAGGATGCCACCTTCCTCTACGTTGAAGGATACATCAGGGATGCGGAAAACCATCAACAAAATCTGGCCACGAATAACGGTAATCTGGAGTGTGATCTCACGGGATTGAGTCTGCCTGCCACGCTGACCATGACCAAACTCAAGATGGATCTGGCTGGGGGAATTCTTGGAAGCAATATAGCCATAGGAGTATCCATGGAAAATCTGGTTTTCGCCACCCTGACCATTCAGAGCACCGAGCTCAACATAGATCAGACGATAGAAATGGATATACCGGCAGACATGGTGAAGAGCTTCACGCTGAAAAGTGGTAAATTGAAGATAGAATATCGGAACACCATGCCTCTGGGCATCAACTGGAAGATAACCAGCCCACAGATGAACCTTGACGCAACAGGTACCTTCCTTGCCAATGCGGCAACCACCGTGGAGGTGGACCTTGCGAACAAGAAGGTAGATCTGAGCACCGGAAAGATAACCATCACGGTAGCGGCATCTCCACAAGGATACGATGGAAAATATCTCACCTTCAAAGATGTGGCTGTGGGACAAATCATGGGATTTTCCGCAACGACCAGCTTGCAGGACATATCCATAGGTGAGATCGTCGTGTCCAATCTTTCCACCTCAATGAGGATACTGGATTCCCTGAATCTCGAGAAAATCGTGGATGAGAGTCCTCTGGCTTCCCTGGTGCGTGCCGTGGATTGGCAGAATATGTCCGGACTCAGAGGATGGTTCGGCCTCGATCTGGGAGACCCATCGTATGATGTCAGTATAGAAGCCAGATTGATATGGGAAGATGGAGAAGCAACCTACACTCTGACCAGAGATGCCACCCTGTTTGACTTCACCAACATGATGAGAGATATTCTTACAACTCTCCCGGCGGATTTGAGCGTTGAAGCCACCCTGAACCTGAACACTGCCACGCTCACCATGGATGCAATACCCAGGTTCTCCATCAACGTGGAGATACCGGCCTCCTTCACGCTGAACTCCACGGCCAACATTCTGGCAGACTCCACATCGCTGGACCTGACGGATATCGCAACGTATCTGGAATATCTTGAAAACGTGCACATCGGTATGGAAGGAACCAACACCACCGGAATAAAACTGGGAGTGGATCTCCTGGCTTTCGATAAACCGGTGATTTACAATGTGTTCGCAACGGACGTATCCTTCGGATTCGACATAACAATAGACATTATAGACGAGATGATCAGGACGAAAACCCTGCCTGTGGAATACAGGATATTCCTGCCGAAAGGTACCTACGTTATAACCGGTGAAGGAAAAATAGACATCAGACTATGGTCAGATATCGATTTCTCGATATTGATCCCTGTGGGTTCGGAAGGTGGTGATGGAAGATGAGAAAAATACCTGTTTTGATCTTTCTCCTTCTGTCGAGCTGGTTCTTTGCTTTCACACTGCAGTCATTCGGCGACAATCCCGCGCTGCTTGCCTACGATCGCAGATCCGTGATCTCCACAGGCATGGATCTGGACGGGGCTCTTTTACAGAATTTCTTCAGTGTCCAGGATTGGAACAACTATCTGGATGGTTTACCGATACTCATAGACGACATGAAGCTGGAAGTGTTGAAAGGAGAAGATTTCGTCCTTGCTCCCAAAGTTTCAGCAACGGGCTTCTTCAATTTGAATCTGCTGGGATTGCGGATAACGTTGAATGGTGGCATACGCGGAGCGGTCAAGATGAACCTACCATATGAGATGATGGAAACGCTGGTGAAGGGTGTTGACATAGGCTATTACAATTTTGAAGGTTCGATACAGGGAATTGTGTGGGATGAAGCAGGATTCGGTATAAGTGGAAAATCGGGTAAGATGAGTTGGGGTGTGAACCTGGCCATGTATGCCATACTGGCGGATTTGAGAAATTCCGATATCGGGATTTCGTACAACTCACAATTTGAACCCACCACCATCAAGGCGACCACAACCGTACACACCGAGATATACTCTTCCTACGATTTGGATCAAATGATGGATTCCGGTGATTTCGATCCCTTTGAAACGGAGAATATGGGTTTCAAAATGGATCTGGGATTCGTATACGGTGAAGAATATCCTGTGTTTGGAATCGCTTTGAAAAATCTGACTCTTGTGCCTGCGAAAGTGGAATATGTCCTGCAACAGGATGAAAGTATGGGATTCGAAGTGGATCTCTCCGACCTTGCGAACACGGAACCATCTTCCACGCAGGTAAGTACGGAAAGTTTCAAACGGATAGCCCCTGAAGATCTCTCACTACCCATGGCGGTGGAAGCTTTCTTCTTCAAGCGTTTGGGTATACTCAGCTTTGGATTTCGAGGATCATACGATACCAGAGATGTTTGGAACATTGGAATGAGCACCGGGCTTTCCTTTGACATTTTGCCGATGAGCTTCGAATACACTTACCATTCCAACGGTTGCTACGAAAAAACGTTCACGATAGGTCTGGATCTGCATCTGCTGGCATGTATTGTGAAACTGTCATGGATTTCCAAAGAACCCTGGGACACTGATCCCGTGGTGACCCCATTTGCTCCACGTCTGGATGTAATTGCCATCATGGGAATATGAAATTCGGGATGTTCAAATAATCCGATGTCGTTACCCCCCTCACGGGGGGTTCGTCTTTTTTAAATGATAAAATAGCGAAAAATCGGAAACTTCTCAGGAGGGAAGATGATTCCATGAGAGAGTGGTCTTTCTACATGCCCACCAAGGTTCATTTCGGAGAAAGGGTCCTCAAACGCGAAGCAGGGGTTATAGCGGTATACGGAAAAAACGCATTCGTGGTTACCGGAAAGAGCTCATCCAAACGCAACAGTTCTCTGGACGATCTTCTAGATATACTGAAAGAACTCGACCTGAAAGTACACATTTTCGACGAAGTGGAAGAGAATCCCACCTTCAGTCTGGTGGAGAATGCTGCAGAGGAGTGTAGACGAGTCGGTGCAGATGTGGTGATAGGTGTGGGTGGAGGAAGTCCTCTGGACACCGCGAAAGCCGTGGCGATACTGGCGGTGAACGAATCCCTGAAACCCGAGGAGTTGTACGACAGTTCCAATTACTCCCACGCCCTTCCCATCATAGCCGTTCCTACCACCGCGGGAACAGGTAGCGAAGTAACGCAGTATTCTGTGTTGACATCCCATGAAGGTAGAAAGGGAGGTTTTGCTTCACCTCTGAACTTTCCCAAACATGCCTTCGTGGATCCTCGATATACGCTCACGATGCCGCATGAACTCACGACGGCCACCGCTGTGGACGCTTTGTCACATGCAATGGAAGGTATTCTGTCCTCCCACTCCACGCCTCTATCGGACACACTGGCCCAGAAAGCTGTGGAATTGATCCATGAGTATCTTCCCAGAACCCTCGACGAATCGGATAATCTGGAATTTCGCTCCAAACTGATGCTCGCATCAACGCTCGCCGGTATGGTGATAGCGCAGACGAGCACCACCGTGATTCACGCCATGGGATACCATCTGACAACATTCAAAGGCCTAAAACATGGCACAGCCAATGGTTTGATAATGGTGGAAACGCTCAAACACATAAGAAAATTTGCACCGGAAGTGGTTGAGAAAGCACTGGGGCCTTTTGAAAGTGAAGAAAAACTGGGAGAATTCCTGGAAAGAGTCGGGATATATGGAACCGATGTAACGGCAACCGAAAAAGAATTGGCCTCATGGGCGGATGTTGTTTTGAAAGCCTCTCACGTTAAAAGAACACCAGGTATTTTCACAAAAAACGATATCATAACCATATACGCACGCTCTCTTAAACAGGGGTGATGACATTGAAACTGGGCGTGGTCGGTGCCACCGGTGAAGTGGGCCGCACGATGTTGAAGGTGTTGAAAGAAATGAACGTGAGATTCGACGAATTGCACCTGTTCGCTTCCAGAAGGTCAGCCGGTAAAAAACAGCTTCGGAAACATGGAATTGGTGGTGCGTGAACTCACAGAAGAAGCGATGAAAGAAAGATTCGATTATCTGCTCTTTTCCGCCGGTGCCAGTGTGTCCAGACACTTCGCACCCATAGCAGCCTCTGTTGGCACCACCGTCGTTGACAATTCGTCTGCATTCCGTATGGATCCAGAGATACCCCTTGTCGTTCCCGAAATAAATGGAGATATTTTGAAAGGTTACAGAGGAATAATAGCCAATCCCAACTGCTCCACCATACAGATGGTTCTCTCGCTCTACACCGTACATAGAGAGTTCGGAATATCGAAGATAGTGGTAACTACCTTCCAGTCGGTTTCAGGAGCAGGAAGAAAAGGCATAAACGAGCTCATGGCCCAGATCGATGGACAGGAGGAAACGATCCATTTTCCCAGGAAGATACACCTGAATGTAATCCCATTGATAGGAGAGATCAAGGAGGGATTCAGCACCGAAGAATGGAAGATGATAAACGAAACGCGCAAAATACTTGACGATCCATCCATTGAAGTCTTTCCCACCACCGTTCGGGTGCCCGTGATATACGGACACTCCGAAAGCATATACGTTGAAACCAGGAAACCTTTCGAGAGTGAAGAAAATCTGAAGAAAGTGCTTCAAAAGGCCGAAGATGTGGTCGTGAAAGATGAAATCATCACACCGCTTGAAGTGGCAGGGTCCGATCTGGTGTACATCTCCAGATTGAGAGTCGTGAAATCGAACGTTTTCATGTTCTGGAACGTTGCGGACAACGTACGTGTCGGAGCAGCTACCAACGCCGTGAGAATACTCAAAATGCACATGGAGATGAAAGGATGAAAATGGAAAGATTATCCGCAACGGGCAACACCTTCGTGGTGGTTGAAACGGAAGCACTTTCCGAGCAGGAAAAGAGAGAGTTCGTGTTGAAGAACGTGGCTGAACTCGATGGGGTTATCTTCGTGGAGAATACTGAAGAGATCCCTAAAATGGTGTATTTCAATTGCGATGGAAGTAGAGCGGCGTTCTGCGGCAATGGAGCCAGAGCATTTCTCTGGTTTCTGCATAAAACGAGGGGATTGAAGGAAGTTACCTTCAAAACTGATGCAGGTATCCTGCATGGCGAAATCCTAGACGACGGCACCGTACTGGTGGAAATGCCCACACCTTTGATGAAGAAAGAAGTGAACATAAATGGACAACGAGGATACCTTGTGGAAGTGGGAGTACCTCACCTGGTCATCGAAATGGGGGAAGTGGATACACTGAACTTCGCGGAATTCGCCAGACCTCTCAGATACAGATACGATGCCAATGTCAATGTATACAAAGTCGAAAATATGTGCACGTTGAAGATCAGAACCTATGAAAGAGGGGTAGAAAGAGAAACCAGGGCCTGCGGTAGTGGCACAGTTGCTGTAGCCTTTGTTTACAGGCGATTTTTGGCTCATAACGTTTGCAATGTGAACATTGCATCACCTGGAGGAATACTGAAGGTCTACTTCAAAGATGAAAGAGTATATCTTGGAGGAGGTGTGAAAGAATGGAAGAAGGTGTGATGACCGCGCTGGTCACACCTTTCAAAAACGGCTCCATCGATTATGAAAGTTACGAAAGGTTAATCGAATGGCAGATTGCAAGTGGCGTGAAAGGGTTACTCTTCCTAGGAACGACAGGTGAAGCTCCTTCCATCTCCATGGAAGAAAGGGAGGAAATCATCCGATTCGCTGTTGAGAAAGTCAGAAAGAGGGTACCAGTGGTGGTAGGTACAGGCACCAACTCCACCGAAAAAACGATCCACATGACCAAACAGGCGGAGGAATTGGGAGCGGACTGCGCCCTGGTTGTTACTCCTTACTACAACAAGCCAGTACAGGAAGGGTTGTATCAACACTATGCTGCCATAGCGAAATCCACGAGCATACCAATAATAATCTACAACGTCCCGTCCAGAACGGGCGTGAACATACTTCCAGAAACGGTGGTGAGACTCGCACGGGATTTTAAAAACATCATAGGTATAAAAGAAGCATCGGGAAACATGGCACAGATCGATATGCTCATACTGAAGCTGAAAGACGTGCGTGAGGATTTCCATGTGTGGTCAGGCAACGATGATCAGGCATTCCACGTAATGTGCAGCGGTGGATCCGGGGTGGTATCGGTGCTCTCCAACGTTGCGCCACGTGAAACACAACAGATGTGTGAGAAAATCGCAAATGGCGATCTTTCAGGAGCCCGTGAACTGCACCTGAGGCTGTTCCCGTTGATGAAAGCTCTCTTCGTGGAAACCAATCCCATACCGGTGAAATACGCCGTCTCGAAACTGGGATACTGTGAAAACGAACTCAGGTTACCACTGGTAAAAGCTTCTGAAAACGCCATGAAGGCCGTGGATGAAGCGTTGAATAAGGCGGGGATATTGCCATGAAATTCGGGCTGGTCGGATACTCCGGAAGGATGGGACAGGAAATAATCTCTGTTTTTGAGAGGGCGGGACACACCTTAACCTTCAAAATGGATATAAATGGAGAAGAACTACTGGAGCTTCCGGAAGTGGTGGTAGATTTCTCACAACCTTCTGCTCTGGTCCGTACCGTGGAATTTTGTAAAAGCAATGAGCTTCCTCTCGTCATAGGCACCACAGGGCTTAAAAATCAACACTTCGAAATGCTGAAAGAACTGGCAAAGAAAGTACCGGTTGTTCAAAGCTACAATTTTTCCATGGGTATAACGGTGCTTCGAAGAATACTACGTGAATACGCCAGCTACATGCAAGACTGGGATGTGGAAATAGTTGAAATACATCATAGATACAAAAAAGATGCTCCATCTGGTACTGCGATAAAGCTGGGTGAAGAACTAAAGCGCGAATCCCCGAAACATTCGCTGAGAATCGGAGGGGTTCCCGGCGATCATCACGTATTCTTTGCCAACGATGGTGAGGTGCTGGAGTTTCACCACAGAGCCATTTCTAGGAGAGCGTTTGCACTTGGAGCGTTGAAGGCGGCGGAATTCGTTCTCAATGCCGGACCACGCCTTTACGACTTCGAGGAGGTGCTGTTTGGTGGACGCGTTTGAAATAATCAAGATGATAAAAAACGCCAGAAAGAGGACGCCGGTCGTGGCATACGTGAGTGGAAAATTCGATGGCATCGATAGACCGGAAAAAGTGAAATTCATAGGTAACGAAGAATTCGCCGTGCTCGTGGGTGATTACGCAGACGTCATCGATTTCATAAGAACCAACGAAAGCAGAATAGAAGAATACCATCTCGATGTCCGAGCACGCAATTCCGCCCTGCCCCTTGCCGATCTCACCAAATACAATGCGCGTATAGAACCGGGGGCCATAATAAGGGACATGGTGGAAATAGGAGACAACGCTGTCATAATGATGGGAGCGGTGATAAACGTTGGAGCGGTCATAGGTGAAGGAACCATGGTGGATATGAACGCGGTGATCGGGGGACGAGCCATCATAGGCAAAAACTGCCATATAGGTGCGGGAGCGGTGATAGCAGGGGTCATAGAACCACCGAGCGCCATCCCTGTGATCATCGAGGACAACGTCATGGTGGGAGCGAATGCCGTAATACTGGAAGGCGTGAAGGTGGGAAAGGGAGCAGTGGTGGCAGCAGGAGCGGTGGTTCTGGAGGAAGTACCACCAAACACCATAGTAGCTGGGGTACCCGCCAGGGTTATAAAAAAGGTGGATGATAGGACACGTACAAAAACACAAATAGTGGATGATCTGAGAAAACTGAGGTGATGATATTGAAAGTGATCGTGCAAAAATACGGTGGATCGTCCGTGGCAAATGTTGAAAGAATAAGAAACGTCGCGAATCGAATCATGAAAAAGGTAAACGATAGGAACAAAGTGGTGGTAGTAGTTTCTGCCATGGGTAAAACCACAGACGAACTGTTGACACTGGCAAAACAGCTCACCTCCTCTCCTCACCCTCGTGAACTGGATAGTCTGCTGGTGGCAGGGGAGCAGATTTCGGCCGCACTGCTGGCCATGGCCCTTCTGGATATGGATGTTGAAGCACGCTCAATGAACGCTTTCCAGCTCGGGATAATGACAACGCCCCATCACTTCAACGCCAGAATCATGGATATAAACGTCGAAAATCTCATGGAGAACCTCGAAAAGTACGATGTCGTAGTGGTAACAGGTTTTCAGGGCGTTACTCCCGAGGGTTTTCTGACGACACTTGGCCGGGGAGGGTCCGACACTTCTGCAGTTGCCATAGCGGCCAAGCTAGGTTGTACATGCGAGATATACAGCGATGTGGCGGGCATATATAGCTGTGATCCCCGAATATATCCATTGGCAAAGAAACTCGAATATATTACATACGATGAAATGCTGGAGCTGGCTTCACTTGGTGCCAGAGTGCTTCACTCACGATCGGTGGAACTGGCAAAAAAGTACGGCGTGGTTCTGTACTGCGCATCCTCTTTCACCGAAGAAAGGGGGACATACGTGGTGGAGAAACTACCGGAATGGCTGGAACAACCCGTTGTAACAGGCGCAACAATGGATGAGAGACAATGTGAGATAACCGTGACGAACCTGCCAGCGAGGAGCAGTATCGTGAAGATATTCGACGGTCTTTCCAGAAAAGGATTGAACGTCGATATGATCTCTGTGGTGGAAGCACAAAATGGATTCCATCTTTCCTTTACGGTTACGGATGAGTCGGTGAAAGACGTGGCAAAGATCCTTGAAGAGATTCTTACAAACGAAGACGGTTGGGAAATGCTGGTGGATCCTTCGGTAGCCAAGATCTCGGTGGTGGGCGTCGGTATGCGATCTAGTTTCGGTGTCGCATCACGGTTTTTCAACGCGCTCGAGAGAGCGAAAATAGAGTTCAAAACCGTTACCACCTCCGAAATAAAAATCTCATGTCTGGTGCCTAAAAGTAAGGCCAGAAAAGCTCTCGAGGTTATCGCCAGAGAATTTGACCTATGATTTTGTTGTGGTAAACTATTCGTGTAATTTGTTCAACAATTTCACATAGTGTGAGGGTGAAGCGGGAAAAATTCCACTTTCTGGTGTTTGTGGTTTTAAAACAGAAAACGTATTTGTAACATATGTTCCAATTTTCTAAATAGAAAACGGGAGTGGAGGTGAACCCTTTGTCGGGGACAATATTTCTTCAGAATCTCTTCAACGGTTTGACACTGGGAGGTCTTTACGCCCTCATAGCCATAGGTTATACCATGGTCTATGGCATTCTCAGACTCATAAACTTCGCACACGGCGATGTATTGATGATAGGAGCATACCTGGCATTCTACGGTGTGACACTCATGTCCATGCCGTGGTACATTTCCGTTGTTGTTGCGATATTGGGGAGCGCGGGACTAGGATTTCTGATCGACAGGGTTGCGTACAAACCCCTGAGAGAGTCCCCTAGAATCTCCGCACTCATAACGGCCATAGGTATGTCCTTCTTCCTCGAAAGTTTTGCGGTTGTGGTATTCGGAGGGATTCCAAAATCCTTCCTCAGCATCACTCCCAGATTCCTGAAAAAAGTCGTCGTGGTTTTCGGAGCCAGGATACAGGTGCTCACCTTCTTCGCTCTGGCAACGACCGTGGCTCTTCTGGCGCTTCTGCTGTGGATAGTGTACAAAACGAAGATAGGAATGGCGATGAGAGCCATAGCCACCGATATCCCAACCACAGCGCTCATGGGCGCCAACATCGACAACATCATAGGTTTCACTTTCGCACTAGGTTCCGCCCTCGCAGGTGCTGGAGGGATCATATGGGCAATGAGATACCCTCAGATCAATCCGTACATGGGATTTATGCCAGGTTTAAAAGCTTTCATAGCCGCGGTGTTTGGAGGAATCGGCTCGATACAGGGTGCGATGCTGGGGGGATTCATACTCGGCATGATGGAAATAATGATCGTGGGCTTCTTCCCTCAGCTGGCAGGATACCGGGATGTCTTCGCATTCGTCATCCTCATATTGATCCTCATGTTCAAACCCACCGGAATAATGGGTAAAAAACTGACGGTGAAGGTGTGATAGCCATGGAAAGAAGATTGAAAACCTCCACCAAAGTTTATCTTACCCTCGGTCTGATAGCCCTGTCGATCCTTCTGCTCTACGTGGCCTCGAAGACACTGGATACATACGCCATAAGAATTCTGCGTCTCATAGCAGTCTTCGGGGTCATGGCTGTGAGTTATACTTTCATAAACGGTATTACAGGATTGTTCTCACTTGGACATGCCGGTTTCGTGGCGATAGGAGCCTACACTTCCGCACTTTTGACCATGAGTCCCATGCAGAAGGAGATGAGCTACATTCTCGAACCGTTGATATGGCCTCTGAACGTTATACAGACGGATTTCTTCACCGCAACCCTGGCAGCAGGTGTGATGGCCGCATTGTTCGCCTTCCTCATAGGATACCCCTCCTTGAGATTGACGGGAGACTACCTGGCAATAGCGACTCTGGGATTCAGCGAGATAATAAGAATCATGGCTCTGAACATGCAGAGTGTTACCAACGGGGCGCTGGGATTGAAAGGGCTGCCCGAGTACTCCAACATATGGTGGACATGGGGCTGGCTCTTCATAACCGTGGTGGTAATAACGAGCCTAACCTACAGCTCGTTCGGGAGAGCTTTAAAAGCTATACGGGATGATGCGATAGCGGCCGAGGCAATGGGTATAAACGTTTTCAAACATCAGCTCATGGCCTTCGTGATCTCGGGTTTCTTCGCCGGCGTGGGTGGATCGCTCTACGCTCACCTCCTCACGACGATCGATCCACGACCGACCACCATCGGGGTCATGCTGACGTTCTACCTGCTGATAATGATTGTCCTTGGTGGCCTGGGAAGCATAACAGGTGCCATAATAGGAGCAGCACTCTTCGCCATACTCTCGGAATGGTTGAGGTTCGTTGAAGGAACAATGCATATAGGTAAATGGACCATACACGGAATTCCGGGGATGAGAATGGTCATATTCTCACTGCTCTTCATAATAACCATGCTGGTGTGGAGAAGAGGAATCATGGGTATGGAAGAACTAACATGGGACAAACTCTACAACTGGATCCTGCGCCTCCGGCCCCGAAGGAAGGAGGGATGACCCTTGGAGAGCAAAAGAAAGGAGGATTATCTACTGTTTCTGGAACATGTGACCATGCGTTTCGGAGGATTGGTAGCAGTTGACGATTTTTACAACGGTGTGAGACCCGGTGAACTCCTTGGGTTGATAGGACCAAACGGTGCGGGGAAAACCACCGTGTTCAATGTTATAACTGGAATATATACCCCCACATCCGGTCGAGTGTACTTCAGGGGTATGGATATAACGGGGTTGAAACCCCACGTGATAACTCATCTCGGCATATCCAGAACTTTCCAGAATATACGACTGTTCTACAATCTAACGGTTCTGGAAAACGTGCTCGTCGCCCAGCACCACAGCATAACGAACAAAGACGCAGATAAATTTCTGGAAAAGCACGGATTCGAGAAAAAAGGGTTCGGCTCAATGTGGCTGGGTAAGGCCATACTCAAAACACCAGGTTACATGAAACTCGAAAAGGATATGCTCAAAGAAGCGGAAGAACTACTGGAAAAGGTGGAACTGCTGGAGTACAAGAATGAACTGGCTTCTTCACTGCCATACGGTATGCAGAGAAAACTGGAGATAGCCCGCGCCCTGGCCACTGATCCCCAGCTGATACTTCTTGATGAACCGGCTGCGGGAATGAATCCACAGGAAACAGAAGAGCTGATGAGATTCATAACGAGAATACGCGATGAATTCAATGTCACCGTTCTACTCATAGAACACGACATGAAGGTTGTGATGGGAATATGCGAGAGGATAATAGTCCTGGACTATGGAAAGATAATCGCCGAAGGAACAGCATCAGAGGTACAATCAAATCCCAAAGTTATAGAAGCGTATTTAGGGGAGTGGGAACATGTCTCGTGAAGAACTGATGCTGGAAGTTGAGGATCTACACGTGTATTATGGGGCGATTCACGCACTGAAAGGAATAAGTCTGAAAGTTCCCAAAGGGGCCATAATAACCCTAATAGGTGCCAATGGCGCCGGCAAGACCACCACACTCACCACCATAGCAGGGCTTGTGAAGGCACGGAGTGGAAGAATAAAGTTCATGGGCGAAGATATAACCAACAAACCACCTCATACTGTAACGCAGATGGGTATCGCCATGGTTCCAGAGGGCAGAAGAATATTTCCAAACCTCACCGTTTACGAAAACCTGATGATGGGGGCGTACACACGCAAGGATAGGGAAGGAATTCAGGAAGACCTTGAATGGGTCTTTCAACTCTTTCCCCGCCTGAAAGAACGGTTAACACAACTTGGTGGAACGCTTTCAGGTGGAGAACAACAGATGCTGGCTATAAGTCGTGCGCTCATGAGCAGGCCGAAACTTCTCATGATGGATGAACCTTCACTTGGACTTGCCCCTCTCCTGGTCATGGAAGTGTTCGATGTTATAAAGAAGATAAATGGTGAAGGTACTACCATATTGCTTGTGGAACAGAACGCCATGGGTGCGTTGAAAACAGCCCACTATGGTTACGTTCTGGAAACAGGAAAGATCGTGCTGGAAGGCCCCACGGATGAACTACTTCAGAATGAAGAGGTCAAAAAGGCTTATCTGGGAGTCGCATAAATACAATACTAACGCTGATAGGCCACCCGTATGGGTGGCCTTTTGTATTACAATATCGAAAATTCGTAACACGAATAATCCTGTATTTATGTTATACTAACTAACAAATAAATGAGATTACTGTTACGAAAAAGTTCACAACCTCATGAATGCAGGGGAGTGAAAGGTTTGCTGGTTATAGAGGAAGAGGCCAGAGGAATAAAACTTTTGAAACGGGGGATTTCAGATATAAAAGTGGAAATGAAGCAGATAATCGATCTGATGAGAAAATACCGAGATCTACCCGAAAGGATGATACTTGATTTTTTGAAAGATCCAACCAAGGAAGAGATATTCATAGAATTGAAGCACGAACCCATAACCGTCATTGTATCACCAAACGAAATGGAAGCCAGGGTCAGGATATCCGGAAAACCCAAATTGGAAGAAATACTCGAAGAATTGCAGAGGAAGGGGATAGTTCATGGCGTAAAACTCGACGCAATAGTTAACGCATTGCGTGAAGGACAACAGGAATTCGTGGCTGCCGAGGGGACACCACCGATCCTGGGTAAAAACGGATGCGTGGAATACCTGGTGGAGTTGGAGAAAGCCCCCAAACCTCTGGAACATGATGGAAAGGTCGACTACAGAAGTCTCGACATATTCACCTTCGTGAACGAGGGTGATGTTGTGGCCATTGTTCACCCGCCGGAGCCCGGCGTCGAAGGGACCACCGTAACGGGTAAAAAGATACCTCCTCCAAAGCCCAGAGCAGCCACGCTGGTGCTTGGTAGAGGCCTGGAGCTCGATGATAGACGGGTGGTCGCCACGATGAGTGGAATAATAAAGAAAGAGGGCAACAGGCTTTATATAGAACCAGTACTGGTGATAAATGGAGATGTGGATTTCAAAGTGGGGAACATAGACGCCAATATAAACGTGGAAATACGCGGCTGGGTACGCAGTGGCTTCACCGTAAAGAGTCAGGCAGACATAATGATCCATGGTGGGATTGAATCCAACGTTCACATCGAAGCGGGAGGATCTGTCTCGGTGAAGCTCGGTGTAATGGGGAAGGGAAAAACGGTGATAAAGTGTGGAAAAGATTTCTACGCCAAGTTCGTTCAGGATGCCGTTGTCGAAGCAGAGGGCAACGTCTCCGTCAGTGAATACATACTCAACAGTGATATCAGATGCAAGAAATCCGTTTTCGTCAACGGCAAAAGAGGAAAACTCGACAACGTTTCTCTGGATGCGGGATACTCCGTACACGCTAAAGAAATAGTGGGAAAAAAGAAAACGATAACGATAGAAGGGTTCGACAGGATAAAAATCTTTGAACGCCTCAAGGAATTGAACCTCATTAAAGTCAACATGGAATCACAGCTCAAAAAAATGGCTTTCGAGATACGCAAGTTGCAGGCCAGAAAAGAGGAAGAAGAAGAAAACGAAACCCTTAAAGAACTTGTGGTTTCCTACAAGAACATGCTGGAAGACTTTGAAAGCATCTCCGAACAGATAAACGAGCTCAAACGGGTTATAACTAAAATACGAGGCGAGGGCATGCTTTTCATCTCGGAAAAAGCGCGTGATCTGAAGCTCTCCATAAAAGACGGTAGTGTTTACATAGATGAGAGTAAGAGCGGGATATTTTACTATGACCCGCAGGAAGCGAGGGTGGTAAGAGAATGAGAAAGCTGGACAGATTGATAGAAACCATGGGGACATCCCGATTCGATGAAGTACTGGTTGAAACTTTCACCCCCGCCGTATTGTTGCGAAAGAAAGGAAACAATTGGAGCGTTGTGACGACCCACAACTTCCACGTAGAGGAGAAAGAATTCGAAGATCTGAGCGATTTGCTGGAACGTTATGGAGGAAGATGTCTGTATCAAGACGGTGGTGTATGTCTGATAGTGAGAGAACAAGCTAAGTACAGAAATCTAGAATCGCTGCTCAAAGGTCTTATAGAAAAATCGGAGAGCCTGAAAAAACTCGATAGACTGCTGGAGTGCCAGATGAAAATTGTACGCGAACTGAAAGGTCTCGGGGGGCTTGTAACTTCAATCATAGAACCCATCCCCATGGAAATAATGAACACTTTCCTCTTGGATCACATAAGCGAGCTGTTTTCATGTGCCGTAGCCGTGTACGAGAGAAACGAGAAAGAGTTCAAGTTGCTTCAATCGAGAAGATCCAGCGAATTCCCGGACGTTCTAAAGTTAAACATCCTGCGTCGTAGCACCATGAAAACACATGGGCGAATTTTCGAGTGTTTTTCCGTTACAGATGAAGGAGGATTCCAGTATCTCTTCCTGGTATACAGACAGGAAGGTTTCAAAGATGAAGAGATAATAGTGTTGTCAACAGTTTTTTCGATACTCCAGAAAGCCCGGGAACTGCTTGCCGAAAGGCAGGAAAAGATAGAACTGGAACGCATGGTGATACAACATACATTTGCCCTGGAATTGCTGTCGAACTTTTCAATGAAAGTGCTGGGATCGAAAACAAGAGAAGAATTCTACAAAAATGTCGTGGATGCTGTACGCGAGATGTTCCAGGCGAAGTTCACCGCCCTTTATATCAAGGGGTTGAAAGGATACTATCTGAAAGAAATCGTGACGGTGGAAAGAGTGGAAGTACCCGACAAATTGAAAGATTCCCGCGATGTGAAGATGGGATATTACACCTTTGAAATCAAGGGTGAGAGTAGCGATATACTGCTTGTCGTCGGTGAAAGTATCGTGGAAGATTATCTGACCACCAGGATAAAGATGGCGCTCTTGAAGATGCTTCCATCCGATATAGAAAGAGCGTTCAGAAATATAGAGTATTTAGAAAAAATAAAAGCTCAGAGAGACTACATCGACAAGATAAACAAGGAGCTCAACTTTCTCATAAGTCATATGCTGGACTTCGACACCTTCAGAGATACCAGAGAATTGGTGAAGTTCGTGAAGGGTTACACCGACAAGGTCACCAACTTCGTGATAGAAGGGCTCACATTGTACAGGGAGGGCAGAAAAAGGAAAGGACTTGAGAAAATCGTTGTATCTTCGTGTGGTTCAGTCCTGGGGACGGTTTATTATCGAAAAAAGCGCAACCTCGATGAAGCAGATGCACAGGTACTGAACCTGCTTGCAACCATGTTACTTCTCTCGGCGGAAAAGATAGAACTCCTCAAACCCAAGAAACATATGGTGAAGTTCGAAGAGGTGATACCCGCATACCTCAAGGCTAAATTCAGGATCTCGTGCCTTGGAAGTAATCCCAGAATCTTTGGATGCACAACTCTTCCTCTGGATATGAAAGGCCTTGGTGTTTGCCTCTCCGACGACGATAGAGTATATGTGGCGAGCGATCTCGATCTTGACATTCTAGATAACGGTATCGAAGAGTTGAAATATTGAATTTAGTTGCATGCTGCATGCAACATGATGTAACATAAGGAAAACCACCTACATCCCAAAGTAAGTTAGTATGTTCTTTTGATAGCCTATCGCTATTCCTTCCTCTGGTAACCCGCGAGGGTTCATTTTCCCATCGATGATTTTCCTATTCATGGCTGTGATCGCCAGGTCTTTATCCAAGCGGTCTGTACTTGCTTCCAATATTAATTCAACAAATAAATTATTTTTAAAATTTGTATCCCAAAAAATAGATCGTATTTGGATTTAATCGTCCATGATGGTTGATAATCACTTATAAACTCCTCTCATCATATTTGACATGAAACATGTTACACACTATCATTGTTAACGAATTCGGAAATCCTCATTTTATCTTAAATTAGGAGGTGAGGTTTATGAAAAAGTTTACATGCCTCGTAATATTCGTGCTCCTTATGACCGGCATGATGCTCGCAGAAACATATCCACGCAATGAAACATTGTATGAAACAGGGGGTCTCTGGGAACCTCCAAGCAACTGGAACCCGCTGGTGCCATGGGCTGCGGTGACCGGAACGATAGGTTTGATCTACGAAACACTTTTTGCCTTCGATCCTCTCAAAGGTGAACTCATCCCGTGGCTGGCCGAGGAAGGTAAATGGGTCAACGCCACGACCTACAGATTGACCCTGCGCAAAGGCCTCACGTGGCAGGATGGTAAACCCCTTACCGCTGAAGATGTGAAGTTCACCTTCGAGCTGGCCAAGAAGATCGAGGGTATCTATTACAGTCCCATCTGGACATGGTTGGAATCCATCGAAATACTCGACGACTACACGCTGTACTTCAAGTTCTCAACACCCAAATATCATGAATGGACTTACCAGCTCTACCAGATTTCCATATTGCCCAAGCATATCTGGGAGAAGAAAACCGAAGATGAGATCCTGAGTGGCTCCAACGAAGGTGCCATAGGTTCGGGCCCCTACCTCTTCCACACCTACACACAGGACAGAATGGTTTACAAGAGAAACGAAAACTGGTGGGGTAAGAAACTCCTCGGTTTGGAACCAAAGCCCAAATACGTTGTATGTATGAGATTTCTCAGCAACAACGTGGCGCTTGGAGCTTTGATGAAAGGCGAACTCGATATCAGCAACGATTTCCTTCCCAACATAGCCTCGCTGAAGAGATTCTACGGTGATGTGATCCACACCTGGTTCGATGGGCCACCCTACATGCTGTCAAACGATACCGTCTTTCTGTTCATGAACACCAGGAAAAAACCCATGGACGATCCGAAGTTCAGAAGAGCACTTGCTTTTGCCATAAATACCCAGGAAATTGTTAACAGGGTGTATCAGGGACAGGTAGTGGCCGCCAATCCTCTTGGATTCCTGCCATGCTGGATGGATTACTACGACGAAGAGGTTGTTAAAAAATACGGCTTCAGCTACGATCCGGAGAAGGCAGCAACACTTCTGGACGAAGCAGGTTACAAGGATGTGGATGGCGATGGCTGGAGGGAAGCTCCCGATGGTTCGGAAATAAAGCTCACCATAATAGTTCCGTACGGCTGGACAGACTGGATGGAAGCAATAAAAATCATAGCCAGGGATTTTGAAAGAGTCGGTATAAACGTGGCACCTAAGTTCCCCGATTACAGCAAATACGAAGAAGACATGGCTTACGGAAAGTTCGATATGCTTCTGAACAACTTCGGTGCTGCCGTTTCTGCAACAGTCTGGACGCTCTTCAACTTCCTCTTCACCGCTGTACAGGATGAAATGTGGGATGGCAACTTCGGGCGCTACGAAAATCCAGAAGTTTCCAAACTGGTTGAACAATTCAACGAGACACCTCTGGATCAAGTTGAAAAAGGAAAGGAAATCGCATCCAAGATAGAAGAAATCTTCCTGAAAGACATGCCCGCCATACCGCTCTGGTACAACGGTCTCTGGTTCCAGGCCAACACCACATACTGGAAGAACTGGCCCAGCGAGAAGAATCCATACGCCTATCCGGTTACATGGCCGGGTATGTGGCAGTTCGGTGGAACGTTGGTACTCATGCATGTGACGCCGGCGGAATGATCGCGGTCCCACCATCACGCGGTCCCGTGCCCCTTCCGGGGCACGGGGTTATAAAAAGTTCTTCTACGGAGGCGATTTGAGTGAGAAAGTACCTCACGCGAAAAGTCCTCATTTACCTTCTCACTTTTATTTTTGCGGTGACCATAGACTGGCTGATACCTCGATTTATGCCTGGTAATCCCATAGTTGTTCTATTATCACGATTCAG
>JAGGZV010000062.1 GCA_021161835.1 Thermotogae bacterium | reverse complement strand
GGTTCCACTTAGTGATTTTTCCAGTGTAGATCTTTTTGAGTGTTTCTCTGCTGATATCGTCAATAGGAAGCGATTTGTTCACGATTACGGCGATACCGTCGTAACCTATGACGATAGGAACAAAATACTTCTTTTCCGCATGCATTTTTTCGATTTCAGAGGGTTTCAGAAATCTACTGGCGTTAGCTAGATCCGCTGTACCGTTAAAGAGCGCTTTGATACCTGTGGATGATCCTGCTCCTTCAAGAGTCACCACAAGATCGGGATAGTACTTTCTGAAAGCTTCAACCCATCTTTGGGCTATGGGTAGTATGGTGTTGGATCCTTTTATCACGAGAGTATCGGCTATCAGGAGAAGCCCAAGTGTGAAACACAAAACAACCGAGAGAATAGCTTTCTTCACCTTCACTCACCTCCACTGAAAGAATGACTTTTTCTCGCCTTCACTCACTTCTGTTGAAAATCTACGTCAGATCGATTGTAAGAGTGTTGATTTATGTTAAAGAAATTTAATCCTGCTTAACCCTTTTGGGGAATAATAGGCACGGAAGGGGTGATATATCATGGCGAAAATTCTTGTCGTGGAAGATAAAGAAGACATTCGCTACACCATTACAAGTATGCTTTCTATGGAAGGCTATAATGTGGTCGAGGCAGGTAGCATAGAAGAGATGTACCACCGGTTGAATTTCGGCAGCTTCGATGTGATCATTCTCGATCTTTTACTACCGGATGGGGATGCTATAGATGAGATCCCAAGATTAAGGCTTTCCGCCAGGGATTCGTATATCTTAGTACTAACGGCGAAACGTTCAGATAGGGATAGGATTCTCGGATTGGAAATGGGAGCGGATGACTACATGGTAAAACCATTCAACCCACGTGAAGTTGTGGCAAGAGTCCGAGCACTTTTGAGAAGAAAGAAACAATATTATGAGGAAGTCTTGAAGATTGGTAAGATTATCATTAACAAATCCCGTATGAATGTTGAAAAGGATGGGAAAACCATTCCCCTTTCTTACAAAGAATTTTCCATCCTTTCACTTCTCGCTTCGGCTCCGAACAAGATCTTCTCACGTTCGGAAATACTTGATGCCGTGTGGGGATTTGAAGACGTTTCTGACAGAGTGGTGGACGTATACATCAGCTATCTCAGAAGAAAGCTTGGTTCTAATACTATCATTACGGTGAGAGGTGTTGGATATCGTCTCAAAGTGGACTGATTTCCTTGAAGCGGGAATCATCAGAGTGAAAAACGGTGTCATTGTAGAACTCAATGCTGCTGCTCGTAACATGGGTTTTGAAGCCGGTAAAGCTATTGAAATACCTAAAAATGGGATAGTAAAAACCGAGATAGGTGAATGTGAAGCATTTGTTTATGGAGATCATATTATCTTAAAACCGATCGATACCTTCAGTCAGATGAAGCAGTTTCTCATAGATGCTATAGCGCATGAGATTTTGACTCCTATAACTTCTATTGGGTGTCTTCTCTATTTAGTGAAAGAAGGCATAGATGTTGAGAAAAATATAGAAAAGATAGAGAATCATCTTGGAAAAATGGCAAGAATCGTTGATGAACTTCTACTACTTTCCAAGGTTGAAATGGGGAAATACCTTCCACGTTCGCAACGTGTGGAGCTTTATGTGGTTATCCAGGAGGTTCTCCAGTTGTATGCTGATCGTATCAAGGAGAAAGAGCTGGAAGTCAAGATGAAAGCTCGGGGAATAGTAAAAACAGATCCTGAAGCCTTAAGTATTATTGTAAGAAATATCGTCTCCAACGCCATAAAATATACCGATACGGGTGGAAAAGTTGTAATTTCTGCTAACAACAAAAAGATTGTAGTGGAGGATACAGGCATCGGCATTCCTCCAAAAGAGCTTCCTTTTATCTTTCAGCGTTTCTTCCGAGCCAGCAATGTGAGAAACAGAGGGGGATCGGGCCTTGGACTTGCCATTGCTAAGCACCTTGCGGAAGTTCTCGGGTTCGAGATCACGATCGATTCAAAGCTTGGAGTAGGAACACGAGTGGAACTGAGAATGTGAAATGTGAAGATAGCACTAATATCTCCTGAAATTATCTGGTTTTGTACAGTATCAATATTTTCTTAAAAATGTGCACGACGTCAAGACGAGCTCGTTCCTGCCGGACTTCTCAGCATATAAGATGCCACGAAAAAGTGTGCATCCCAGATTTCAATGGTGGTACCATTGGAATATCCTGTCAAAACAAGGAAGAAAGCCTAAATGATTTGAAGCTTTCCATAAGAACAATCGTTCTCACGGAAAGATTGTTGATATTGTTGTTACTGATTTTTTGATACATCCTGAAATAAGCGGAGAAAGAAAAACACAGCTAATAAGCTGACTATAAAGGATGAAAATCACACTGTCAGGATCAAACCATGTTATACTGTTACAAAGACAAAACCGGAAAGGGGAGGGAAGAAGATGGGAAAACTCACCGTCAAGGATGCTCCACTTGAAAACAAGAGAGTCATCATGAGAGTGGACTTCAACGTGCCTGTAAAAGAAGGAGTGGTGCAGGACGATACGAGAATACGTGCAGCTTTGCCAACGATAAAGTATGTCCTGGACCAGGGAGCAGCCGTCATTCTCATGTCGCATCTCGGGAGGCCTAAGGGTGAGAGAAAGCCTGAATATTCTCTCAAGCCCGTTGCTAAAAGGCTTGAAGAACTCCTGGGTCTGGAGGTCATCTTCCTTGAGGATAATTTCGGTGATGAGGTCAAGAAAGCTGTTGAACGGCTTGAAACTGGTCAGGTGATGTTGCTAGAGAACACCAGATTCCAGAAGGGAGAAACCAAGAACGATTCCAAACTGGCGGAATTCTGGGCCAGTCTGGCCGATATACACGTTAACGATGCGTTTGGAACGGCGCACAGGGCACATGCTTCGAACGTTGGTGTAGCGAAGTATCTACCGAGTGTCGCTGGGTTTCTTATGGAAAAGGAAATAGAATTCCTCAGCAAGGTTACTTACGATCCCGAACCTCCATATGTGGTGATTCTGGGAGGCGTGAAGGTTTCCGATAAGATCGGTGTGATCACTAACCTTCTGGAGAAGGCCAATAAGATCTTGATAGGTGGTGCCATGATGTTCACGTTTTTCAAAGCTCTTGGTAAAGACGTGGGAGATTCACTGGTGGAAGAAGACAAACTCGATCTGGCGCTGGACATACTCAAGAAAGCTGAGGAAAAAGGTGTGGAGATGGTGCTGCCCGTTGATACCGTGATTGCTCAGGATATAAAAGAAGGCGTTGAGAAGAAGGTGGTGGATATAGACGAGGGCATCCCGGCTGGTTGGAAAGGACTGGATATAGGTCCAAAAACCGTTGAGCTGTTCAAGGAGAAATTGGCCGATGCACGAACCGTGGTATGGAACGGTCCCATGGGTGTATTCGAGATAGATGATTTCGCCGAGGGCACCAGGGCGGTGGCAGAAATGGTGGCATCGTTGTCCAATGCGGTTACCGTTGTTGGTGGCGGAGACAGTGCAGCTGCCGTGAAGAAGTTCAATCTCGAAACACAGATGAGTCATGTTTCCACCGGTGGTGGTGCCTCACTGGAGTTTCTCGAAGGTAAGGAACTTCCAGGAATAGCGAGTATTGCCAGCAGGAAAGTGAGAAAACCCATGGTGGCAGGCAACTGGAAGATGAACAAGACACCTTCCGAAGCGGTGATGTTCGGCCAGAAATTGGTGAATGAAGTAGGTGGAATAGAAGCCGTGGATGTTGTAGTGTGTCCACCTTTTGTGGATATCCCGGGAGTTTCTGAAGTGTTGAAGGGTAGCAAGATTGAACTGGGTGCGCAGAATACGTATCACGAGGATGCAGGAGCTTTCACAGGTGAAATATCTCCATTGATGCTGAAGGAGCTGGGTGTAAAGTATGTCATAATAGGGCACTCCGAGAGAAGGCGCATATTTGGAGAACGCGATGAGATGATAAACAGAAAATTGAAGGCCGCTCTGAAACATGGTTTAACGCCGATATTCTGTATAGGAGAAACGCTGGACGAGCGTGAAAAAGGTCTCACCTTCAACGTGCTGGAAAGACAGTTGAGGCTGGGGCTTGAAGGGTTCACACTGGAAGAACTCAAGAAGCTGGTGATAGCTTATGAACCTGTCTGGGCCATCGGGACGGGAGTGGTTGCAACACCGTGTCAAGCTCAGGAAGCCATGGAATTTGTGAGGAATCTGTTGTGTGATCTCTTCGGCGAGGAAGCGAAGGACGTCAGAATACTCTACGGTGGAAGCATAAATCCCGACAATTGGTTCTCGCTGATAACAAGAGAGGATGTGGATGGAGGATTGGTGGGAGGAGCGAGTTTGAAGGAGAGCTTTATCGAGCTGGTGAGGATAACGGAAAAAGTGGTGTAAAGTTGGAATGATGGAAAGGTAAGGGGTGCGGGTTGCACCCCTTACTTTTGAATGGGTAGAGGTGAGGGGGATGATCCCGAAAGACAAGCAATTTTACAAGTTTTCCGCTTACGGTTTTCTGAAGAATCTTCGGTTTTTCGATCCTTTCATAATTCTTTTCTTCAGGGAGATGGGTATGAGCTTCCTTCAGATAGGAACATTGTTCTCAATACGGGAGATAGCGACCAACATCCTCGAGGTGCCCACAGGTGTCGTGGCCGATGCGTACGGACGTAGAAGATCGATGATATTTTCCTTTCTTTCCTACATAATTTCCTTTCTGATATTCTATTTTTTTCCCTCTTTCTGGTTCTACGCTCTGGCCATGGTGCTTTTTGCCTTCGGAGAAGCTTTCAGATCTGGTACACATAAGGCCATGATACTGGAGTATTTGAGACTGAAAGGAATCGAGGATCTCAAGGTGGAATACTACGGCCACACCCGTTCTGCTTCCCAGCTTGGTTCGGCACTTTCATCACTCATAGCGGCGGCACTGGTTTTCTATTCGGGAAGCTACAGGGTGGTGTTTCTGGCCTCAGTGGTACCTTATGTGATGGAACTGTTTCTCATGTTCTCTTATCCCAAGGAACTCGACGGTGAGCTCAGAAAGGCGAAATCTGCCAGCTGGTTCAAGGTTTTCCTGAGGAACTTTGCGGATACCGTAAAGGCGTTCGTGCGTGTGATGAAAAGTTGGGAAACCTTTAAAACCATGCTGAACTCAGCTGTGTACAATTCTTTTCACAAGAGTGTCAAGGATTATCTTCAGCCGGTGTTGAAATACACCGTTCTTTCATTGCCAATCCTGATGTTTCTGAAACCTGATCAACGTGTGGCGATAATGGTGGGAATCGTGTATTTCTTCATCTACCTTTTGACAAGCTATGCTTCGCGCAACGCACATAGGGTCGTGAAAAGAGTGGCTTCACTACCGAAATCCATAAACCTCACTTTCCTGATAGGAGCATTGCTTCTACTGGCTGCGGGAGGGTTCATACAGTTCAAATTGCAGATTCTTTCGGTGGTGTTGTTTCTCGGGTTGTATGTGGTGATGAATCTCCGAAGACCTATGATGGTCGCATACATAAGCGATAAGATATCACACAATGTAATGGCAACAGGATTATCTGTGGAATCTCAAATCAGAACGCTGGGAGCAGCCGTGCTTGCACCTTTCGTGGGTTATCTCGCCGATGCAATGGGTGTTGGGTATGCACTCATGGTGACGGGAGTCATCATGCTGATAATCTCTGTGATGTTGAGGGTGAGATGATATGAGTAAGCTATTTCTGGATTTCGATGGTACACTGGTGGACGTCTCCGAGCGATTTTACAGGATCTTCAGCGATTTCTTGAAGTTGAAAGGTATACTGGATGTTCCTGAAAAGGATGAATACAGGAAGTTGAAGAGGCGATTGGTGTACGATCCTGAGATCTTCAAGTTTCTGGGTCTCAGGATCGAGTGGGAAGAATACAGGAAGTGGAAATGGGAAAATGTCGAAGATCCTGGCTACCTTCTCTTCGATACGCCGTTATGTGATATAAGAGATCTCGTGTGCAAACTGCGCGATAAAGGTTACCAGGTATATGTACTCACCGCCCGTAGAAAACCGAGGAATTTCTGGGAAGAATTGAGAAGGCTGAAACTGCATGATCTGTTCGATGATGTCTTCATAACAGGTGATTATTCTCTGGATTCCAAGAGACGGATGATAGAAGACATAGTTGAACCCGAGGACATCATAGTTGGTGACAGCGAGATGGAAATACACGCTGCTAGAAGTCTGGGGATAAGACATATGGGGGTGGCAACAGGTCTCAGATCAGCAGATTTTCTTGTAGAGAAAGGTGCAGAGCTGGTTCTGAGAGATGTAACGGTACTTTTGAAGTTGCTTTGACGACTGAGTTATCCGGTTGAATCATCTATAAAGGGTTTAATGTACTCAAAATCTGGCCCTACTTCAACAAGCAGGGATGAATATCCTTTTTTTATCCTTCCCGCTCTTTTCAAACCCAGATCGACACATGCATTGTATGATGAAACCCTTGCCGTTTCAAGGTGATCAGCACCGGTAAAGGAGCGATACAATGATACAGCCTTCCTCATGGTGAGCGTGCTTCCAGCCAGAGAACCATCTTCCGTTCTGGCTATTCTGCCCCGGACGTGTACCGTTTTTCCCCATATTCTGTATTCTCCATCTCCCAATCCGGTTGCAGCCATGGAATCTGTTATCAACTCCAGTTTTTCCACTCCCTTGAGTTTCCGGATGATTCTCACCATTTCACCACACAGATGGACCCCATCCACTATTATTTCCACGAACGCATCGTTCAGGAGCGCTCCACCGACAGGCCCCACTTCTCTGTGATGAAGTGGTTTCATACCATTACAGAGATGCGTGAACCTTCTCACTCCTTTGTTGTAAATCTTTTCTACCAATTCGTAACTCGCTTCAGTATGGCCGATGGAAACAACAACATCGTGTTTTTTTGTGATTTCCAGTATTTCTTCGAACCCCTCGATTTCTGGAGCGACGGTCATCAAACGCACGAGGGGATGGGAAACCATCTCCTCGAGCTCTCGAATGTTCACATCACGAATATATTTCAGCTCGTGTGCACCTCTTCTGTTTGGATTTAGATAGGGGCCTTCGAGGTGCACTCCTTTGAATATGGTGTGTGGATTCTTCTGGGTGTATGTTTCCAGTGTGTCAATGGCTTTAAGGATTTTCTCCAGGGGGGCAGATACCGTGGTGAGTAAACACGCGGCAACTCCTTCTTTTCTAAGAAATCCTTCCATTTTCTGCAATCCTTCATATGTTGCATCGATGAAATCAACACCTGCAGCTCCATGTATGTGTGGATCCACGAAGCCAGGTAATAGATAGGACAAGCCACGTTTCTCTTCATCCAGTTTCTTTATTTTCACTATATCGTGGCCTTTCACTTCGATGGCACCATAGTATATACCATCTACGGGATCCACCAGATTCAATTCTTTCATGGTGTTCGTCCTCCTTCGTTCTCGTAAATTCTATCATCGTTTTCACGTGTACACGAAGGAGAAGGAGGGATACAGTATAATCGATAACGTCGAGGATCTTTTCCAACTTCTGGAGGTGTTGATGTGAAAGAGTTCAGGATAAAGATACTCGAGACGGGTGAAACTCTTGTGATACCTGAAGGGACGAGATTCGGAGATCTGCTTGATAGAGTCAAAAACGAACATACGGAAAGAATAGTGGCGGCAAAATTCAACAACAAGATCCGCGAGTTGTTTCGTGAGATAGATGCGCATGGTACTTTGAGATTCGTGGACATCATGGAAGAGGATGGGTTACGTATATACCAGAGGGGTCTGATATTCGTACTCTACATGGCTTTCAAAGAAGTGCTACCTGACAAAAAACTCAAGGTAATGCATTCCCTGGGTAACGCACTTTACTGTGAAGTTGAAGATGGGATGATAACGGAGGAAGAATTGAGAGCATTGAAGGAAAAAATGCTGGAACTGGTTGAAAAAGATCTGCCTTTTTGCAAAATCCGTCTATCGCGTTTTGAGGCTATGGAGATCTTCAAAAACATGGGCGAGGAAGACAAGGTGAAGCTCTTCACCTACAGGCGTAAAGATGCGGTGAACCTGTACAGATGTTCCAGGTATATAAACTATTTCTACGGTTATCTACCTCCATCCACCGGGTGTATGGACAGGTTCGATCTCAGGCTCTTCGAACCCGGTTTCCTCTTGATTTACCCCGATCCCCATCGGAAAAATTCTATGGAGTACAAAGAACTTCCAAAATTTGCCGGTGTGTTTTTGGAATACAAAAGATGGGGAAGCATAATGGGTGTGGAAACAGTCGGTGAGCTAAATGAGCTGGTTTCAAAGGGTGAAAAAACCATAGACGAGCTCATACTGGTGGCCGAGATGTTACACGAGTACAAAATAGCCTTGATAGCTCACGAAATAGCCAGAAGGAGAACGGTGAGATTGGTCCTGGTGGCCGGGCCTTCGTCTTCGGGTAAGACGACTTTTGCCAAAAGGCTTTCCCTTCAACTTAAGGCGTTGGGATTGGTGACTGTTCCCATATCTCTCGATGATTACTTTGTGGATAGGGAAAAAACACCGAGAGATGAAAATGGTGAATACGATTTCGAGAGTATAGAAGCTCTGGATCTCGAGCTTTTCAATCATCATTTGAGTAAACTTCTTGCCGGTGAAGAAGTCG
>JAGGZV010000089.1 GCA_021161835.1 Thermotogae bacterium | reverse complement strand
TGGGCAGATTGATACTGGAGAAGTTGAAAGGCATTTTCGATTCGCTGGGCGAATCGGAGAAGCGAGCGGCACGTTATATTCTGGAGCGCCCCGATGATGTCATACATTACAGTATCACAGAATTCGCACATCATTGTGAAACCAGTGAGGCCACCATATATAGACTCTGTAGAAAGCTGGGATTCAGTGGATATCACGATTTCAAAATATATCTTGCCCGGGAGTTGAGTTTTCCACGGGAAGTTATGAAGCGTGTGGAAGGGGATTTTCCGAGTTTCGTGGAGATGGTCGTGAACGACAACGTGGATATACTCAGGTCCACCAGGGAAATCCTGGATATCCATCGGCTAGAGAGAGCTGTTGATCTCATCCTGGACTCTGATAGACTCATATTTTTCGGGGTGGGGCGCTCTTCACCCATAGCGCAGGATGGAAGTTTGCGTTTCGCACTGCTGGGTTTTCGTACATCGTATTACTCCGATCCTCACGCTCAGGTAATGGTTGCGGCAGGACTGAACGAAAACGATGTGGTGGTGGCGATAAGTCACACGGGAATGATACGGGACATAGTCAAGTCTGTACAGGTTGCCAAGAGTTCCAAGGCCAGAACGATAGCAATAACCGCGGGCATGAAATCACCCCTTGCTGGAGAAGCGGACATAACGTTACACGTAGCACTCGGCAAGGAACAGGCCTGGGATTTTTTGAACAACAGGATAGGCGAGATGCTGATAATAGATCTGTTATACAGATGTGTTCTCTATAAACTCGGAGAAAAGATGGATACACACTTTGAAAATCTGCGTGAGGTATTGAGACCCAAAAGATTCAAATGAATTTCATTTTGAGTGTTTATCCGCCACTTTGCTGGCAACAAAAGAATAAGGCTTGGCAACAGGTGTGAAACCTTCACTGATAACGTAACCCACAAGCCCTGGTAGAATTCTACTGGTCATTCCATCGTTGCCTGCGTCTATATGTATTTCTATATCTCTAGTTTCAAACAGATCACTCAAAACCCTAGCGAGTTCTATGCTGAGTTCCACTTCACGATAGATCCTGCTGTAAAGGTCAAAATATCGGGAATTTTCATGTTTTACAATGTAGAAATACGTTCCTCCAATATGAACCTTATGAACGACGAAAGCCGTTGCGAAAGTCACCACTCCATCCCGTACGTGTGAATCGGTTCCAACCATCAAACTCCATCCAGATTTTCCGAACAATCTGTCCACAATTGCAGGTATTGAGTCCCTCTCAACGATTCCGAAATACGGATTCTTGAATTTCCGGAACCTATCACTTCCCCTTTGCAGGTTTTAAAAATTATACCACAGCTTCATTGATGCGGTTTTAATGATTTCGTCTACATATTGGCGTTCATCACCGAATACTGTTGTTTCGTTGTGACCACGCATCGTTCGTTGTGATAGTATATGTTAAAGAGAACGCATGGTGTCCGTCTACTGGAGGTATGTGATATGGAAGGTGACGAGGGAAAGATCCTGGAAGAATTGTTAAGGGAGGTATGCTTCTTAATAAAGAAAGTGGGAAGACAGGTTTTGAGGGATTTCAACATAACCCCTGCGCAGTTCGAAGTGCTGCAGAAACTTTATTTTAAAGGTTCCATGCGCATGAGCGATATGAGCAGTGAACTCGGGGTGGCCAAGAGCACCATAACGGGTATAGTGGGGGGATTGGAAGAAAAAGATTACGTGACAAAAGAGCGCTCTTCCAGTGATAGGCGTGTGATACTTCTCTCGATAACGTCGGAGGGAGAGAAGATAATACACAGTGTGATAGAAAGGCGCCAGGCTTTCGTGAGGGAAATGGGCAAGCAGATGGATGATAATATGCGTACGAAATTGACAGAGGCACTGAAGATATTCTCGGAAATCGTCAGAAGAGAGGCGGGTAAATGGTATGAAGCGTGAAAGAATCCTGGTTATCGCTTTGCTCGTTTCTTCCATTCTCGCGCTGGCGGTGAGCATGACTTTTCGGGTTCATCCTCCCGATGTGAGCGTTTACGATGGAGATGTTTTGCTAGTTCAGTGCTCCAATGGGGTGGGTGAATCCGATATCGCCGAAGGTTTCCACAGGTTCGTTTTCGTGAGATCGGGTTATGCATCGAAAGTTGTGGAAACCGTTGTTTCCTCACCAACGGTTCTGGAAGTGGAACTATCACCGCTCGGTTATCTGGAGGTTTATTCCACCCCTTCAGGTGCTACCGTTCTCATAGATGGACAACCCGAAGGTGTAACCCCCTTCACGGGTGAAACTCCCGCCGGTACACACACACTCACCGTTGTGAAGGAAGGATACATTACCGAATCGCGCACCATCGAAGTTTTACCTTTCGAGGTATCCAGGTACACCTTCAACATGCTGCCGGATGGAACCACGCGATTCGGTTCACAGCCACCTGGGGCAGTTGTGAGAGTGGATGGAAGGCTTGTGGGAACCACGCCTGTGAGTACCGTGCTGGACCCGGGTGTTCACGATTTCGAGATGGAGCTGGATGGTTACTTCGTGCATCGAGGTTTCATAACGGTGCAGGAAGGAAAGGTTACGGAGATTCACGTTGAGCTGGTTCCCAAAGCTTTTCTGAAAATTGAGGGAGCACCAACGGGGGCGATTTTCGAGCTGGATGGTTCGCTGGTCGTGAAGATGCCCATCGTTACGAAACCTGGAACTCATACCCTGAGTGTATACGCCCCGGGCTATCAAACCCATGTGGAAGAGGTTGTGCTTTTCCCTGGCATGAACGAGATGCAGATGGAGCTGAAGAGGGATAAAGTCACCCTGACGGTCGAGGCGACACCCGAATGTATCGTTCAGGTGGATGATCTACCGTTTTCCCTGACACCCGCCTCATTCGTCCTACTTCCCGGTACCTGGGAAATTCGACTCATGAGGGCAAAAAACGGGGAACTCGAGATCATATGGAAGGATAGGATAGTTCTGGCAACCAATACCCATCTTTCCATAGATGCAACGGCGAGGGGTACGGTGGAGTTCGTATCACTGAATCCCATCGTTCTGGACGATGGCAAGCAAAAGTACGTTACCCCGTGTATACTCCATCTCAAACCCGGTGTTTATCGATTCACGGCTGAAACTCAGGAAGGGTATTCATTCGAATTCTGGGTTTCCATCGAGGGGGCGGAGTACGAACTGGTGGATCTCGACAGGAGGCTGGTAGCTTACATAAACGTGGTCACGGATACCGCGGGTGCCACGGTAACTCTGGATGGTAAACTGCTTGGCAACACGCCTCTTCTAGGGCACGAGATACCTGTGGGAGCACACGTGCTGGAGGTACGAACTCCATCGCGAGTTCACAAAGAGGTGATAATTGCACCCGTTGGGGAGGTCATCAACCTGAAATACGATTTTTGAAGGGAGGGCGCTGAATGCTCAGAAGGATCGTTGTACTTTCATTCATATGCGTGTCTCTGATTTCACTGGCGGTGGAAATAGCCGATGTTAAACCTTCTGCTGATATTTACAAGTACGTGAAGAAGGTGGTTGAAGCGGGTGTCATGGAACTGGATGAGAACAACCGGTTTCTGGGGCCTCTGCTCATAACGCGTTATGATCTCGCGAAATCGCTCGCCAAAATGATGGATTATCTGGCCACCGCGTTGAAAGTGGAGGAGATCAGGAATACCCTGAATGCCATAGATACCAGGATAAAGGTCATGGAAGCTTTCACCAACATGGTTCAGGGAGATATCGTGAAACTCCAGGAAAGGGTCGGTAATCTTGAAATGCAGGCTTCATCGCTGGTTCAGCGAATAGATATGCTGCGTACCACCGTTGCATCTTCTCTCAGCACATTGACCTTGGAACTCGATGCACGGATACGTGACATAGAGCGGGAGTTGTACGACTCTCTCGTTTCCGTGAAGGCTGCTCTGGAAGCGACCATGACAACTCATCAGGCTTCCATAGCGAATCTGGAGGGTGTGGTGTACAACGTTGTGGAGGATCTCGAGAGTTTCAAATCCCGTACGAAGATGATGGAGGACACCTTTGCTTCCTCCATAACGGGTTTATCCAGACAGATAGAGGCGAACAAGATGGCCATAAAATCCTTTGGTGTGAACTTCTCGATGTTGAACAGAAGGATGGATCAGCTGGACAAAAAGATGGAGACTTTGAAGAAGCAGCAGGAAGAGTACATGGCCTCCCGTTTCTCCACTTTCCAGTCAACCATAACGAAGATTCAGGGTGATGTGTACAACCTGGAGAGTTCCCTTTCTTCGTTGCACGAGAAAACGGCCATGCTGGATACCGAATTGAAGAACCAGGAGGCACGGCATCAAGAAGATATCAAAGGTTTGAAGGAGCACATTACATCGGTTGAAGATTCGTTCGGTGCATCACTCACGGATTTGAGGATGCTCTTCGCCCGTCAGGCAACGGTGCTCAGCGATATTCAGGACCGTGTGAAAGTTCTGTCCGATGACAGCGCCGATCTGAAGTTGAACGTTGAGAACGTCAAAAGGCAGATCAGGATCATAACAGCACAGGTTCTGGAGCTGCAGAACAGCGACGAGAAGCTCGACAAAGAGGTGAAAAATCACGAGGGAAGGCTCAAGGCCCTGCAGATCATGCTGGATGATGTGAACAGCAGAACTTCCACGATGGCAACGAGGGTGGAAAAGCTGGAGCAGATGGTTCAAAGCAACGTGGTCCAGACTTCCGTGAAGGTCGTAGAACTCGAAAAGGAGCTGAAGGAAACCGCACGCGCCAACGTTGTGGCCATAATCCTCACGGCCCTGCTCGGTTTCTTCATAGGAGGAGTCGTCACCTGGGTGCTCATCGGTTCAACAGGAGGTGCTTAAAGGAATTTCAACACGTCTTCCTTCCTCTTGCGAGGAGGTTTGGTGGGTTTTTCGCCGCCCACTCCAATGGGTATTATGGCCACGGGTCTCTGATCCGGTGGAAGTTTGAGGACTTTCTTCGCTTCATCCTCGTTGAAGGCACCAACCCAGCAAGTATCATAACCGAAATTCCTGGCGATCAACATGATGTGCGTTATCAAAGATGCGGTGTCCTGGATCGCGTACAGCGTTGCCCCTCTTTCACCGTACCTCCCGGCGCTCTCCGCAGGTAGTGCGCATACCACTGCCACCCATGCTGCTTCCCCTATGAACTTCTGACCGTATGCACATCTCACGAGCGCCTTTTTGATTTCCATATCGTCGGTTACATACACCATCCATGGTTGCCTGTTGCCGGCACTGGGGGTGTTATCGAGAGCCAGTGACAGGATTTCTTCTATCCTTTCGCGTGGGATTTGTTCTTGCAAATACTTACGTACACTCCTTCGGGAGCGGATAACTTCCATGAACTCCATGGACTCACCTCCTCTTCATGTGCCGAGATCCACCTGCGGTACTTCCTTCGTTTCTTCAGGAGTTTCGAAAAACGGTGAGGGTTTGAAATTGAACATCCTGGCAACGATGTTGGAGGGAAACACCTCGAGCTTCGTGTTGTACTTCATGACCACATCGTTGTAAAATTGCCTCGAATAGCTGATCTTGTTCTCGGTGCTGGTGAGCTCCTCCATGAGTCTGGAAACGTTTTCGTTGGCTTTTAGATCCGGGTAGTTTTCCATTACGGCGAAGAGGCGCGAGAGGAGTCCCGATAGTTCGCCTTCGGCCTTCATACGTTCCTCCATACTTCCACCAGATACGGCCTTCGCTCTGGCGTTCATCACCCTTTCCAGCGTTTCTTTTTCGTACTTCATGTATCCTTTCACCGAATTCACGAGGTTGGGGATCAGATCATGGCGTCTACGCAGTTGAACCTCTATTTGACTCCAGGCGTTTTCCACTCTCTTTTTTAACCTGACAAGACCGTTGTAGGTAACCACAAGCCAGATAACCCCGATTACAATCAGCGCTATCGTTATCAACAACCCCATTTTTTCACCTCCGTGCTTCCCATTCTTCCCGCAGTATACCCATTATGATGGTGTCGTAATATTCACCATGTAGAAACTTCTGCTTTCTTCTTCTCCCTTCTTCCACGAACCCTACTTTTTTGTACACGGTTATCGCTCTTTCGTTGTACTCGTACACTTCCAATTGTACACGATGCAGATTGAGCTGATCGAAGGCGTATTCCACCATCAGGCGGGTTGCCTCCGTTCCTATACCCTTATTCCACTATCTCGCATCCCAGATGGCTATCCCGAACACCGCGTCTCTGTTGACCCAGTCTATGGCGTGTAATCCCGTTGTCCCGATTATTTCTTCTTCGTTTTTTGGTACTATCCCGAAGACTATCTCGGATGGATAACCTTTGTAGAGTCTTTCAACCCATTCCCTTTCCCTCACATCGTTTATGGGAAAAACCATTCGCAGGTATTTTCTGACCTCCGGAGAATTCACGAGTTCCACCAGTCTCGGCACATCCGATTCCATGATGGGGCGTAATACACACTTCTCTCCCATCAGCATCTTCCCACCTCCACAATTGTGTAATCTGTATTTTAACACGATCGGGGATGCACGGTTATCAATTGTATCAAGAATTGCCGTGATTTTTTTCATCACCTTAATACAGAAATTCATTCTTCAAATGTTTTTCTGGAGGTTAAAGGTTTTACAACCTTGCTTTATCAGAAATTAAACTTTTCATTCTTATAGCCATTTATTTTGTACTACTTTTTGGGGAATTTCTCAAATACTTATAAATACAACTGTCGAGAAGGAAGTTTTAAAAGACCTAAAGCAAACGTTTGAAGAGACATAATCATTCTGTAACTTAGGATGAAGCGCTTTTGCATATAGCAAAAAGCATTTACGAAATCTCGAGAGATGAGAGTGTGATATCATTAACAATATTTTTACCATCATTTTGCCTTCTCTCCCTTTTCTTTGTTGCAACGTGTATCCTAGAGAAATGAGTTGTATCAAATGAATGTACGATAACACACTAACAGGGCGATTAAAATGAATACAAGACTGTACATGGACGTGTACTTTTACTTTCCTGATATGTAGTGTTGTTCCAGTATTTGCGCTGATTAGTGAAAACCTGCAAATTTTTGCAGTTACAACATCGCTTAACATGCAGATTCCAGAAACCACAAAACTTGACTGTCAAATGGATGCAGGTATAATCTAAAAAAAAAATACCTCAATCCAGGGAGGTGTTCTTTATGGGTAAGGCGAAGGTTTTATCCATCGTGGTATTTACGAGTGGTATATTCCTTCTTTTCCTTCTATTCTCCTCGTGCATGGAAAAAGACCAGATTGTAAGCTCTTCCTCATCCTCCTCTGCTTCCTTTGATGTTGCCACAACCACTAAAGCAGATATGCCTTCTTTCATAGCAGGTAAAATCAAAAAGTGGAAGTACAAAGTCTATTATGACTCTTTCCTTCGCTTCTATTTTGTTTTCTCTGTCGTAAATACGTTTGACGTATATATCTTCTTTGTTTGTCGAACCTTCAAGTTTGAATCCTTCTTTCAAAAGACT
>JAGGZV010000059.1 GCA_021161835.1 Thermotogae bacterium | reverse complement strand
GTCAGCCGATACGTTCACCGCTTTGGCTCGTGCCTCATCGACTATACCCGCAATCAAAGATCCACAGACAACCGCCAAAAGAACGATGGTTAACATTTTTCTGATATACATCACTCATCACCCCCTACACTGAACGTGAGAGGAGCACCATCAACAACGAATCCATCAACACAGGCGTTCTCCACGTTTCTGAACACGGGATTTGGAACGTCCGGATACAGGCCATAGGTAGTCCACCACGGTTCATACACTATGGACACCGTAAGCAAATCTCCCGTGGTTGCTTCTTCACTCACATCGAATACCAGTGTCGCGAAAGTGTCGGTAGGTTCTTCTGTTTCGTCTTCGCCCATTACGAATCCTCTGTAAAGAGCCACCGACGTTCCAACGGATGATTCCCTGTATGCACACATATCCTTCAGATATTTCATGAAGTTGTGGAACTGCACATCTTTCAAAGATAGTTTCTCACTGAACTTGATGGTGAGCTGCATGTAACGCACATCGTAAAGCTCGGCGAATCTGGCCACATTGGGTGCTTTCACCTTTACAACCACCTCATCGCCGGGACTGACCTGGGTAGCACTCGAGGTGAGGTAAAACTCTGGCTTGGTCGAAGAATCGTATCTTTCGTGGAGTTTGAACATGCCGTAAACATTCGCACTGCCATCGTACGTTTCCATATATCTTGCGTAAGGCAGGTTCAAGTCGAAGCCCACAACCGCTAGAGTGGAAGGAATGTAATGACCCTCGTAATCTCCCGATACGCCGTAGTATCGAACAACTATCTTATCTTCACTGTAAACGAGAGTCCAAATACGCCATTCCGTATTGTAGTAATTGAAAGAGTGTGGAAGCTGTATCCATTCATGTTCGTCCTTCGTTTCGACTTCCTCCCACTTGTCGTATATTCCATCACCATCGGTATCCACGAGATTCAGTCTCACCCTCTTATCAATTTCCTCGTCTTCACCCGTGGTGGTTTCCAGAACTTCCGAAGCGTACTTATAAAACCTTATCATGATATCTGTGGCAGCGTCGGTGAGAGAAGTTGGAATTTCATCAATGTAATAAGTACCTCCATCTTCGTAAATCTCTCGCTCGAAATTCAAGACCTTGAATTTGAGTGAAAGTTTTAACGATGAATCAACCGGTTTCAGCACGATTTTATAAACTCCTTCGTCTTCCACAGCGAAAACATGGGATTCAGCGTCAGCTTTTTCCAGAAAAGTTGTACCATCTTTCACAACTTCTAGGGAGCTAGGAACCGGATTCCCTTTATCATCTCTTAAGGAAACAACGATTACAGATTTGGGTGCGACCACTCCACTATCCGGTATGTTCGAAGCGATGCGGTAATAAGGCACTCCTTTGGGAAGACAACCAAAGAGAAGAAACACCAGTACAATAGCCAAAAACAACCATCTTTTCACTGCATACCCCTCCTTCCACCAAATTTTTTAAAGCGAAGTAGCTATTGTTTTCTTTATTGAATTTTGCTTGTAAGGTTATGTTCAAGAAATATTATATCATATTACATTTCCCCCTATTTACAAATCACTCACTATTTTTTAAACCCCACATGATTCACGCCCCAGCTGCTCATCAGTATCAGCCCCATGCCAATGAAATGGTACCAGAACAGCTTTTCAGCATGTACCACCACTCCAGCCAGTACCGCCACGACCGTGGTAAGGTAGGGAAATATAACATCATGAAAAAAGTAATTTCCTGAGGTGTGAAATCCTTCGAAAGTTTCCTGGAAATGAAACTGTAAAATGCCGCGGTCAATACAGCCATGAAAAGGAACAGATCACCCAATATGTCCCCCTTCAAAGCGTTCACACCCATCATGAGCACAACACCGAGGAGACTGCACACCACGAAAACGTATTGTAGAACGTGTACTTTTTCCCTCATGAACACGGGAGTCAAAAATGCTGTTACAACAGGTATGGTCGCTATGATTATTCCGCCTTCTGACGATGGAACGCGCTGCAAACCCAGGGTTTCGAATGAGAAGTAGAGAACCGGTTGAAAGAGTACCAGGGGGATCAATCTCGCATAATTCTTTCGCCTTTCGAATCTTATGAACCTCGCGAAGTACAGAAAAACCATGAAAAGAAGCGAGAGTATAAACCTGTATCCAAGAAATTGAAAAACCTCCACATGGTCAAGCGCGTTCTTGGTGAACATGAAAGACAGCCCGAATATCACGGACATCGCCACACCAGCAAGATACACCTTGAATTTAATATTGAAGGGGTGCAGTGCAGCACCCCTGTTATATTATTCTTCCTCACCGATTTCTTCACCGGTTTCTTCCCGCTCTTCACCTTCCTCACCAAGCTGATACTGCGCCACTATACCGTCCAGCTTGCTTGCAAGATCCGCCAGCTGTTCTGACCCCCTGGCCAGATCTTCCAGAGATTTTGCTATGTTGCCAACAGATTCGTTGAGGGTTTCCATACCCATTATCATGCCGCTGAATTTATCCCCTATGTTCTTGGCTCCCTTGGCCAGCTGGCCTATATCTTTTCCCGTCTTCAATATGGTTTCTGCATACTCCCTTACACTTTCCGAAACACTTTTCACATCACTTGCGATTTCCTTCATTCTGGAACTTATATCTTTGACATTCTCGACTATCTTTTCAACATCCCGTACACTTTCGGTGGTTGCATCTACCACCATGTTCACGTTTTCATTCACCTTGGCTATAGCGTTTTGAACCTCGACCGCTATTCTGCTGGATTCCTCGGCAAGCTTCCTCACTTCATCTGCCACCACAGCGAAACCCCTTCCCGCTTCGCCGGCACGCGCAGCTTCTATGGCAGCGTTCAACGCCAGAAGGTTGGTTTGTTCGGCTATACCCTTGATGTTTTCAACAAATCGTGCCACCACATCGGTTATTTCTGAGAGCTTTTCCATCTCCTTCACGTTGTCTTCCACCTTTTTGCCTATACCTATGGCCAGCTCAGCAACCTTTTCGACGTTGTCGCTGTCCTGCTCTATCTCACGGGTGAATCTATCTATCCTGTTCACAACTTCACGGGTTCCTTCACTCATCAACTCCGAAGACTTTTCCAGCTCCTCGAGCTTGCTCACCACACCCACCAGGCTCTGCACAGCACCGGTCAATCCATCGTGGAATTCGTTCACACCAGCGGAGACCTCTTCAGAGGTGGCCGAGCTTTCTTCAACGGATGCGGCAATATTCTGCGATTGTTCACTCACAACTCCGGACACATCTTTTAGCTCTCCAATAGTCTCTCTCAAGGTTCGCACCATCTGAACGAAGGCGTTATGTACATGACCTATCTCGTCCCTACGTCTGACTTCATCGGGTAGCATAGAGAGATCCTTCTGCGCCACTCTCTCCGCAAGCGTTGCCAATTTCTTCAGAGGAGTGGCGATAGATCTGGTAAGCAGGAAGGTAAGAAGAATGACAACGGCTATCACCACAATGGTTATCACGATGAAAAGGTCAAATATATCCATGATCGACTTTTTGGTTTGTTCAGCGGTGTTTCTCAAAGTGTCCATAGAGTTGTTTATCATGGTGTCAAGTTCTCCACGTTTCTGTTCGAACAATTCTGCAAGTTTAGTTATACTGGGAAGCATGTTGTTGGAGAAATCCTCGCCCAGTTTTTCCATATACGCCACGAAGCTTTCCTGTGTACCCATGTACGTCGTGACAAGGGAGTTATAATCCTTCCGAAGTTCGTTCAGTTTGTTGGAAAGAGCCATGTACTGTTTAAGTTTTTCTTCATACAACTTCGCACTTCTCAAAACTACTTCCGCATCCACCGGATTCATTATGCCGTACCCAGCGCGGGTGATTACTTTTATATTCTCTTCTATGCTTGCTATGATGTTACCCATTTTTCGGAATGATATTTCCTGATCTTCAACGCTTTGGGTGAGCAACTCTCTGGCTATCAGCATGAGATCTTTGAGATCTGTCTGTACATTCCCTATGGTGGGAAGTATCGTATAATCCCATAGCTTTTCGATCTGCCATAAACCCAAACGGTTGAGATCTACCTCCGACGCCACTTTCTTCCTGAGCTCTTCGGCTTTTTTAACGTTAAAAGAGTAGGCGGGAGCTATGTCCTCGAACTCCGAAATCTTGCCGATGATCTCTATCCATGCATCATCGTCACTGGCGACGATCTTGGCCAATTCACTTTCCAGATCATCCATTTCCTTCTTCTTTGCTTCTATACGCGCCTTTATCTCACGCAAAGATTGTTTCTGAGAAGTTATGTTCATGCCCTGCACCGACAACATGCTGGCCATGGTTTCGATCCCATTGAGAATACTATCCGCTTCCTTATAGAAATTAGAAGTGGTCGCTTCTACCTGAGCTAAGGACTCTCGAGCTTTCTGAATATGCTCCGTTGCTTCATCCTGTTTTTCGAAGAATTCGTCCAGGGTTTCAAGGTACCCAACGGAAAGTATCGCCACGTTCGCATGCATGAAATCTTTGAAACTTTCGGAGATATTACGTGATTTCGCTATGACCTCCTCACTGATCTTCAAACTGTTCATGGTTTCCTCGCTGGCAACCCGAGCTCTCCTTACAGCATCGTAAATTATGAAGGCCATGATCCCCAGGGCGACTATGACCACAAGATATCCCACGAATACCTTGGTACCTGTTTTCACGTCCCCCACCTCCACAGAAAATTTACTCATCGATTAATTCAAGTACTTCATTCCTTCACATACGGTATACCATCGGCAGCGGGAGGTCGGGTCCTACCTATGAATCCAGAAACCACCACAAGCGTGACTATGAAGGGCAACATATTGAAAAGCGGCTTGGTGGATGCAGAAACGTGCAGGATGGGACTGCTCTGAAGCTGGTTATTCATAGCTTCAGCAGCTCCAAAGAGCAAACTTGCCCACATAGCTCCGACAGGATTCCAGTTTCCAAGAATCATCGCAGCAAGTGCTATGAATCCCCTCCCGCCCGTCATGAGCTCCTTGAATTGCCCGAGTTCACCAACGCTCAGGAACGCACCTCCCAGACTCGCCAGTATACCGCTCATCAAAACACCAAAATATCTTATTCCGTACACGTTGACGCCCAGAGTATCGGCTGCCTCAGGATTCTCCCCCACAGCACGCATCCGCAGACCCAGCGTGGTCTTGTATATTAAAAACCATGCGAACGCCACACACCCGAAGGCTATGTAAACCATGGGATTCAGTTCGCCTATTACCTTACCCACGAACGGTATATCCTTCAACAGTGGTACACGTATTTCTTCTATTTTTCCTATGAGATCCGTCTGACCGGGTCTGTGAAAGATCGGCTCCATCAAGAAACCTGTCACGCCCTGTGCAAGGAGAATGAGTGCTGTACCGGTGACGATCTGATTACCGTACCATCTTATGCTGGCCCATGCATGTAACCATGCCATACCAAGACCCACCAGCATGGCAAAAAGGATTCCTATCCATGGAGAACCGAGATAATAAGTAAAAACTATTGAGACGAACGCGCCCATGAGCATTATCCCCTCGAGCGCTATGTTCACAACCCCCGTTATTTCACTGAAAACGCCCCCCAGGGAGGCAAAGATGAAAGGAGTCGATGCGGTCAGGGTGATCTTGTAGAACAGAGGATTGGTGAATATCTCGAATATTGCCTGAATCCACCTCATCCTTTAGCACCGCCTTTCGCTCCCTTAAGGCGCATGTATATCATAAGCGTGCGTACGATACGCTCCGCCGCCACCAGGAAGATGACGATACCCTGTACTATCATCACCACGTGTTTTGAAACGCCTATGAACTGCATGGCGTTGGATCCCGTCCTCAGAGACCCTATTAGAAATGCGGCGAATATGATACCAATGGGATTGTTCTGACCTATCAACGATATGGATATACCATCGAAACCTTTTCCAGCGGTGAGAGCGCCCAGATACCTGTGGTGAACACCCATGGCCTCAACTGCTCCCGCCAATCCTGCCAGTGCTCCACTTATGGCCATGGAAAGAACGACGTTTTTCGAAATGCTTATGCCGCCGTACTCGGCAGCATATGGATTGAACCCCACAGCCTTCACCTCATATCCCAAACTCGTTTTTTCCAGAAGGATGTAGAGCAGCAGAGCAGCTATTATAGCTATTATTATTCCGCTGGTTAACTCGGTCGCCTGCACGGTTAACAGAGGAGGAAGCTTCGAAGAAGCAGAAATCTCCGGACTCTTTGGTGTGCCTGAACCAACTGCCAGCGGTGCGGCTACCATGTAGTTTCCAAGATAATAGGCTATCCAGTTGAGCATTATGGTGGTGATAACTTCATGAGCTCCAGTATAGGCTTTCAAAGCTCCCGCTATGGCAGCCCATCCCGCACCCATGGCCATACCAACGATCAGGGTTATAGGTATGGCAAACACGGAAGGTACAGCCCCTAAATTCATGGCCACCATGGTGGAAAACAGAGCACCCATGGCCATTTGACCCTCAGCACCTATGTTGAAAACACCCGCTCTAAAACCAAACCCCACCGCCAATCCCGTCAATATAAGGGGAGTGGTTTTCACTATTGTGTTTGCCAGGGCTTGCTTACTGCCGAACGCACCCTCTATCATCTTAAAGTACGCGTAAACAGGGTTCTTTCCCACAAGCACTATTACGACAGCAGCTATCAGCAGGGCTATGACAACAGAAAGAACCGGCACAGCAAAGGAGTAGAATCTGGACCTGTTCATTTCACCGACACCCGCCCTTTCACTTCATCCAGTGTGTGTCCAGCCATCATCAATCCCATCTCCTCGGTGGTCACCTCGTCTGGCTTAACCTCACCCATGAATTTACCTTCGTACATGACGAATATCCGATCTGAAAGGGACATTACCTCATCCAATTCCATGGAAACCAGAAGCACCGCAACGTTCTCATCTCGTAATTTCAATATGGTCTTGTGAATGAACTCTATCGCACCTATATCTAGACCCCGGGTGGGTTGATTAACTATTATAACCCGGGGGTTGGAACTCATTTCCCTGGCCACCACAAGCTTCTGCTGGTTTCCACCCGAAAGATTTCCACTCAGCATGTCCGGCATCCTGGGCCTTATATCGAAAGTTTCGAAAAGCTCGCTCGCGAAATTCGTTATGTTATTGATAGCCAAGAACCCACCAGAACAGAAAGGTTCTCTGTAATGTCTTCCCAGGATGGCGTTGTAATATGAGGGAAAATCGAGAATCAAACCATACTTGTGCCTATCTTCCGGTATATGTGCAAGACCCCGACTCCTGAGATCTCGAGCACTCATATTGGTAACATCTTCACCAAGCAGGAACACTTTCCCCGACTCTGCTTTTCTCAAACCCGTGAGGGCTTCCACAAGTTCTGTCTGTCCATTGCCAGCGACCCCTGCTATACCCACGATCTCACCGGCACGTACCGAAAAGCTCACACCCTTCACAGCATCCAGACCTCGATTATCCTTAACCCACAATTCCTTCACATTCAGCACTTCATCTCCGGGAGTCTTTGGTTTTTTGGTAACGCGTAGCAAGACCTCGCGTCCCACCATGAGACGCGCTATCTCGCGCGGGGACGTTTCGGCGGTGATGAGATTCCCTGTGACCCGTCCCAATCTCATGACGGTGACCCTGTCGGTTACCGCCATGACCTCGTTCAACTTATGCGTGATGAAAATTATTGTTTTCCCACTTTTTTTCAAACGTTTGAGAATTTCGAAGAGTTCCTCTGTCTCCTGGGGCGTCAGAACGGCAGTTGGTTCGTCAAGTATGAGTATTTCCGCTCCTCTGTAAAGCGTTTTTATTATCTCCACCCTCTGCTGCATTCCAACGGGGATGTCCTCTATTTTCGCATCCACATCAACCAGCAATCCATAACTTTCCGAGAGTTTTCTGACTCTCTCCCTCGCCTCTTCGAGGTCGAAGAAACCTCTCTTTCTGGGTTCTGAACCCAGTACCACGTTTTCCGCAACGGTGAGGTTGTCGACCAGCATGAAATGCTGATGCACCATACCTATACCTGCGCGTATGGCATCACCCGGTCCGCGGAAATGAACCTTCTTGCCGAAGATATATATTTCACCGGCATCGGGTTTGAGCAAACCGTACAGCTGATTCATGAGCGTGGTTTTTCCTGCTCCGTTCTCTCCAACGATCGCATGAATCTCTCCCTTCCTTACCTGAAGATCCACACGATCGTTGGCGAGAACACCTGGAAATCTTTTGGTTATGCCTACCATCATCACAGCGTAATCCTTTGGATTGAGACCCATACGATCCCTCCAAACTTTAAAGGGGAGCCGGCACACGGCTCCCCAGAATGACTTTCAAAACATCAGAACGGGAACTCAATCGGAGGTGTTACGAAAGCATCGAGTTCTTCCTGCGTATCGGGAATGACCAATTCTCCTTTCTCCACCAGCGAGATGAGGTACTGCAATTCTGCGAGGACCTTCGTTGGTATTAGACCTTTGGTGTACTTCATCGGACTTATACCAACACCTTTGTCCTTGAGCCCCAGTTTCTTCAAGCCGCCTTCAAAGGTTCCCTCGTATGCCCATTTCACTCCATAGTAAGATGCCACATCTATCCTCTTCATAGAGCTACAAAGGACAGCACCAGGAGCCATGTAATCCTGATCGACATCAACGCCTATGGCGAAGAATCCCTGCTCGGTTTTGTAGTAGTAGTCGATGAGATCCACCAGGTCATCGCTTCCCACAAGCGATGTGAAGTACTCCTTCGCAGCTTCTATAACACCGTTACCACATGCACCGGCGGCGGCAAATATGATATCGGCTCCCTGTGCGAACTGACTTACGGCAAGGTCTTTCCCCTTCTTCGGATCGTCGAACACCATGGTGTAGCCCCTCAATATTTCCACATCTTTACCGTGAAGATCGCAGTAAAGCTTGACTCCGGTCTCGAAACCGTACCTAAACCTTTCCACAGGTGGTATGGGTATTCCACCCACAAAGCCTACGATACCTGTTTTCGTCATGGCAGCGGCTATGTATCCAACGGTGAAAGCACTCTCCTCTTCTTTGAACACGAAGGTTATGACGTTCGGTGGGTAGTCTTCAAGAACGATGTCTATGCCCACGAAGTACGTATCGGGGAACTGAGGAGCTACCTTGGCCAAAGCATCCGTCATCATGAAACCCACCGCAAATACAACATCGGCTTCCTGTGCAGCCTTGGTCAAATTGGGAACGTAATCCGCTTGCTCATAGCTCTGTATGACTTCCGCTTCGATCCCCAGTTCTTCTGCTGCCATCTGGATACCATGCCACGTACCATCGTTAAAGGATTTGTCACCGAGCCCTCCCGTGTCAGTAACCATTATCACTTTGAAAGCCAACAAGGGAACGCCCACCACCAACAGTAAAACCAACAACCATAAGGCCTTCCTCATACTGTCAACCTCCTCCTCAACAATAATGATGTGACTATCGTAAATATGGATACAATCATCACCATAACAGGGAAAAACCACACGTAACCTTCACTCACTTTAACTTCCAGTAACGGTATCCCGAACTGCACAAAAATTCTCAGATGCTCCCATGTAAACATACTCCACAGCGCTGCCATCAGTGAAACAACGTAAAAGATCACACTCATTCGACTTTTCAAAATAACGAGGAAAGAAGTTCCCACCATGAGTCCCAGCAACATTATGATACCATGGCGTATCTGGAACACCCTTATCTTTGCAGGTTCCGGCTCCACATTTCGCAATTCTTCCATTTCCTCCATCAGCATTTTCCCATAAGAAGCTGTGTAAGCCTGCTTTCTGAGATTTCTGTCCACGTAATTCCATAGATCGGTTCTGAACTTTTCATCACCATACCGTATGATCTTGCTGAACGCATCTTCAAGTTTTGCATAGGTTCTCCGCACTTCCTTCAGGCGTGACCGGGACTCTACATTGAAAGAAGAAAGGAAATTCGCAAAGGATGCGAACCTGTTTCTGTAATTCTGGGCATTAATGGTATCGTAAAACTCACTGAAAGTGGGCAGCAAAAGTCTGTAGGTTGTACCTATTTTTCTCACACTCTTCACCGCACCTTCTTCGATCAAATCGTTGAAAAACTTTTCGGTTTTTCTAACGACTCCCCGTGTTTGGTTCACCTCTTTGGCTACAGTACTTCTCAAACTTACCATGTCCCGTTTCACCTGCGCTACGTCTCCCAAAAACACATCTTCTTTCAACATTCCGTAGTACACGGAATCGTGGAAAGTTGGAAAGGCATCCATTCGTAACTCAACAGCACCATCATATAAAGGCACAAAGAAACCAAGCAATACCACGAAGATCGTTGCGATCAAAATGGAGTGTACCCAATCGAATTCTTTGAAGATTCTGGGTAGGAAAAGTAACACAGAAAAGATGAATACAGGTAACACGCTCACCCCGTATATGTAAGCATCCAAACGGGAGAAGAAGGGGTCCATGAAAACCAGAATGTAAACGCCCTCGAAAGTGAGCATTGACGGAATGAGGATCCTGTAAAGTTTCCTCTTCTTCACCACGAGCACAATCAATCCTGCGTATATGAACCATTTTATCCACCACAGATTGATTCTCTTTGGTATCACGCTCACCAGCTGATTGGCAATTTCATTTTGCATCTGCCCTGTCCTCTCATTTATGAGACTCAAACTCACACGTCTCAACTCCGCAAGTATCCTGCGAGGTTCTATCTCACGCTGGGATATTCTCTCCTTCAGCTCCTTCGCCCTTTGTACCATCAACTTCAGAAAGTCGGAATTTATAAAACCCAGGGGATCTTCGAAAGAAAGACTGCGCACTTCAGGGAGTGGCACTCCACCCATATCAAGGTCAGCAACTTTTTTGCCCTGCAATCCTTCAATGTAAGGTGTTTCCACTATTCCCAGAAGATAGGCAACGTCATGAATGAACAGATTGTAAAATTTTTTCCTCACCAGCTGACGGTAGAGATCAAAGGATTTAGAGAAGGCAGGAAGTTTCATGATGGAACTCAACGTGGTACGATGCCCTGAAAGTTCACTGGCAAGGTAGGCAAGAAAAGCTGAAAAAGCTATCCTTTTCTGTAGATCCTCTGGTGCGTAGACATCGTAGAGTTTCGTCATGAAATCACTTGTGGTCAGTGAAAGTTCCCTCTTCTCCAGACTACCCACCATCTGAATTTTGTACAACCTGTAGACCGCCAGATTCCTTAACTCCTCTTTGACTTTCACAACCTCTGGAAGCCGCGAATCAGCCCGTTTGTAATCTTTTATGTAATCTTCGAAAATATCCACCACCTTGCCGAAATCCGATGCGTTCAATGTAACAAAGATCATGATGATCATAATGAGCGAAAGTTTCTTCATTCTCCCACCACTTCCCCGGATTCCGGTCTCACAAGTGGAAAGAGGATAACATCCCTTATGCTTTGAGAATCGGTTAGTATCATCACCAGTCGATCGATACCTATTCCCAGGCCTCCAGTGGGTGGCATACCATACTCGAGTGCACGCAGGAAGTCCCTGTCGAACATCTGTGCTTCTTCATCGCCCGCCTCCCTGAGAGCCTGCTGTTTTTTGAAGCGTTCAAACTGATCCAGTGGATCGTTCAGCTCGCTGAACGCATTGGCTATTTCTCTTCCAAATATTATCAGCTCGAATCTCTCCGTTACTCTGGGATCCTCCCTGTGGCGTTTTGCCAGGGGAGAAATTTCTACGGGGTGATCCAGCAAAAAGGTCGGGGCCGTGAGCTCGTCCTCCACCAGATCCCACAACTTTTCAATCATATGTCCTCTGTCCCTGAATTCCACTTCCACACCGTTATCCTCCAGAACCTGCATCAACTTTTCATCAGGGTCCTCCAGTATATCCACGTTCAGACGTTCCATGATGAAATCCCGCATCCTGATTCTGCGCCATGGGGGTGTAAAATCCAGCTCAACATTCTGATATTTTACTTTGAGCGTTCCAAAAATTTCCTGCACCAGTGAAACTATCATTTCCTCGGTTAACTCCATCATGTCAGTGTAATCGGCGTATGCCTGATATATCTCCACAGAGGTGAATTCCGGATTGTGTTTATAGGATATACCTTCGTTTCTGAAATTCTTTCCCAGTTCGTACACCTTCTCAAAACCACCAACTATAAGCCTCTTTAGATGAAGCTCCGGTGCTATGCGTAGATACAGGTCCATATCAAAGACGTTTATGTGCGTGATGAAGGGACGGGCATTCGCACCACCGGTAACACTATGAAGAATGGGAGTTTCCACTTCGATGAAACCTCGGGCATCGAGAAATTCGCGTATAAACCTTATCACTTTGGAGCGCAGGATGAAACGCTCGAAACTTTCACGGTTGGAAATCAGGTCGAGATAGCGTTGACGGTATATTATCTCCTTGTCTTTAAGACCATGCCACTTTTCAGGCAGAGTTCTGAGAGATTTACACAATATCTTGAAATTCTCTGTGAAGATGGTCAGTTCACCTGTTTTGCTCTTGAAAGGAAAACCCTGCACGCCAACATGATCACCTATGTTCACATACCTGTCGAATATCCGAAATTTATCTTCGCCAACCACGTTTTTTCTTATGTAGGCCTGTATGGAACCATGGGCATCCTGAAGCACAAAAAAAATGGATTTTCCATGCTTTCTTAAGGCCATGACCCTGCCCGCAATGCTGACCTTTTCGTTTTCGAGAACCTCACCCGCTTTGAGCACGTCATCAAAAGCGTTGTGAGCATCCCGTGAGGAATGTGTACGTTCATACCTGTAGGGATAAGGATCAATACCCAGCTTCCTCAGTTCCTCGATCTCCTGGATCCTGTGTTGACGTATGGAATCTGCCACAGTCGTATCACTCCCAATGTTACCTCGATATCCCCATTATTTTGTATGTCTGGACACCCTTTGGGGTTCTAACACGTACCACATCCCCTACTTTCTTCCCCAGAACCCCCTTACCTATGGGGGATTCCACGCTAACCTTGCCTTTGAAGATATCGGCCTCAGCAGGATTCACTATCACAAGTGTACGTTCCTCGCCGGTGTCGGTGTTCTTGAGAATAACCTTACATCCCAGCGAAACCTCGGTGACCTCTTCACCTTCATCTATTATCTCCGCATTGTCCAGAATGCTCTCAAGCTCTCTTATACGAGAGTCCAGACGTCCCTGCTCGTTTTTTGCCTCATCGTATTCACTGTTTTCAGACAGATCTCCAAGCTCTCTGGCTTCCTTTATACGTTCAGCAACATCATAGAATAATTTGTTGCGCAGTTCTTCGTATTCTCTCTTCAAAGATTCGTATCCTTCCCTTGTCAGATATATGGGCTTTCTCTTCATGCTATGCACCTCCCCTGGTTGATCATTCTATCACGAAGCTGGCGTATCCAACAACCCTTTTCCTGTCGCCACCTGTATCACCACTGGTAGCATGTTTCAAAAGTTTCACCTTCTCATGACTCATGGAGATGAGCACGGCTATGGGACCGTAACCACACACTGTTATATCATATTCCCTTATAAGGTTGTACATTCTCTCCATATCGTTCTCCAGAATAGCAGCTATTATCTTTTCATCCTTTTCACACGCCGTCTCGTGATCATCGTAATGATCCATATCCGAGGAGGCTATAAGAAGCGTGCCTTCTGGCAACAGGGTTTCAAGAAGCTTGGCGAGTTTCCGTGCCGTGTTCAACGACTGATCCATCATGGTTATAGGAATGATGGTGAATTCGTCACCGTATATGTACTGGAGGAATGGAAGCTGAACTTCCAGGGAGTGCTCGTACAGATGAGCATTGAAATCGGGAGCCAGAAAATCGCTCTCCTTTAAAAGAAGTTTCACCATCTCTTCGTCGACTTTCAACGTACCCATGGGAGTTTTCCAGATACCTTCAGGATACACGGCCACCATTTCGCCGATACCCGTATGATTCGGACCTATAAGGACCACCTTTCCGGGCTTTCCCCTTTTCGAAGCCTCGAGGTAGGCCCAGCTGGCCACAGGCCCGCTGAACACGTAACCAGCATGTGGCACCACCAGTGATAGTTTTCCGGCGAGGAGAAAATCGGGAGAAGAGGGCAACTCACCAGGACCAACGGGATGTTTAAAACACGCTTCAATAGATCGTCTTAAAACTTCAGAATCGGAAGGATAGAAACTCCCCGCCACCACAGGTTCACGAACCAGGTTGCACCACCTCCGCCGTTATGAATATCAAAAGATCAGATTTTTCCTGTGTTTTCTGATAACTCCTGAAGAACTGGCCTATGAACGGCAGATCACCCAAGAAAGGAAGTTTGGATTCCTGAACATTTTCAAACGTACGCACCAATCCTCCTATGACCACCGCCTGATCCTCCGTCACGATCACTTTCGTTTCTGCCTGTCTGGTTTTTTCTATGGGATAGGTCAAATCGGGTGTCGGATTGTAGTATTCAACATCACTTACCTTGACGAAGATATCGAGAGAAATGGTGCCATCTTTTTTGACTATCGGCGTTATCTTGAGCTCTATACCAGGTTCGGAATACGCTATTATAGGTTTACCATCCTCATCGTATCCCTGAATGTAAGGTATCTTTTGCCCCACAAACATTCTGGCTTCTTCACCGCTAACGGTTGTTATCTGAGGTTTTGAGAGGACATCCCCTCCTGACTTGGACTTGTCAAGACTCAAAGTGGTTTGAAACCGAAGTTTGGAGCCTATGGCTTCCATGAGCTCCCTGTAATCGAGTATGTCTATAACCGTACTGCTCAATGTGAGTTCGGCAATGTTGCCTTCACTGCTGAGGGTCAAACCGGCGTGTCCCAGGTCGATGAGTGAGGAAAGCGAAAGATCAAGACCTTCGAGAATGGATTTATCGATTATTTCAGCAGATATCTTCACAACAGGTTTGGGTCTTGACAGGTTTTCAAGTAGGCTCTCAAGCACTTCACGCGTTTCCTCGGATATACCTGTAACTATGAGAAGTTCGTTGACCTTATCCTCATAAACTCTGCCTCCATAGAATTCCACAAGTTTCGCTATTTCATCTATGTTGTGGCTCACTCTGAACACGTATTTCTTCATCCCAACGGTTGTATCGGTGGACGCCACCGGGGATTTTTGAATGATGGTCAAAGAACCCCTGCTCACAACAGAGTATCCGTAGAACTCTTCCACGAAATTCAGGAACCCTTCCCAGGTCATGCTCTTTGCCTTGAGATCTACTTTCTCCTCAGGATAATCCACCAAAGCCACAGATTTCCCTAATCTTTCAGCAACACCTTCGATCACCAGTCCAAGAGGTTGTGAAGCTACATCTATAGAAAAGCTGCCATCGGGATTAACCGAAAACTCAAATGGTAGCTCATTCTCAACCTCAGAAATCGCGGGGGAAGCATGCTCCGTTTCTTCAGAAAGTTCAAGCTTCAAATCGGTGGACACCATGGAAGTCTCTTCTCTGGTCTTTGCAACGCTTTTCAGGGTCTCCACCAGCTTGGTTACCTCTTCCACATCCACTTTCGGTCCAAGAACGATCAGCAATTTCAACTTGACCAACGGAGAAACCATCACATCTGGATAGAACGTCTTCACCACGTTGGCCACTTCTTCCACATCCAGCCCATCGAGATCCAGAACCCTGAAAATTCTGGAAGGTTCGGTAGTCCGTGTAGAAACCGCTTGAATGGTTTGCTCCTCGACGTACAGCTGCATGTCATCGATTATACCCTGGAAAACTTCAAGAGCCTTACGATCACCAACAAAAACCGTTTTTTCGCCTATTCTCATGAGATCTATTTCATATCCAAGCCTACCCATCAACATCTTGAGAGAATCTATATCAACCGTAGGATCGATGTGGAACACCCTGAAGATTCGGGAGATTCTCTCGGGCTTTTCCCGCAATTTCACTCCGACAGAAGTAGCAACACTCGTGATGGTGGAAACTCTAAGATCAAGCTCATCCACGATCTTACCAGCTTTTTTCACATCATCACGCATACCAACGACCAGTGTAACATCCCCTACTTTCATTACGTTGACATCCACCCCTAGCTGCTCGAAAAGAGCATCGAGTTTGGATGGATCGATACCCTCCTTGAGTTTGAAAGTTTCAAAGGTCCTTTTCTGTATACCTGTCCGCCAACCCTCTATATAGGATATCAATTTTTCCACGCCGGACTCCGCACCCTTTATGAAATAACCGAATGGTTGTATCACTTCAATCTGCACGTCCAGCCCCTCGAATGAAGCCAGAACTTTTATCTTCTCTACATCCAACTGAGGAACCACCGGTACTATCCTTATGACCGTCGATTCGTTCGTTGCAACCCTCACAGCCGGGGTGGCGGAAAGTGTTTCCTTTTCCAGCTCCTCATGTTTTTCCCTGGCTATTTTCATCACTTCATCGTATCTCTTTTTGAATCTCTCATACTCATTCTTACTCGCTCTAACGCTCAGAATCTCAAGCTTATCATAACCTTTAAGCTCTACATCAGGAAACAGGTTCTCCAACGTATCCACTACACCCATTTCCAACGCCCAGCGCGGTATGGGTAGTATTTCTTCTACCTGTTCCACCACTACAGGTTTCAAACTCTCCAGCAATTGCGACGCTTCATTAACAGCTTTCTCTTCTCCAGATATGATTATGATATCTCCGACCCTTTCGACCCCCAGGTATGGATACGCACGAGAAATCTTTTCAACCATCTCTTCAGCGGAACCGTCCGGTACTTTGAACAGCTTCCTTACACTCTCTTCACCAAGCAACTCCAGTATTTCCTCAACACCCTTCAACGCCTCTTCTATTTGTTGCTTTTTACCTGTTATTCTTATGACGTTTGTCATGCTTCTATCTTTGAGAATGATAGGTTCAAGAGAAACTATACCGGTATATTTCAACGATTCGAACAGTACTCTGGCCATATCCGCATCTATATAGCTGGAAATTCTGTGCACTTCGGTAACAATGGGTTCATATCTTTCTTTAAGAGCCTTAAATATTTCAACGATTTCTTCATATTCGTTCGGTGTACACAGTATCTCCAACCCGTGTTCCACCTCTTTGTAAGCTGTTATACCCAATAGATCAAGCACTTTCGACATATCGGATCTCAAAGAGTCGTTTTCTATCCTCAGACTTCTCAGGACCCTCGCGGGTGGTTCTTCTTTTTCAGAAAGAAGATTGGACTCGAAGCTGGCGAGGAAGTTCAAGAGCATCTGTCTGTACTTCTCAGGTACCCATATCTTCGCTTCTCCAACTTCCACGATGATGGAATACCGCAGATCGGGGATTATCTGTATTCCTGTTTCGTCACCTCTTATATTTTTCAAAAGGGATTCCAGTCGTTTCGCTATGCTTTCTCTGTCACCTGCTGAAGCCAGGCGTGGATAAAAGTCATATGTAATTTCCGCAACCGGAGATACCACCGAAAGCAGATTGGCTATTTTAAGATGAGATTGTAGATCACCGTATACGAAAAGTACACTCTTATCACCGAAGTATTCCAGAAGAACGTTTGAAGGCAATTTGGAACGCAATTCCTCTATGGTAGCTTTGGTCAACCTGACTCCGCTGTAGGTCATCCAGAATTCATCTATCCGCTCCTTGACTTCATCGGGTGTTCCCAGGTACAGAGTTCCATCCGGTAAATAAGCATATGATATTCTGCCGCTTTTGGCAAGAAGTATATCCCTGAATACATCGTCCGCACCTTTTCCAGCCAGTCGCATAGTGAGTTTAACTTTCTCCGTTTCCAGCTTCTCGGATATCACATAGTTTAGATTCAAATAACTTTTTCCCATTATGTACTTAAGAATGTCCTTAAGAAGCCATTCTTCTCCCGTGAACACGTATTCCTCTTCTGAAAAACGGGCTGCACGCTTGAAGGTTACATTCAATGTATTCCCATCAGCCGAGATCGTTGGTTCGCGCACGGGAACTATGTGAAAGAAATTGACGTATATCTGGCCTTCACCAGCTATCAGCGATACAGCTTCCAGAGGGCCTGCCTGTATGGGAAGTACAAAATTACCTTTTCCTTCAGCATCGATCTGGAGGGTGTACACAGTTTTCGAAGGATTCGATCCGAGTCTCCACTTCTCAACCTTTCCATCGAATACGAGTTTTACCCCCACATCGTTTTCGCGTATCAACGGCTCCACGCGCAAAAAACTGACAGCAAAAACATTTCCCACCATTAATATTGCCACAATCACGATGAAAAGCCTCTTCATACACTTTTCACCCCTTCCCCGAGGACTTTTCATCTCACCACATACATCTTGTGTTCATCCAGGTGAAAAAGCAGAGCACCAAGCTCCGAAACATGATACAGTATATAATTATCTATTCTACCACCTACTGGTACTTCAACGGTTTTACCCTCTTTTTCGAAGAAACCTACCACCTCATCGCCGCGCTTTGAAAATCCCAGAAATTTGTAAGCAGGAAGCTCGTTCTTTGTTTCCAGCAAGATCCTGTTAACCTGCGTTTCCCCACCCAACCTGACAGGATCGAAGTTGATCCTCAATTCCACCGGTGTGGCCATCGTGAGAAGCTTCTCTATTTCTTCCTCATTCCATGCTTTTGAACTCGACACTTTTCTTGCCGTTGGTCGGCCAGATGAGCTTGAAACAGAAGGAGTGGAAGCGAACAACTTCGGGTAAATGTATACCAGCAGGAATACCATCCAAACGCCAACGGCAACCAGCAGGAAGATTTTCACTTTTTTGCTCATCTTTCCATCATCTCCGAGAATTTCAACTTCATGGTAACCTCATTTTCGGTGGTTATCAACATGAATGGCAGTGAAAGATCATTTTCTATAACGAGTAACTCCACTCTGTGCTTTCTGCTATTCACGAGTTCAGAGATCAGCCTGTTCATCTTCTCCCACTCACCTTTGAACACAAAATCTATTTCCCTATCAGGTTTTACCGCCTCTTCCGGCAACCGGGTGTTCAGTTCAACGAATTCCTTGAGTCTATCGTAGATACTCTTCAAACGGTCGTATTCATTCACCTCTCTCTCCAGCTGTCTTACCACCTCTCCGAATTCTCCTATTAATCTCGTTTCTCTTGTCACCCTAGGGTAAAGACCAATAAACAAAATGGTTGCGAATATCAGCAGTGCCATCAGCATGCTGAGCTTTCTTCGCAATAGAATCTTTTCTATCATCTTTTCACTACCTCCAGAGACAGCTCGGATATTTTCAGAGATCCCAGGTGATATTCGGAGTAACGCCTTGATTTTACTGCCAGCTGATACTTTTCAGTCAAAAATTCGAGGTCTTTAAGGAGTTGTGATCTGTCGCTGGTAACCTCCCAAAGTTTTAATTTCATACTTTTTCCATCGTACATCACGTTTTTCACGATACGTCGATCGCTTTCTGAACTCGATGTTATATCCGCAAGAAATCCAAAGAACAGATGTTCGGGATATTCCGCTCTCAAAAAATCGATCATTTTGTTTATCCTCAACGTCATTACCCTGCTCCGTCTTTGATACTCTTGGATCCGTGTTTTTATACTACTTATGTCTTTTTCAAGGTTGCCCGTTATAACAATGCCAGCTTTCGATATGGCTGCAAGGTATCTTGCGGCAACACTCATCTGTTTCAAATACAGGAAAAACGAGTATGAGTATATGATGGAGAAGGCAGCCAGCGAGAGTGCCAGAAGCAGTATCAAAAAAGTTTTCAATTTTATTCTCTTGATTTTATGCGGGTAAAGGTTGACCTTTAACAAAATCACTACCCCCTCTTAAAGCGAGAGCATAGGCTTCCAGGGGTACTTTTTTCGGAATACCGTATAAAAGAGGAGCACGCTTCAGAGTTATATTCGGGAATGGGAAAGCGCCGAATCGTTCGAATGCTCTTATGACCATGTCACCTACATTGTTCCACGGGGACATTATGTACGTTACAGGTGCAATATCCTCGAGTCTTCCGGTGGACATCTCAGGTGTAGAACTCACCAGAAAGGAAACATTTCTTGAAATCTCGTAAAGCATTGTTGAAGAAAAAACATCCAGTAAGACCGCTTCATCGACTCTCCCTTCCTGCATCATGGAGAATATATCGTGTTCACCGGCACCGAAGGCATCCGCGAGGGCGCCGAGCGTCGCCATCAAATTCGTATCTAATGAAATGGAAAGGTTGTAAAGATGTTTGTTCAAAAAGATACTCACCATGGTGTAATCCATGTCTATCATCACAAGTATGAAAGAAACATCCATGTTTGCCCAGTCCAGGACGTAAAACCACTTCAACGGGCTCACGTCCAGTACATCCGGTTCAGGAAAGCCACCTGTCGTCATGTTCATGACCCATCTGGAAATCGTTTCCTGCTTTACTACCACCATGAGAACCCTTCTTTTATCACCGGCAGCGCTCACGCTCACGGGATGTACCAGGAAAGAGGAAGGATCTATGCCCATTTCATTTGCAACATGCAATTTCAGTGCCTCACTGTTCTTACGACGGCCTTTACCCTGCTCCACGAGAATAGCAGGGACCTCGAACCGTCTGAACACGACTTCGTTCAAAGGTATATCCGTAACCACGTAGTCTTCCGGATCAGGTGAGATTTTACTGGCAGCACTCCTGAACGCTTTTACCACCGTCTGCTCATCCGAAACTGCCTCCAGGTTGACAGTTTTATAAGCTATGGGTAGCAGTTTTCTGCCCTTGAGTTTACATCTCATCGCGGTGACCCTGAACTGGTTCGTTGTCACCGACACCACGAAGTGCCTAAAGAGTGCCACGCATTCTTCACCTCTTCTTCACAATGACCCCTGTGACAGGCATCACACTGAATACATATTTCCCTGCCCGCACCGTACCGCCTCTGATGCAGTACCCATCCTTGTATTTCAATCCTCCATAGTCCGGCGTCCATATCTCGAAATCACCGGGTATAACGATTCTCTTTTCCAGCCACAGCCCTTTTGGACTGATCGATTCGAGGATTTCAACGATCCTTCCATTGCGTGATGAGGTTACGGCATAATCATTGGCACTCACCAAAGCCAGAGCATCCATGCGTGATGAAATAGCATCCAGAACGACAAACCATGGTAAAACGGTCAGCAGGGTGATGGAAAGTATCAACAAAGAAATGAGCAATTCAACAAGCATATTAACCACCTATGGCCCGTTGCATGCTGAAAATCGCGGTGTACATTGTGTAGGCCAGAAAAGCTATGAATCCACCTATCATCACTATCATAATGGGTTCGACCATGGAAACCAATCTTTTCACGCCCGTCCGTACACGCTCACTGTAAAATCTGGCGACTTTTTCCATGACTTCCCCAACCCTACCTGTCTCTTCCCCCGTGGATATCATGCTTATAACGAGACGAGGAAATATACCTTTCTTCATGAGCGCCCTGCTTACCGTTTCACCACTCCTTATGTCCTCTATAGCCTCTTCCACAGCTATTTTTATCTTATTACTCTCCGATACATCGGCTGCCATTCTCAGGGATTCTTCTAATCCTACACCGCTTTCTATCAACGTTGCGAAGGTTTTACAGAACCTTTCCATACTCATATCCATACGAAGAGCTCTCACAGGTGGGATTAGCATACCCACGAATTCCTTGAAGCTCTTGCCACTTCTTGTGTTCATGAACACCTTAAAACCCACGAATCCGGCGGCAAAGACCACCATGAGTACAGGCCAGTGAGCCTTCAGCAATCTGTTTAAACCCATCAAAAGCCCAAGCATTCCTGTTTTTGGCACGCTTCCGAAAGCCGATATGAGATTAGGAAGGATGAAAAGGGTTATAACAAAAACGAGGAGTACCGCAAATCCCAGGATGAACTTCGGATATGCCATCGCTGATTTAACTTCGTTCTGTATCGTAAAGGTGTCCTCATAGAATGCCGCTATCTTATCCAGAGTTTCATCCAGGACTCCGCCGGTTTCACCAGCCCTCACGAGATTTATGAAAATAGGATCGAAAACTTTCTGCTCCTTCAGGGCATCTGCAAAGCTCTTACCCTGTTCCAGAGCTATGACCACGTTTCTTATGTATCTTCGAAACCTTTTTGAAAACACCGGTTGCTCGCTCAAGACCATCAGAGCGCCGCGTATCCTGACGCCGGCACCAACCATGGTGGACAGCTGACGGGAGAAGGTGGCAAGTTCAGACAGGGAAAGTTGCATCATACCTGAAAGGTCCAGAAAGCTCTTCGTCTTCTTCCGTTCCACGATCCTTACCACCGTCAGTCCCTGGGTCGTCAACAGGCGTATTGCTTCGAGCTCACTGGAAGATTCCACTCGACCCGTCACTCTCTTTCCACTTCTGTCAACGGCTTCATACCTGAAATAAGCCATCTTATCCCCCCGCTTCTGCTCGCTTTATTATAACATTCACAATGTTCTTAAAATAATACCACAACGATCACTCACCCAACATGATCATGAAAAGCAGCGACATACCGTTGTTCAAAACGTGTAAAAAAACGCTGGCCAGTACGGAACCAGCGAGTTCATAGGCATAAACAAGGAAAACGGAGAGGACAAGAATATGAGGAAATATCTCCAGTGGATGCAGGAAAGCGAAGAGAGCAGAGCTCAATATAACAGCCAATTCGGGTTTCATACGTGCTTTCAAACTGGGATATATAACCCCTCTGAAAGCCACCTCTTCTACAATCGGTCCAAGTATGACAGCCGAAATCACCAACAGCCATATTGAAAAACCACCTTCGCTCCGTGTAAGCATGTAAACACCCTTGTATGAAACAGGTAGAATGATGTTCAGGAGCATCAGTATGAAAGTTTCCACTGGATAAAGTAAAAAAGCTGTCATCAAAGAACGGCCAACATTTTTCTTCAGGACATCCCCAAGCTGGTAACCATACATACTCAACTTCTTACGAAGATAAAAATAAATGAACAGATTTGCGGCTATCGTAAGGGTGTAGTACAAGGATTCAGATGGGTGCAATACAGCAACCAGAATGGCGAGTATCATCTGAAAAAATATGAAAAGCAACAACACCTTAAGTACAAATTTCATATCGGTAGGCATGATACTCACCCGGGTTCAGTAAACATCTTCCAGGGATATCACCTTCTCGTCGGACCCCTGCGCCATGATTTTCGTCAGTTCATCCACGAAATGAACCGATGGACCCAGCATACCATTGAAATGGGAAGCATATTCCACCGTGTACGCTCCCGCGTTCAATATGTAAATCACGTCTCCATATGTTACGGATTCGGGCAGCAATACATCATCCGAAATTTTATCGACACTATCACACGTTGGACCAGCCAGGATGAAACTCTTCTTTTTTTCTGTCTCCTTACCGTCAACAACTATTTCGTACTGGAATCCTTCTATGGTTTCCATCAATCCATGAAAGACACCTACATCTATGTATACCCATTCTTCACCGGTTGATGGTTTTTGCGATCGGAGCAGCACCTTCGCCACCATAATACCTGCATCGCCGACCATCGACCTGCCCGGTTCTACCATGAGTTTGAGATTATCCACAAAATACAGATTCTCCTCCACAGAGCGTTTTATAACATCCATAATGTCCTCAATGGATGGAATAGGTTTAGTATGTTTTACAGGCATCCCACCACCAACATTCAGAAGATACATGCTTATGCCTATTTTTCTGCATTGTTTGAATATCCATGCGCTCTGCTCTATCGCCCGGCACCAGGCGCCTGGATCGTAACTCTGTGAACCAACGTGAAAACTCACGCCAGCCACATCCAATCCTAGCGAAGCCCCATATTTGGCAAGCCCTACAACATGCTCCGCACTGGTGCCGAATTTTCTAGAAAGAGGCCAATCACTGTTCGATTGTTCCACAGCCAGTCTGAGATATACGGTAGAATGGGGAGCGTATCGTGCTATCTTCTCAAGTTCCATTTCAGCATCAGCTGCAAAAAGAGGAACACCAACCGAATAAGCGAACTCTATGTCTTCTACTTTTTTTATGGTATTACCGAAACTCATCTTTTCTGGTTCAACACCCAGTTCCAGCAACTTGACCATCTCACCCTTCGAGGCTACATCGAAGGATGCTCCCTCATCTTTTAAAGCATTAACGATGCGGGGATGCGAGTTTGCTTTAACGGCGTAGAAGATCTCCCCGTCCGGGAGAGACTTTTTCAAACGCCGATAGTTATCCCGTACGATGGAAAGGTCCATCAGCAAAAATGGTGTTTTGAAAACTTCCACGGCTTTCCTCACGATCCAGGATATTTCCATTCTGTCCGGCTCCCTCCCATCGTCCTCATGAAATCCACGGTCTTTTGCCAGCTAATGATATCATTTAAAATATTGAATGTATGTTAACAACACTATCAAAAAATGTTAGCAAAACTATACAAATTCCATCGCACAGAACCGATATTTCGAAAATAATTTCAATTTACGAAATAACATGATATGGGCCCATAATCGCCAACAATCGGGTATAATCGTGCGTAATCGCTCATAATTATATTTGACTTTCCCACGAAGGAAATGTAGTATCGGTAAAGAAGAGGTGATCCACATGGCGAGAAAGGTCAGAGGTTCCCTCACCGAACTGATGGAATTCATTTTCAGAAAACAGGTCACCACCAGGGGGGAAATTGCCAGAGCGCTGAACTTGAGCGCATCGGTCGTCACCGTGATGGTCAACGAATTGAGGAACATGGATTTCATACGTGAGGTACCGATAAGGAAAGTAGGAGCGGGCAGGAATCCTTTAAAAATCAGCGTCAATCCAGGATTTCTGAGAGTGTGTGGTGTCGACATGTCTTCCTATGAGATCTCGATATGTATATACGATTTCACGATGCAGTTGTTGAAGAAGAAAAACGTACTTATAGAAGAAAAGGATCCGGGTAAACTATTGAGAAAAGTTGCAGAGAGTATAACTATGGAAATAGAGCGGTACGAAATAGCAGCCGTCGGTCTGGCTTTCCCCGGTATACTGGAAAATGGTGAGAACCTTGTGAGTTCGGCTATAGAAGAACTGGAAGGAGTGAACGTCCTCGAACCACTTCGCTTCAGAATAAATGTCCCCACTTTTACCATAAATGACGCAAATGCCGCTGTGCTGGCTGAATTTCATGCCCGAAAGAAAGAACAGAATATCCTGGGATTGTTCATAGCAAGAGGTATAGGAGCAGGAATAATGGCCAATGGCCAACTTTTTCTGGGAGCTCATGGATACGCAGGGGAATTCGAAAACATCCCCATAACAGAGGAAATGATATTCGGGAATCACGAACTTTCTCCTTCTCTTCTGGATGAATTCGCAGAAGCGATAAACAGAGCTGTGCATCTTCTTGATCCCGAAAAGGTGGTGATACTTTCACGAAGGCAGGTACCGGAATGGTTTATCGGAGAACTGAAAGCGATCTTCGAAGAGAAGTTGACGTACCCTTTCAACAAGTCAATAAACCTTGAACCTTCAGTATTGAAGGAAAATCCCGTTGCGCGTGGGGCCGCGATATTCGCCGTTGAAGAACATCTGAAAGGGGTGTTGAAAAGGTGAAACTACTGGGCGTGGACGTGGGTGGCACAAAAACCGATGCTATCGTTGTGGATGAAACAGGTCACATCCTGGGCTGGGTTCGAGGAGGAAGTGGAAACTATCAAACCGTTGGAGTAGAAAGAGCTTTTAAAGAGATAAACGATACCATTGAGAAGGTATTGGAAAAGGTGGGGGTGGATAAGGACTCCGTCGACTTCGCGTATTTTGGTGTGGCAGGAGCCGATTTTTCGTACGATTTAGAAACGATACGTTCGATCCTGGAACGCATAGGACTGAAAAAATACGATTTCGACAACGATGGGCGCATCGCTCTGAAAGCAGGAACCATAGATGACGTTGGGATAATGGTGAGCTGCGGCACGGGGAGTATAAGCTATGCTTCTGACGGAAAAAGATTGAACAGAATAGGCGGTTTTTCGCCCTTCTTTGGTGAGCGGCTAGGTTCCTACCATGTTGCTGGTATGGTGGCATCAACCATCGTCCGCTCTCTCGATGGCAGAAGTCCCAAGACGGTGATGAAAGAGCTTGTGGAAGACAGAATGGGCGAAAGCATAACCGATTTGATGAAATACGACTATGATGGACACGAAGAGAAAATAAGGGAAATGGTGATAACCCTTCTCGAATCGCTTTCGGAAGCAGCACAGAAATATGACTATGGAGCATTGAAGATATTCATGGAAATCATAGACGAGGTTTTAAAAATCGTACAGGCCCATCTCACAACCCTGAGGTTCGAAACTCGTCCCATAAAACTGGTACTCGAAGGAACGTTCTTCAAAAAGGTGAACAGAATACTCGTGGAAATGCTTAAAAGCGCTCTTGGCAACGATTTCACAATTGTCATACCCGAGCATGATCCGGTCATAGGAGCGGTACTCCTGGCTATGGAAAGTGCTGGCATAGAACCAGGAGACAATGAGATACACAGATTGATCAGCGAATATCTGAAGATGAAGAAGGAGGTGTTCGGATGAAGGTAACAGTCCTTGGAGGTGGGAGTACCTACACACCGGAATTGATAAAAGGGTTCATAGATATAAGTTCCGTCGTCATGCTTGATGAAGTGGTCCTATACGATATCCCGGAATCGAGCGAGAAACTCAATAAAGTCTTCACTCTCGCTAAAAGGATGGTGGAAAAATATGGTGTATCCATTAGGTTGAAAAAAACCTTTGAAATATCGGACGCTTTGATGGATGCAGAATACGTTATTTTTCAGTTCAGACCGGGGTTCCTTGAAGGACGATACAGAGATGAATCCATCCCGCTGAAATTCAACCTCATAGGCCAGGAAACAACAGGTATGGGAGGATTCGCTGCTGCGCTGAGAGCCTTTCCCATCATAGAGAAATACGTGGATGCCGTTGCACGTCATTCGAATGCTACGGTGATAAACTTCACGAATCCATCGGGTCATATAACAGAATTCGTATTGAATTACCTGAAGTTCGAAAGATTCATAGGACTTTGCAATGTACCCATCAACATCATCAGATCCATAGCCGATCTGGTGGGATGCGAGATGGAAGATATCTTTCTGAAATACTATGGTTTGAACCATCTGAGCTTCGTGGAAAGAGTCTATGTGAAGGATGAAGATTACACCCAGAAGATACTCGGAAGAATAGATTTTAGCCCTGCAAACATATCACTGGAAGATTTTCCCAGATGGTTGATTGATTCCATCGGGCTCTTTCCAAATCCATACTTAAAATATTATCTTTTCAGAGAAAGTGCTTTGAACAAGATGAAGAAGAAGAACAAAACACGAGCCGAAGAGGTCATGGAAATAGAGAAGCAGCTGCTGGATATCTATGAAGATGCGCAGGACATACCGGATGAACTTTCAAAGCGCGGAGGAAGCCTCTATTCTACAGCCGCTGCTCATTTGATAAGAGATCTAAAAAGTGGATACGGGAAAGTACACATAGTGAACGTAAGAAACGAAGGAGCCATCTCGAATCTACCGGATGATTACGTGCTTGAAATTCCCTGCTACATCAAAGGAGCCAAACCCATGCCCATCTCCCTGGGAAAAGGCGATGAGTTCGCACTCGCCTATATACATACCCTCAAGATGTATGAACGACTTACCATAGAAGCCTACATGAAAAAATCCAAAAAGAGAGCTATAAAGGCCATCCTTGCACACCCGCTGGGACCAGGCGCCGAGAAAGCCAGAGAATTGCTGGACACGATACTGGAAGAAAATAGAGGATGGATCACCTTAAACGACGATTTTTGATTCTCTTCAACTTTTCGATCGTTTCCACGTCCATTCCGTGCTCCCACCAGTAAGGGAGTACGGAGTTGTTCAGCAGCAGTGGATCAACATCAGGATCCAGTTTCCCCTCTTTCACCAGTCCTACCCAGTCCAGCGTGCCGGGTATAGGTGTATACTCATTCAAAGAGTAATCCACATCAAGATTTTCGCAGAATTCTATGGCTTTTTCCACATCCTCTTTCCTCTGACCCGGCATATTCACCATTATGTACACCTTTATTTCTTCTGGACCGTATCCCGCCTTCTTGAGATTGTGCACAGCTTTTTTCAGATCTTCATCCGTTACCTTTCCACCCGTTTTGTACTGGAGTGAACCTGAAGACTCGTATCCGAGATATATCAAAACAAAATTGGCACGCTTCAATTTACAAGCCAATTCCATTGTTAGCAACCTTGCATGCACACCATTTGGTAACAAAAAGCGAACCTTTCCAGCATACTTTGCAAGAAGATCCAACACTTCATCCACATCAGGATTCAGTAAGAATGCATCGTCAAAAAACACGATGTTCTCAGCACCCATGTCGATTAGCATGTCCACCTCATATATCACTTTTTTTGCCTTCTTGCTTTTCAAACCACCCCAGAGTCGAGGAGTTATACAGTATGTACATCTCATCGGGCATCCTACGGAAGTCATGAGCACACCGTACGGCAGGGAATGGTTGTAAAGATGATACGCTGGATGCAGATCCTCGAACCAGTCAAAATCGCCTGAATATTCATATCCGGTGAGTTTCCTCATAGCCTCGATGACAGGAGCTACACCTACACCCTTTACCACCTCGAATCCATGCTCTTTACCCAGGCTTCTGGCATGCCATTCTACAAGGTTCACGTAAATCCCGCCCAGAAAAATTGGAAGATTACATATCTCCTTGATGAGTTTCACCGTTTCCACGATACCCCAATACCAGTAGGTCATGCACGAGGTGATGAAAACGGCATCGAATCTCCGAATGATCTTTCGTACCCTTTCTTCTGCTATTTTTCTCGGCCAACCGTATCTCTTGAAACGTCTGGGAATGCCCTGAAGTTGAGGAGGTGGTGGGAACAATTCCTCGTGGTAGAACTTGCCCGAACCGTATCTGCCCTGACGTATCCTCAAACCGCTGTTTTCCAGAAACGAAACATAAAATGGGGAGTGCCTATCCATAAAATCCAGAAGCTCAACCTCCACTCCCCATCTTTCCAGAATCGCACCAACGTAAAGTATACCTAGGGGTTTCAACCAGAAATCGTAGGCGGCAACGTCACATATCCATGGATTTATCAGCAGGATACGCATATCCTCAGGTCTCAAAATACTTCCTTGCCGCGATGGATGCAGCTATGGCACCATCAGCTGCCGCGGTTATTATCTGACGTAATCCTTTGCTCCTGACATCTCCTACCGCGAAAATACCCGGCGTTTTGGTCTCCATGTTTTCATCGGTTATGATATATCCCCACTCATCGAGATCAGCCAGGTCTTTCAAAAGTTCGGAATTTGGATTCATACCTACGAAGATGAACACACCATCGACATCCATGGTGTACTCCTTGTTTTCCTTGAGGTCTTTCAGCACCACTTTTTCCACTTTTTCGTCGCCTTCTATTCGTACAAGTTCCGTTAAAGGACGATATTCTATTTTCTCGTTAGCAAAAACTTTTTCGCGCAGTCGTGCATCAGCTGTCGGTTTTTCCAGAATATGAACCACGGTAATCTTTCTTACCATTTTGGCTAGAAAGAGAGACTCGTCGAATGCGGAGTTTCCTCCCCCCACCACAATCACATGACCATCCTTGAAGAAATGACCATCACACGTGGCACAATACGATACACCACGAGCTCTGAATTGTTCCTCGCCAGGCACTCCCAGTTTTCTGGGTGTGGAACCGGTGGCTACTATCACCACCCTGGCTCTCACCGTTTTTCCAGAACTCAGATGTACAAACTTGTCTTTTCCCTCCACCTGTATTTTTTCCACATTGTCTGTTACCAGCTCTGCGCCGAAATGCAAGGCATGTTCCACCATCTTGCTCCCAAGCTCTTCTCCTCTTATACTGGTGAAACCGGGATAGTTCTCCACCAGCTCTGTGAGATTCATGTAACCTCCCTCAAGATTTTTCTCAACTACAAGTGCGGAAAGGCCGGATTGTCTCGTGTATATAGCAGCGGTCAAACCTGCAGGGCCACCACCAACTATCACCACATCGTAACTTTCTTTGATTTCGGATTTGCCAACGCCCACATCGAAGAACATTCGTTCTTTCACCCCTTGGCAACTTTGAGTACTTCTTCAACAAAATCCTTTTCAGGATAGGCCCCAACGAAGAAATGCTCATCATTTATGACCACGTGCGGAACACTGCTCACACCGAACTTCGCTGAAAGTTCCATGAACTCATTGGCTTCCACCATTGAAGCTGTTATCCTGTCATTCGCCATAGCAAGCTGATGAGCGGTGAAAACCGCGCGCGGACAATAAGGACATGTTACCGTCACAAAGACTTTTATGTTTACAGGTTTTTCAACACCCTGAAGTTTTTTCAGATTTTCTTCCGACAGTTGCGGAATAGCTCCTTTTGAAAAGACGAGTATGTCCTGCAAAAACGTTGAAAACTCGTGTCCCGCAGGTATACCGTAAAATCTCACTCCCAAATCCTTTCCGTCCTCTGTAAGCAGCACGAGGGCAGGAATCATCTCTATACCATATTCTTCCATTTTTTGCTCTTCTTCATCAACATCGATGATCTCCACAGATATCTTATCGTTGAGTTCCGACAACTCCGCCAGGAGCTGCTCAATAGTGGAACAGTATTCACACTCGCTCTCATCATCTGACTTGAAAAACAACACCTTTACCGTTCTTTCCATGTCACCGAGCATGTTCTTGACCTGCTTTGAAACCTCTTTGTCCAGAAGAGCCATACCAGTTTAACCTCCTTTCACATATTACCCCTACCGGGTATAGAATACCCAATAATCGCAAACTTCCGATTAACATTTCTTTAAAATTGCATAATCACGTATACCCTGCAATACACCCAAAAACACGAAAAATACGAAAAGCCACATTATGGTGTCTAAAAAACGCAGACAAAGAACAAAGGCCATCCACATGGTGAAGGATATAGCGAACTGAAAGAGTATGAAATTGTATATCAAGCTCCACAATCCCTTTCTGAAAAAAAGATAAGACCATGTGTAAGATCCCTCCGGTATACCGAAAGAGAAGGCCAGGGGTCTGACATGGGAATCGAAATTCCACAATTCCTTACCTATCTTGCTTACAAAAAAGAGAAAACCTAGTATCATCACGATCAAAACTATACCTACCGGTGGTATCAGACCCACATAATAACTCCATACACCCACGCCGACGACACCAACAACAACCCCGAAGTTTCCCATACCCACAACAACAAGAGCACGACCTCTCTTCAGAAACATCCATCGAAGATAAAACAGAGAAAGCACGAAACCAACTCCAGTATATGGTAAAAGATCTATGAATAACTGAAAAACACCTTTAAAAGGAGAGAGGACATCGACCTTGAAAATCATCTCTCCTCCTCTTCAGGCCTGGAAGTTTTGAAGAGTTCAGCCATGGCACCAATGCTGGCAAGAACGGAACTGGCTTCAAACGGAAGGAATATTTTCGTTGCTTTACCGTCAGCTATCTCTTTCAGCGCCTCGAGATAGCGTATCGCTATGAGATCGCTGGTGGGTTTTCCCTCGTGTATAGCTGTGAACACACTCACGATGGCTTTGGCCTGTCCCTCAGCTTCGGTTATGTACTTATACCTCTGCGCTTCCGCCACACGTTTCACCGCTTCGGCTTCACCTTCCGCCTTCAAAATGGCCGCCGTCTTATCGCCCTCCGCTTTCAATATTTGAGATTGTTTGTATCCTTCCGCTTCCAGAATGGCCGCTCTCTTCATCCTCTCTGCCTTCATCTGTTTGCTCATGGCTTCCATGATATCCGCGGGGGGATCTATCTTCTTGATCTCCACCCTTGTCACTCTGACACCCCACTTGTCTGTGGCTTCATCCAACACTTCCCTCAATTTAGTGTTTATCTGTTCTCTCGAAGTCAGGGTCTGGTCCAATTCCAGCTCACCTATCACATTCCTCAAATTGGTCTGTGCCAGTTTAACCGCAGCGTTCTGGAAATTCTGCACGTTGTATATCACCTTAAATGCATCAGCAACTTCATAGTATATAACAGCATCGACAGTTACAATAACATTATCCTTCGTTATAACTTCCTGCGGTGGTACATCTATCAATTTTTCCCGCATATCGACCTTTATCATTCTCTCAAGAAACGGTATGATGAAATGTATTCCTGGGTTAGCCACCCTTTTGAACTGACCCAAACGCTCGACCAGACCTTTTTCAAACGGTCGAACTATCCTTATTCCCTTTGCGGCTATGAACACAATAAATAAAACTATTATAAGTAACAAACCCAACATTATTCTCCCTCCTTCTCCTGTTGAGAATGGAAGGGTTCACGCTTCACTTCCTCGACGATCAAGTGTGTCCCATCCACTCCGGTTATTCGCACCCTGCGACCAACCGAGATCATCGAACTGCCGTCGGACGGTCTCGCTCTCCACACATCACTACCAACCCTTATCAATCCCTTTCCTGTATCGGGATTGACTTCTTCTATCACCACGCCCTCATTCCCAACGAGAGCATCTACACCTGCTTTCCTGGTAGCTTTCCCCACCAGAGCTTTACCGAGTGGTCTGGTGAAAATGACCAAAACGGCGGAAACAGCTGCAAATACTAGAACTTGCAAAGTAACAGATTTCATGAAAAGACTCATAAGTGCACTGATAAAAGCCCCTATTCCGAACCAGAGAATGAAAAAGGAAGGTGTTATGACCTCGATGATTACGCAGACAACGCCCAGTATCGTCCAGAACATCCACATTTCCACACTTTCACCTCCTTACCACCCTGTTCTCCTCATCCAGCACCACAATACGCGGTTCGACCTTTTCACCCTCTTCAAATATCCCGAATGCCATGATGATGAGTCTATCACCTATCTCTGCAAGTCTGGCAGAGGCACCGTTTAGACCTATTACTCTACTCCCACGCTTTCCTTTTATAACGTACGTTTCAAAACGTTCACCATTATCCACATTGGCAACCAATACTTTCTCCCCTTCCACGAGATCCGCCAGTTCCATCAACTCCTCATCTATCTCAATGCTTCCCTCGTAATCCAATACTTTTTTGTTTACACGCGCCATATGAAGCTTGGATTTCAAAATAATCCTTTGCACTACTCCCGCGCCTCCCCATGAAAAATCCCGCTTTTCCTCCAACCGATTTTACACCACGCTGTATACAGTGATATTATTCAGTGCACAAATCCTGTAAACGCTTAAGAATCTCTTCACTCAATTCCAGCTCGTCCTTACGTTCCCGCAGTATACTCACGATCTCATCACAGTTCAGATCCTTGAGTTCAACGTACAGTTTGTTGAGAATCTTCCCGGAAAGACCCGAATCTCTGGCAAGGAGAAAAAAGACAGGTGATACCAGCGATTCGAATTCATCTATCTTCTTTATGTGCCCGGTCTCAAGAAATTGAAGAGACTTTTCCACCACCGCTTTTCCTATACCCTTTATCCTCGAAAGTTCCTTCACAGCCGCTTTTGTCACCTCTTTACCACCGATCTCCCTCATCTTAGCGGCAGCGAAACGATAAGTCCTGGCTTTGAAAGGATTATCACCCACCATTTCCACAAGCCGCGCCAGAAATTCAAACATTTCGGCCAATTGTTTGAAACGTACCATACCCATCACCCCTGATAAGATTCTAACCCCCACCTGGAAAAAGCCAAAGAATATTTACTTGTAACGAACAAATACGTTATACTCTTAAAGATTCTGATAACTCACGGAAAGGAGAGTGAATGTTTTGGGTGTCAAAATAACCATCGTAGGTGCAGGAAGCGCCGTTTTCTCCCTGAGATTGATAAGCGATATCTGCAAAACACCAAAGCTTTCGGACAGCCTGGTTTCATTGATGGACATAGATTCCGAAAAGCTCAGAGTGGTACATACACTGGCAAAAAAGATTGCTACCAGATTCGGCGCTTCTGTGAAATTTGAAAGTACACTGGATCTGGAAAAAGCCATAAAAGATTCAAATTTTGTAATAAACACGGCTTTGGTAGGTGGACACGAATACCTGGAAAAGGTGAGAAAAATAAGTGAGAAACATGGATATTATAGAGGTATAGATGCCCAGGAATTCAACATGGTGTCCGATTACTATACCCTTTCCAATTACAATCAGCTCAAATTCTTTCTCACTGTCGCTGAAACCATTCAACGCTTTGCACCGGATGCCTGGCTTCTGCAAACTGCCAATCCTGTTTTCGAGGGAACGACTTTAATACATAGAAACGTTCCTATTAAAGTTGTTGGTATATGTCATGGCCATTATGGAGTCGTGGAAATAACAGAAAAATTGGGACTTGAACTTGAAAAAGTTAGCTGGCAGGTTGCGGGATTCAATCACGCTATTTGGCTCACCAAATTCGAATACAATGAAGAAGATGCATACCCGAGAATAGACAGGTGGATAGAGGAGCGTTCGCATCTGTGGAAACCAGTCAATCCTTTCAACGATCAGCTCAGTCCTGTGGCGATAGATATGTACAGATTCTATGGAAGATTCCCTATAGGCGATACGGTGAGAAACGGTGGCTGGAAATACCACCGTAATCTGGAAACTAAAAAAAGATGGTTTGGTGAACCATGGGGTGGAGCAGATTCAGAACTCGGATGGAAATGGTACCAGGAACAGCTCGCGAGGGTTGTGAACGTCATGAAACGTTTCGCCAATTTCGTTGAAGAGAATCCATCGGCGGATCCATTCGATGAGAAGGTATACGATCGAATACTTTCCGAAGAAGACAGAAAGCTGGCAATACATTTCTCAGCGGAGATAGGAAACATGCTCACGTCCAGCAAGCTGAGCGGTGAACAACACATACCTTTTATAGATGCACTTATAGGTGGTTCCAGAAGAAGGTTGGTGTTGAACATCCCCAACGACTCCAAAATAATCCCTGGTATTCCCGAAGACGTGATCGTGGAAGTTCCCGTGATCGTGGATGAAAAGGGAATACATCCCGAAAAGATAGATCCCCCCATTCCCCAGCGTATCCTGAAAATGTATTTGTGGCCACGGATGGCACGGATGGAATGGGCTCTCGAAGCTTTCACAACAGGAGATAGAAGGATACTCGAAGAAATTCTACTCCGTGATCCACGCACCAGATCGCACGAACAGGTGAAAAAAGTCCTTGAAGAGATCATGAATTTGCCCGAAAACATCGAGATGAGAAAACATTATTCAAGAGTATAAAAGAAGCTCCATAGTACGGAGCCTCTTCGTTCCAGACTCATCTTGCATAGCAGTAGAGACACTTAAACCTGCATGTGCCGTACCTACCTATATCCACGCTCTCCACACAACCGCATATTGATCTTTGACCCTTGTCCTTTTTCAGGTGGCGTACGCTTTCCACAAGTTCTTTGTTGGATGCGAATACCTGCATTATATATCCTTTATCCACACACGCTCCCTTTTTTAAACCGAAACGCTCCAGTTGGCCGAATACATTGAATCTTTCTGCACAGGTTTGCACTTCAAAACCATATCTTCTTCCAATCTCTCCTATACCCGCAGCTATTTCATCCACCAGTTCAGTAGATCTATCGAAATCTATGAGTTCCATACCAGCATTTTTGAAACGGGCGAGGACTTTCCTGTAAGGTGTTACGAAACTGACGATCATCCGGCTGGTATAACCACTCAGCTCTTTTGCTACCCCCTCCACACGCTTCAAAAGTTCCTCCTTTTCCAATTTCTCCTTTATAAGCAAAATGGGGTCAAAACGCCACAATATTCTTTCTTTTCCCAACAACCTGGAAAGTTCCTTAAACAGATTCAAGCGTACTTCAATGGATGGCATACCGGGTTCCACAATATTGGGATAATCGTTGACAGTGTAAAAAAGCAGGAAATCGAAGTCGATTTTCCTGAGACGTTTCAATAAACCGGCAGGGTACTTTGACCAGAAAACAACGAGTTTCACAGCGTCGAAACACACCTTTTTTATTTGCGCAGGATTGTACGGATTCTGCCAGAATACGTATCCACGCCTCCATACCCTCAAGAACTCGTCCATGTAGAAAGCAGGAACATCTGTTCTCCTGCTTACAGACACGATCACAGGATGGAGCTCATCGCATTCAGCATCACCCATAGAAATCTCATCTTCCCCAAACACTTGACCAGCCTTCACGGTTTTCTCCCCCTTTATTGCCCTCAAGAAACCCGTTTATAATTTCGTTGAGAATGGTTAATAGTTGGTTGCAGCAACTATATCCCCAATTATTGTACATTACAGCAAATCCTTGACATAACCAGCCTCGAAAGTGTAATATTTTCCTGACGAATGCAATTCATAACAAAAGAAAGAAAGGGAGGAATTTTATGAGAAAATTCGTGAAAATCATATCAATACTGGCACTTCTTATCCTTCTCTCAATGTTTGCTATCATCTCATGTGTTGTCGCACCGAATAATCCTCCAGATGTACCCCGGGATCCGGATCCGGCAGATGGGGCGACAGGTGTGTCGGTAAACGTAGCATTGAGCTGGCAATGTAACGATCCTAATGGGGATGCGCTGGTATATGACATATACTTTGGTACGAGCGAAAATCCTCCTCTTGTTGAAAGTAACCATGCATCAACTTCATACAACCCTGGAACGTTGAGTTACGAAACAACGTATTATTGGAAAATAGTGGCAAAAGATGGAAAAGGAGGAGTAACAGAAGGACCAGTGTGGAGGTTTACCACTATGCCCGTTCCGGACGGATCGTTGAAATGGAAGTTTGGAACAGGAGATTGGGTACGCTCCAGTCCAGCAATTGGAGAAGATGGAACCATATATGTGGGATCGAATGATGGTTATCTTTACGCCATAAATCCAGTTGGAACGCTGAAATGGTAGTTTGGAACTGGAAGTTATGTACGTTCCAGTCCAGCAATTGGAGAAGATGGAACCATATATGTGGGATCGTATGATAATTATCTCTACGCCATAAATCCAGATGGAACGCTGAAGTGGAAGTTTGGAACTGGAGGTGATATACTTTCCAGTCCAGCAATAGGAAAAGATGGAACTATATATGTGGGATCGAATGATAATTATCTTTACGCTATCGGTTCGACATCGATGGGAGTAGCAGATACTCCATGGCCTATGTTTCATCACGATGTGAAACACACCGGAAAGGTTTCCGGGAATAATCCATAAAGCATACCAGATAGCCCGGCTGATGTAGCAGGAAATCACTAATACCAACGCTATCATGAAGTTGTTCAGATCCGGATGGAGATGAGTTGACATATGATGTATATCCATCCGCAAAAAGAATGGTTGTGGGAGAAACGATAACCCGAATTGAGTGACAGAAATGTTTGGGAGGTAGTAGTTATGATCATGCATATAATATCCAGCAAACATCAGATGGAGGCTACATCGTTGCTGGGTGGACAGGATCAAACGATGGAAATGTGAGTGGAAATCATGGACTAGAAGACTATTGGATAGTAAAGTTGAAACCGTAAAATTAATTTGAATTTGTTCTCACATTCCTCGCTTCGTGCGGGGAATGTTTTTTGCATCTTTACCTGTTTTACCCAACAGTTGCGTCAAGAATTTGCTATAAAATTTTTCCATTACTTCTTTACAACTGGAGTCCAGAAACTCATCCATATTGAGGCAGCTCCTTCCCGTTAGCTATTCTTCGTTTATGTCTATCAACATTGCCACTGCAAGTCCAGGTAATGACCTATCTTTTGGAACCGCATTCACCACCCTGTTCCTTCCTCAAGGAGCGGGGCTTATTTCATCTTTACAGCAATTGTTGTACACTACCAAATAGCAAGATATGGGATGGACAGCAGAAACTTGTACAGATATTGAAAAGGAGGAATCGCGATGAAACGCATGATGGTATCGATGGTCATTGTGATTCTGATGATCATGTTTCTTTCTTCATGCGTCAACCTTATCAAACTGCCTCCCCAACATTGGCGCCAGGAATATCTATCCACCGAGGACATTGGTACATGGTTTGACATCCTGCCGACTCTCGAAGGCACACCTTACAAATGGGGAGGACAAAACCCAGAAGAAGGATTCGATTGTTCGGGACTCATCGTTTATCTTTACAATCAAATCGGCGTCGAATGGTTCGTATATCGGGGCTATCTGGTGAACGATATCAACTCCGAGGCTCTTTACCTTTACAATTCTTCCCCCACAACGTTTGACAGACTTCAGCATGGTGACCTCATATTTTT
>JAGGZV010000040.1 GCA_021161835.1 Thermotogae bacterium | reverse complement strand
CTCCCAAGGTAATGTAATCTTTTCTCTTGCCGGCCTGCTTAACCGTAACACTTTCTGCAACTTTTACCAGAGATTCAGCTTTTTTCTCCTTTGTATCATATTCGAAAACAGCACCTATTACTTTCAACTCATTCGTCACCAGTTTGTTGTACACCGCTTCTGCTTCCCCTATTTTGAATCTGTTGGTTATTAGCTTATCCACATTGAGTTTGCCATTTTCAATGAGTTTCAATATTTCTTCCATATTTCTTTTTTCCGTCCATTTGACGTAACCTATGGGGTAATCGAATCCTTTCAGTTCATATGCTTCGTCGAATATACCAGCTCCAGCACCTCTAGAGACGACAAGTTCCAACTCTTTTTCAAAGAAATCTTTCCGTGGAATTTCAAGTTCTAACATACCGGTTGCAACGATTTTGGCCTTATCCCTTGCCATATTTGCGGCATTGTACAGAACGTCTGAACCACCTGAAGCAACGAAAATGATGACAGAATCAACACCTATACCATTTGAAAGATTTTTCGCTTTTTCTATCATTTCACCTGTGTCGTGGCCATCTGCAACGAGGTTGCATCCAAGATTTCTTGCGAGTTTTAGTTTTTCTCTATCAATATCTATACCCAACACCTTGCATCCCATAGCTTTAAGAATTTGAACGGCTATTAACCCTAATAAGCCCAATCCGTAAACAACAACATTGTCACCTAGCGTGGCACTGCTGATCCTTATAGCATGCAGAGATATGGAAGCTATACCAGCGAAGGATGCTTGCAAGGGGGAAACACCATCTGGCACACAAACCGCCAAATTTTTAGGAACCCAAACATAATCAGCGTGTGAAGCATAACCACTACCAAAGCAGGCAACCACATCTCCAACTTTGAATTCTTTCACATTGTTGGCAACTTCTTCCACTATCCCACAACACGAATATCCTAGAGCTATCGGCTCATCCAATCTGTTAACAACCTGCCTATAGGTTTCGATGAAACCTTCCGTTTTCAGCTTGTCTATAACTTTCTTAACCAGATCAGGTCTATCTTTTGCTTTTTTTAAAAGGCTGCTTTTGCCTGTTTTTACCATGAGTTTTTCTGTACCTACACTTATAGCAGAGTACAGGTTTCGGACGATTATTCCGCCTGACTTCAACATAGGTTTTGGAACGTCTGCAAGTTCTACATTGCCTGTACGGTAGTTCATTATCACCTGATGCATATCGTACACCTCACGATACTTATCCTCTGACAGCAGAAGAAACACCCGGTCCAAATTGTGCGCACTTTTCGATATTTTCCCAATTTTCTTTGAACCATTCTACGGTTTCTTTCAATCTTTTGTCAAAGTCAGGATCAGGTTCAAAACCCAGGACCTTTTTAGCCTTCTCATTTGATGCTAGAAGTGTTGGCTTCGTATCCCATTTTCTGCGAGGTTTAAACACAATGCCAGCTTTATTACCGGTAAGCTCATTTACTTTTTCTGCAAGATATTTTATTTTTATCTCTCTTCCAGCAGCGAGATTGAAAGCTTCACCTATTGCTTCTTTAGAGTATCCCATTCTGAGAAGGCCATCCACAATATCGCCAACATATGTAAAATCTCTTGTCTCTTCGCCGGTACCTGTGATTGGAAGTGGCTGACCTTTCATAGCCCAGTATATGAAGTTGGGAATGACGTTTCTGTATTGGCCAGGTACTTCTCCTGGACCAAAAGAATTGAAGAAACGCGCTTTTGTAACAGGAATATCGTACATTTTCCAGAAGTAATTGCAGTAAAGCTCTCCGAGCATTTTGGTTATTTGATAGGGAGTCGACATGTACATGGAAGGTGGTAGCTCTTCCTTGTATGGCATGGGAGCATCACTAGGGTATATGGAACACCCAGAAGACGCATATACAAATCGCTCAATTCTTCCATATATTCGTGTGTACTCAAGAAGCTTGAGAGTACCAAAGCCGTTGGTCATCAAATCTTTCTCGGGATAATCCACAGAATTTTGATTTGCAAAAAAAGCGGCAAGGTGGAATATTACTTCAGGTTCTTCATTGAACACCCTTTTGAGATCTATATCGTTGGTTATATCCCCTTCAACAAACAGCAAATTTGGAGAATTCTGCGGTAACAACCATGTGTATCCTGAACTCAAATTGTCTATCACAATTACAAATGCTCCCAAATCTAGAAGTTTCCTTACAAGATTTGAACCGACAGCTCCAGCACCACCGGTAACCAGTACCTTTCTTCCCTTGTAAAAGTTCAAATGTTCCATTATCTCTTCACCCTCCTGCTTTTAGATCTCACCAATGTATTGAAAATTTTTTCTAATCGTTCAGCTGTCTTGCGCACAGATAGATGCTCTTCAATATAGCGTCTACCATTTTTACCCATTTTATCGCATATTTCAGGATTTTTGTATAATTCCATGATCTTTTCAGCAAGCCCTTTATAATCGCCAGCAGGCAAAACAAACCCACACTTAGCCTTCTCTATCAATCTTGGCGCATCTCCATCCAAATTCATTGTTGCTATTACAGGAATCCCTGCAGACATTATACTGAGGATCTTTGAAGGAACAACAGGAGTTTTAACATCTTCTGTCAATGTGGCAAGTGAAATACTAGAAGAGTGTAGTACTGACGGATACTCTTCTTTAGGCACAGGCGGCAATAGCAGTACATTTTTTAAATCGTATTTTTTAACAAGCTGTTCCGCTTCCATTTTCCTTGTCCCATCTCCTACAATTACAAACACTATTTCTTCAATGTTTCTCAGTATTTGTGCTGCCTTTATTATCACTTCCACATCCTGCGAAAATCCCAAGGTACCTGCAAACGAAACAACAAACTTATTTGTCAAATTGTATCTTTGCGAAAATTCGTTTTTCTTATCACCAGGTAAGATGGCTTTATCATCCACCCAGTTCTCCACGACGATCGTTTTTGAAGTATCTTTTGTAATCTCATCAACGATCTTTTTGTTGTTTTCAGAATGGACCATTATCAAATCGGCGGATTTATAAGCCTTTTTTTCCAGATATTTAAAGAACGATATTACTATCTTATTCTTCATTATTCCCAAGTCTATGGCTGCCTGTGGGAAAAGATCCTGAACATTCAAAATGTAAGGTGCACCTGTCATCTTTCTTACTTTTTCTGCTGTCCAAAATAGAGTTAAAGGTGGAGAATACACTAAGGAAATATCAATATCTTTTAAAAAAGACTTCCCCCAATGGAAAAGTTTGTACGCTATTTCAAAATGTTCGATTCCCCTTCTGATGATCTGTTTTCTATCAACATATGGGAGTTTCACTCTTATTACTGTGAAGTTATCCGCAATGCTCTCTACATATGCTTTCTTACCTTTTAAATATGATTTGTAGACAGAAAATTCTACATTGTAACGAGGAATCCCTGTCAAAACGGTTACCCTATGTCCCCTTTTAACAAATTCTTCTGCTAAATAAAAGTATAAATGCGAAGCTGCACCTATTTCAGGGGGAAAATAATTGTTAATCAACAAGATATTCACAACTCTATTTCGCCCCTCTCTTCCATAGCATTGCCTCCACTGTTCTTAAAAGTATGTCGAGATCAAGAAGGATGTTTCTATTTTTGACGTAATACAAATCATAACTCAATTTCTCCTGGGTTTCTTCGGCGCTGGACGCGTACTTATACATTATCTGTGCCCAGCCAGTGAGGCCAGGTTTTATCTTGTGGCGTGCCCAGTAGAATGGTATGGTTTTCATGAACTTTTTTGCGAATTCCAGCTGCTCTGGCCTTGGGCCCACTATGGACATGTCACCTTTTAATATATCCCAGAATTGTAAAGTTTCGTCGAGTCTGAAGGGTCTTATTAATCTGCCTATTTTTAAAACCCGGTGTTGTTCGTCATCGGCGAACTTTGGTGCATCGTTTTTGCCGTTTTTCATGCTGCGGAACTTGTGCATGATGAAGATCTTGCCATCTTTGCCAAGGCGTTCCTGTTTGAAGACAATTGGCGGGCCGTCTTCTATGAGTATCGCTATAGCTATAAGAAGCATTATAGGTGAAAAAATTATGAGAAGAATGGAAGAAACGAGTATATCCAATAT
>JAGGZV010000019.1 GCA_021161835.1 Thermotogae bacterium | reverse complement strand
TGAGTATGTCGGTGGCCGTATCCACACCATCGGCCAGGAGTGCCATGCTGTTGGTGAAAAGGGCTGTCACTATCTTCAAAGCTGCCAGGATAGAATTGCACACAAGGGCAACAAAGGAAGCACGTTTTGTGGCTTTACCTCTTTCACTCAACTTCATGTGCTTCCACCACCTGGAAAGTTCGTAACTTCCTGTTGGATGACTTCATCCACCGAACGCATATTGGAACAGCGAACTCACGCGCAAGTCTGCACCTTTCCACCATTTTCCTGCTTTCAGGATCGTTGTATAGACCGGGATTAGCCATGATCTTCAAATTCAAAGGTCTTTCCACGATCCTCACCTCATCCACCGCATGTAAAGCAGAAATCCGCTCAACCACTTCTTCCTTCGCTTTGTTGGGAAGAGAAGGGACCACGTTTACAAGCGCCACATTTCTGGAAAGTGGCCCTATTATTTTAACATTGGCCAGCTTCACATGAAGATCATAACGTGATACTGCTGCAAGCAGAATTTCGTTTGAAACGGCAACGGCCTCACCATGATATTCGGGATTCACCAACATCTTCAGAAGATGTTTCGCCTTGCAACCTTCCCTATACAATGACTCGCCCACACGTTTAACTGTTACACCCAGATACGTGAGCAATGCTCTTATCTGATCCTTATCAAGGTAAAAGAGAGGGGAGAAAACGCCGTCGTTGTACGGTATCCCCATTTTACCCCAGCTATCGTAAGAATTGGCGCCCGTGAGTATCAAACCTTTCGAAACTTTTTTGACCAACCCGAGTTTCACCCTCCTGGTGCAGAGGTTGCACGCAGGGCCATATCTCAAAACTTTCTCCTGTTCACATCTCCCATTGACCACTGTCAAATCAAGACCCATGCTACTTGCAAACGCTTTCACATTTTCAAGAGTTCTGGAGTAAGTATAGGGACCGAAATACACGTGTACCAAGTGTACCTGACTCTTCGAAAGAGCCTCGATGGCCAGAATGGTGGTAAGAACACTGTCTTCTCCTCCCGAGAAGGCGATGTAAACATCATTATTTTTAGCATACCTACGTATATTTTCAATTATAGAATCCATCAAATGTCTCAAGGACATCGCTTTATTTCAAAAACCACCTTTCCTCCATCCAGGGTCAGTATACCGAAGCTACCACCCTTTTCCGTGGCACCTGGATTCAGATATCTGACACCACCTATTGTTTTATCCGCAGAATAATGAGTATGTCCGAAAAGAATCACATCTGGTCGCTCATCGAAAGTTTCGAGAATGCGCTCTTCTATTCCCCATGGAGGACCCCAACCATGGCATAGCCCCACCTTCACGTTCTCAATCACCATGAGCTTGTTGAATGGAAGAAAATCCTTAACATCGGGGAAATCCATGTTCCCGTGTACTCCGTGGAAAACGGTGAGCCCCTTGAACAATCCCACCACATCCATGCTGACGTAGTCTCCGAGACCTATGATCCCATCAACTTCCTTCGCCAGATTCAGAATGATCTCCGGCACATCGGAATTCCTGGTGGGAATATGGAGATCCGAAACCACAAGAAATTTCTTCATACGATATCCCTCCATTCCCGTTCATGAAAAGAACTCGCCGCCTTTTTCATCATGAATCCTTTCACACATGTGCACGTACATTATATCAAACACTAACACTCTTATATCAATGGAAAGCGTCTTTTTTCACCCGTTGTATCCTGGTCAGTTGGCAATATCTCTGCGATTTCCCATTATGGGTATGATTCTATGCATGAATACTAACTTTTACTCCCCTCATATGTAGTGTTGTCCCAATGTTTGCGCTAACCAGTGGAAACATGCAACTTTTTGCAGTTTAAACATGGCTAATCATGCGGTTTTCAGAACCCCCAAAACTTGACAGTCAAATGGGGTATGGTAGGATATTGGTGTCCCACGGTGAGCGTTTCTTAGCGAGCCGGTACACCACTCCAACGGTCCAGTTTTTGCCCATCCGAGGGGGGAGGGGGCTTTCTAATTTCAAATCCGAAAAACCCCCTTTTATTCCTTATTTTATCCCTTTCACACCATCAGGGTTGCGCGCCTCCTGGAAATGAGCTTTAATGATTACGAGCTGGATATTTTCGAAGGAGGTGTTCGTTAATGAAAAGATGGTTTTTCCTGATGAGTACTGTAATAATACCGCTGATCGGATTTAGCCTCAATTTTGGTGGAGGAGGAATGGTGGTAGGTTACCTGCCACCAGATCAGATCGATCCACCTCACGAAAGTCTAAGAATTACTGAAGGTATTTTCTTAATAGGCGGTGGCGGATTTGGCAGAGTTGGAGGTGAAGGACCTGTAAGAATCTTCACAGGTGGCGCTGGATATTCTGGTGAAGCTTCGAAGTTGATTGATGGTGTGAAGTACACTTACGAAATCAGTGAAGGAGAATACATGGTATATGCGAGAATATGGATAGGAATAGCGGACCTTGCACTGGGAGTAGGGATCGGTAGCAGAACCGAAGTAGTGGCAAGAGACATAAACAGTGGGAATACGATTGACGATTTTCTGAACGGTTCATCGAAGGGATGTATATCCATATCAAGGGAATCATACACACTTACAGGCTCTGTCGGATTACACTTACCGTTCGGAGATTTCGCGGAGGTGCTTGTACAATGCACGGGATACCTCGCCTTATCACCGGAAGGTTGGAAATTGGAAGGCACCAATGAGCTTGTTCAGGGAGCGGTAAACAAAGCCTTTCGCTACGGATACTACCTATCAGCGGGTGTGCTAATGGGACATTGAAGAAACCTCCCTCCCGCGAGGAGGGAGGTTTGGATCCAAAAAATCCCAAGCAACAAGCATTTGTAAGGGGGTGAAGGATAAATTTACAGCAGGAAATTATCGCGTATCAGTTACTCGATCCACGGATTAACGAAAATGCGCATTTTATCAGTGCGCACCAGAATGAAAAGGCTTCTTATAGCCTTTGTATTACTTTGTATCAGTATAGTATACTATCCCACAACCAGCTGGGGGAATACTGAAAGATTGGAAGAACTCGAAGAGAAGTTCATGCACAAAAATATAAGCACAAAGGAGATGCTGGAACTGGCCATAATGTATCATGAACTCGCGCTTCAGGGACATCCAGAATATATCGGTAAGGGCTTGAGAACATTCACCGAACTCGATAAACGCATGGGTATCTACGCCAAAGATCCTGAATGTATAGTCAGATATGGAAGCCTGCTGTGTTTGAAGGCCATGCAATACTGGTTTGTACCGATAAGGTTGTGGTATCTACTCAACGGTATACTGGATATGGAAAGAGGAATCATGGCAGCTGCTGGGGAAACAGAGTTATCCGCCAGATTGCGTCTTATCAGAGCGGAAACATGCTTGAAGATAGGAAGCGACGACATGGTTTCACTCGCAATGGAGGATCTGGAAATGCTTTCTTTTTACTACAGAGATGATAGGGAAAAACTCGTCAGGGTATATTTGGATCTCGCAGAAGCTCACAGTATCAAGAAAAACCGAGAAAAAGCAGAACTTTATCTGGAAAAGGCGAGAAAGATCACGCAAGACGAAGAAATCAAAGAAAGGACTGGTAATGCGTTTGAAGAGAGGTAAATCGTTACTTACTATTACCCTGATGAATCAGATCATCGCCGTTGCTGGCGCTCTGATCACTCCGCTTGTAACCAGGGTACACCTGTATCCTTATATGAGCCTGGTAATATGGTTAACATTTTCCAACATAATCGGATACACGATGTATCTGATGTACATCTTCTACCGGCGGGTATGGGGGAAATCGTTTTCCAAAACATTCAAATTTATCGTATTCATTCTGAATATCGGCCTGGCACTGGCAGTTGGCTTACGATTATCCAGTTTCGTGATAAGCAAATTGTATCTGGAAAATCCCGAAGCTATAAACAGTATCAACAAACTGATCGTGAATGCCATTCTGGTTATCGCAGGCATGATGACTGTTTTCACGTGGCTGTATCATAGATTAAAACGCGAGCTCGAACATAAGATACTGGAAAACGAGAGATTGAAACGTCTGGAACTGGAACAGAGATTGAAGCTCCTGCAGACCAGGGTGAACCCACACTTTCTTTTCAACACGCTCAATTCACTTATGGTACTGGTGTACGAATCACCGGAAAGAGCCGAAAAAGTGATCCTGAAATTATCGGAAATGTACAGAAAAATCCTCAACATGCCCGAACGTTACACCTTGAAAGAGGAAATGGAGCTGATAGAATCCTATCTGTTTATCGAAAAAATACGTATGGGCAAAAAGCTGGAGTATGAAATAGAATTACCTGAAGAACTGGAAGATTTCAGGATTCCACCTCTTCTGGTGGAACCACTGGTTGAAAATGCTGTTATCCATGGTCTCAGTCCGAAAAAAGAGGGTGGAATGGTCAGGGTGGTTTGCGAGGATCGAGATGACCATGTGAAAATACAGGTGGAAGATAACGGAATCGGTATGGCAGAATATGAGAAGGGGTTCGGCATAAAGAGCGTTGAAGAAAGGCTCAAACTCACATTTGGAGATAAAGCGCGCATGTTGGCCAGGACTCCGCAACAGGGTGGATGCGTGTTCATACTGGAGATTCCCAGGGAGTGATGAATGTATGAAATGCATTATAGTGGAAGATGAAGAAACCTCGATCAAAAGACTGATGAACCTGCTGGATGGAATGAAGGATGTACAGGTCATCGCGGTGGCACGCAGCGTTGACGAAGCCGTCGAAAAGGTGAATGAATTGAAACCTGATCTGATGTTCCTGGATATAAACCTGCCTGGAGGAAACGGGTTCGATGTCCTGGACGCTGTCGAACACAAACCTCTGGTGATATTCATAACCGCCTACGATGAGTACGCCATAAGAGCCTTCGAGGAGAACGCCGTCGACTATCTTTTGAAACCCTTTTCCAGAGAAAGGCTTCAGAGCGCTCTCGAAAAGCTGAAACGATACCGTGGTGATGTCCAATACGAAATCCTGAAGAACCTTATGGATGGATTGAAAAGAAGATTCCGGGAACTGTTCCCCGTGCGACTTGGGGATGAAATTCGTCTGATTCGACAGGATGAGATTTACTATTTCGAAGCCGATGGTAAAAACGTTTATATCAATCTTGAGAACGAAAGGTTCAGGTTCACCGGCACACTCAAAGATCTGGAACAGGAATTGGATCCCGACAGATTTGTGAGGGTACATCGTTCCTATGTGGTGGCACTGGATAAGATGCACAGATTGAGAAGATGGTTTAAAGGTGAGTATATTCTGGAGCTCAAAAACGGAGTAAGAATAAAGGTGAGTAGATCGTATTACCCAATTCTCAAAAAGAAATTGGGTTTGTGAAACATCACATACTCAGCGCAACCATCGATGCCACCAAACTGACTATTACGAATCTCGCCACTATCTTTTCTTCTGGCCATTGCAGTAATTCAAAATGATGGTGAAGCGGTGACATCAAAAAAACCCGTTTTTTTCTGATCTTAAAGGAAAGAACCTGTATAATGACGCTGAGCGTTTCTACAACGAACACCAGACCAAATATGGGGAGATATAACAGTCCTCCGTTGATGATGGCATAAGTTGCCAGCACACCTCCCAGAGCGAGTGAGCCCGTATCACCCATGAAGAGTTTTGCAGGATGAGAATTGTACCAGAGAAAGCCCAACACGGTTGCCATCAGTATCAGTACGGTCGAAGGAATTGGACGGGAGTGAATGGCACTGAAAACCACCAATCCACCCATGGATACAAGGAAGTTCCATCCTGCAAGACCATCGACACCGTCGGTCAAATTGACAGCGTTGGAAGCTCCCACCAGCGCCGTGATAGCCAGAACATAACCCCATCTCCCCAAGTCGAATTCTCCCCCATAAATCGGTACGAACTGCCGGGTGTAAGATTTCAACATGTGCAAAAGAACCACAGATCCCACAACCTGCAAAGATATTTTCTGCCACGTTCTCAAACCCGTAGCATTCTTCCGTAAGATGCTGATGAGGTCATCTGCAAGACCTATACCTCCGAATATCAGAAGGGAAAACACGCATATCCATTCCAGATAACCGGCATGTGAAAAAATCGCAAAGATCAGCGGTAGTAGCAGGAATAAAATCCCACCCGCCGTGGGTGTCCCGGTTTTGTAGTTGTGCAGATCAGGTCCTTCCTCTCTTATGTACTGTCCAAACTCCACCTTTTTGAAGAATTTTATAAGAGGTTTATACAATATGATCGCCACGATAGATGTTATGAAGAATCCCAGAGCCTCTTTCACGCCCCTTCAACTCCTTTAAGCTTCTTCACCACGTGGTAAAGCTTCACACCATGAGAGGCCTTGCAATACAGTATCACATCCTTGCTGAGCATTTCTCTCAGCCGCCCCAGGAGCTCTTCCTCGTCTGTAAAAACCTCTTCCCGATCGACCGCTGTCAGGATCTCGTCAACCCCGGGCGGTGCGTAGACGAGAACACGATTAAAATAACGTCGGGCATTATTCAGCAGAATTTCATGAGTGTGTGGAGATTCTTTCCCCTGCTCCAGTATTGAACCCAGTACCGCCACCTTTTCTTTTTCTGGCCACAGTTGGTTTATCATTTGCGAAGCCACATTGAAAGATTCGATGGAACTGTTGTATGTGTCATCCACAACATAAGCCTGAAGGATCTTGAAAAGTCGAAATCTTCCTTCAAGCGTTGAGAAATCTTTCAAACAATCAAACCTGGGTTCCATACCGAGCACGCGACATGCGGCCACCGCCGCCGAGAGATCTTCCACCATACCATCGTGCCATACTCCAGGTAACGTCAGAACAAAAGTTCTTCCTTTTTCTTCCACCTCAACCTTCGTCTTGGTGGGATCAACCTCGAGTATCCGGGCGAATACATCACCACCATCGCCAAAAAAGATTTCAACATTGGACAACCTGTCTTTAAAACTCACATGTGCTACTATTTTCCCCGCGTATTCACTCAGCTTCAATTTCTCTTTCAAAAGCTCTTCCTTGCTGGAAAAGTTGCCTATATGTGAGGAGCCAACAGGTAACAGTACACCAACATCCGGAGAAACGAATCTGCATATCTCGTCCATATCTCCTGGATATGAAACCCCGTATTCCAGTATCAGAAGAGCTTCACCATCGTATTCGTTTATCAAAGACAGGGCAAGTCCAATAGGAGTGTTCAAATTCCCCGGAACTTTGAAACCCGTTTTACCCGTCAAATACCATATAAGCTCCTTGGTGGTGGTCTTCCCAACAGAACCAGTTATAGCTACAACCGTTTTGTTCGATCTACTCCCCAGCCTGTAAAGTGCCAGTTCCCTAATAAAAGAAAGAGTGCTGGGTACCTCGATAATACTACCTTTATAATCTCGTTTCTTCTCTACTATTGCGAGGACAGCTCCATTTTCAAAAGCATGGTTGACAAAATCGTGTCCGTCGTGTCTCTCACCCTTTAAGGCCAGAAAAACGTCATGGCTTTTCACATCGCGCGAATCTATCTTGAGTTTTCCGCCGGTTCGTGATAAAGTCTCCAACACCTTTTCAACGTGTTCATTCAATGTTTCCTGCACAACCTCCTCGCTATTTCCTCCACGACCTCCGCATCCTTGAAAGGAATCTTTCTATCCTTCAAAACCATGTATTCCTCGTGGCCTCTTCCCGCTATTATCACCGTATCGTTTTTGTTGGCGATGGTTAACGCCATCTCTATTGCTTCACGACGATCGGGAACCACCAGATGTGGAGCACCTTCGGTTATTCCCTTTACAACCTGTTCGATGATTTCATCGGGATCCTCGGATTTTGGATCGTCGGTGGTGACTATGGTCACATCGGCGAATCTGGACACTACTCTCCCCATTATTGGTCGTTTTCCGGGATCGGATTCTCCACCCGCTCCAAAAACTACAATCACCCTTCCCGAAGTTATGGCCCTGGCAGATTGGATCACCCTGTACAGAGCATCGGGGGTGTGCGCAAAATCCACGATAACATCGAAACCCAGCATTCGAGAAACCGAATGCAGAAGTTGAAAACGCCCTTCAACACCTTTGAATAGAGCAACAGGTTCCACCAGATCTTCCAGTTTGTAACCCATGGTGGTCAGCACGGTTATGCCGGCTGCCAGGTTATAGATGTTGTGAAACCCTATGAGTTTGGTACGAAAAGCACACCTGCTTCCAGATGTTTCAACGACGAATTCGCTGCCTTCCCTGGACGTTACCATCTCGCTTATTCTCACATCCGCATCCTTCTTCTTTCCGTAGGTTATCACCGGTTTTCCGCGCTCTTTTATGGGAGCCAGCTCCACATGATCCCTTGATATCACCATCAATCCGTCGTCCTTGAGCAGGTCAGCTATGTGAAATTTGGTGGCACGGTAATCCTCGAAATCACCGTGTAATTCCAGATGATCGCGGGTTATGTTGGTTATCACGCCCACATCGAATCGCACGCTTTCCACCCTTTTCAACTTCAGTGCATGCGAGGACACTTCCATTATGAAATGAGTATCACCGTGATCAAGCGACTTTCTCATCTTTCCAAGTAGTTCTATTGCAGGTGGAGTAGTGTGAACAGGCGAGTTGAAGATCTCATCTCCCACGACGTTCTGGACAGTACCCATTATCGAAGCGTGAACTCCAAAATAACGGAGTGCCTCGAATATGAAACGCGCAGTGGTGGATTTTCCATTGGTACCGGTGATTCCTACGGTAACCAGCTTTCTGTAAGGGTGACCAAAAAATTCCGAAGCTATTATGGATTCCGCGAGCTTGCTGTCCTCCACCACTATGATGGGAACGTTCGAAAGTTTCTTCAAAGGCCTTTCTGTCACCAGTGCAACGGCTCCCCTATAAATCATCTCAGAAGCTATGAGATGCGAGTCGAATCGGTTACCCTTTCTGCATATGAAGAGTGTTCCCTTTCGAACCTGCGAGGAATGGGTGGCAATACTGGAGATTTCAACATCTTCACTCGAACCGTTCATGATGTTCACCACAATATTCGAAAGTGCACAAACAATTTCGGAGAGTTTCATTCCGAATACCCCCGATTTATAAGAGAGTTTTTAAACCTGATTTTCCACCAATGTATATTCAGGTACAGCTACCTCACAGCGGTTCCTTCAAAACTTTTTCTATCCTTTCCAATGCCCAATCTATTTCCTCTTTCCTTATGATGAGAGGTGGTGCAAACCTTATCACCGTGTCGTGTGTCTCCTTACTGAGTATACCCATCGTCGCCAGTTTCTCACAGAATTTTCTTGCACCACCGTATTCGTCCTTTATCTCCACACCAATCAGTAATCCCTTACCCCTGTACTCCTTAACATAGGGACTGTCGATCTTTTTCAGTTCGTTCAGGAAGTAATCACCAAGCTTTCTAGCCCTTTCAGGAAGATCCTCCTCCAGAAGCACGTCTATCGAGGCAATACCCACAGCTGCCGCCAGAGGATTGCCTCCGAACGTTGAACCATGGTCTCCGGGCGTCATAACCTTCATTATGTGATCATCTGCAAGCACCGCAGAAACCGGGTAAACTCCTCCTCCAAGTGCTTTACCGAGGATCAGAATATCGGGTTTCGCCTCTTCCCACATCCAGGCGAAGAGTTTGCCTGTTCTGCCCAACCCCGTCTGTATCTCGTCGAACATAAGGAGGATCCCCTTCTCATCCGCCAGTTTGCGGAGTTCTTTCAAATATCCATCCGGGGGTATCCTGACACCTCCCTCCCCCTGTATGGGTTCCACAAGGATACCGATGGTTCTATCGTTCACAGCTTTCTCCATGGCTTCAACGTCACCATATGGAACCATTTTGAAACCAGGAGTGAATGGTCCAAAGCCATCCTTGTATTGTTCTTCACTGGAGAAAGAAACTATGGTTATCGTGCGTCCATGGAAGTTCCCCTCGGCAACTATTATGTTCCCTTCGTATCTGGGGATCCCTTTCTCATAATAACCCCACTTCCTGGCTATCTTCAACGCTGTTTCCACAGCCTCTGCTCCGGTGTTCATTGGCAACACCTTGTCATATCCGGCAATTTCGGCCAATTTCTTTTCAAACCTTCCGAGAACATCGTTGTAAAAAGCACGGGAAGTTAGAGTGAGTTTCTCCATCTGAAGTCTCATAGCATTGAGGATTTTTGGATGTCGGTGTCCATGATTGAGAGCCGAATAGGAAGAAAGCATGTCCAGATATTTCCTGCCTTCCACATCCCATACCCATACTCCCTCGCCCCTCTCAAGCACCACAGGTATGGGCTCGTAATTGTGAGCCCCATACCTCTTTTCCAGTTTCATGTGAACTTCACTCAGTTCCATTTTTCCCCCTCCCTCCATACTTCAGATTTTCGAAAACTATAGAAGCAGCTCCTTTTATCCCGGCATCCTCAAGAAGCTCACTTTTGACGATCCTGTAGGTTCCAACGAAGGAAGGCATCATATACAGTGGAGCCCTCCTCTCCACCAGCGGTATGAACACATCGGCTGATCTTGCCATACCTCCACCAAACACGATTACCTCGGGGTTGAAGAACTGCACATAGGCTCCAACAGCCCTGGCTATGGCATCGGATACGTATTCCACCACGATGGTGGCAAGAAGATCACCCTTTTTGTAGGCTTCGAAAACTACACGTGCATCGATTCTTTCTTCATCTTCCACCATTTCCAGCATCATGGACCCGGGATACTTTACCAGCCACTGCTTTGCAAGACGTGCCACTGCACTGGCACTGGCTATCGATTCAAGGCAGCCGCGACTTCCGCATCCACACAGCGGTCCGTACGGTTCCACAATAATATGGCCCAACTCAGCACCTATACCCATATGACCTGTTATCAACCTACCATGTGAGATTACCCCTCCTCCTATCCCTGTACCAAAGGTTAAAGCCACCACATGTTCACAACCTCGTGCAGCTCCAAACCATTTTTCACCCAGAACGAAGGCATTCGCATCGTTTTCAATGTACGTTTTACAACCGCTCTTCTTTGTCACCAGATCGGCAAATGGTACATCACGCCATTTCAAATTCGGTGAATATCTCACAACACCCTTCTCATGATCTATCGATCCCGGTGTACCTATTCCCACGCCTACTATCTCATGTTTTTCAATAACCTCCAGGGCCAGCTGGGCTATGGTTTCCGCCACTGCTTCATATCCCGCCGGGGTCTCGACAGTTTTTTTCCAGAATATGTCACCCTTCTCGTTCACCACAGCAGCTTTTATGTACGTTCCTCCCAAATCCACCCCAAGAACCTTCAACGTTCATCACTCCTCAGAAGCTCTTTTATCGTGATGTCCAGCTTTTCCTTGATTTCATGCATGGTCAACTTTTCGATCAACTCGTCCAGTTCTCCATCCATCACTCTATCGAGATCGTACAGTGTGTAGTTTATTCGATGATCGGTAACACGATTCTGCGGAAAATTGTAGGTTCTGATTTTCTCACTTCTTTCTCCGGAACCTATTTGCTGACGTCTCCGCGCATCAACGGCTTCTTTCTCTTTGCGATGTAAAAGATCATACAAACGTGCTCTCAAAACTTCCAGAGCTCTTTCCTTGTTCTGAAACTGCGAACGTTCGTTCTGGCAGGTCACCACTATACCTGTGGGGATATGGGTTATTCTCACGGCCGATTCCGTTCTGTTCACATGTTGTCCACCATGCCCAGAAGCACGGAAAGTTTCTATCCTCAAATCCTTTGGATCTATTCGAACCTCCACTTCTTTCATACGTGGAAGCACGGCCACGGTAGCAGTTGAAGTGTGTATTCTTCCACCACTCTCGGTTACAGGAATTCTTTGAACCCTGTGAACTCCACTCTCATATTTCAGTTTTCTGTAAACACCTCTGCCGCTCACCAGAAACACCAACGTTTTGTATCCACCGAGATCGGTCGGCGAAGAATCCACAACGGTTATACTCCACCCATTTTTTTCCGCGTATCTGGAATACATTCTAAACAGATCGGCGGCAAACAACGCCGCCTCTTCTCCACCTGCTCCTGCCCTTATTTCCATTACAACGTCGCGTGCTCCCATCTCATCCTCAGGCACCAGGGAAAAGACCAGCTCGCGCTCAACATCCTCCAATCTGCTCTTCAATTCGGCGATCGTTCTTTCAACCTCATCAGCGTCCTCTTCTTCAGCCAGTTCTTTCCACTCCTCTATTTCTTTCATTATCCTTTTTCTTTCAGAGTACAATTCCAGTATCCTTTCCAGTCTCAGGAATTCCTTCGAAAGCCGCGCACACATTTGAGGAGACGAACTATGGCGAGCTAGCTCTTTTTCCAGCTGATCCTTGCGTTTGCCGAGTACAACCATCACATCATCCAGTTCTTTTAACAACTGATTCAAAGGCCTCCTACCCTCCTGAGGATTTGGTCAGGGTTCCTTGCATACAGGGTAAGATCCTCTTTGGAAATGAGCCCACGCCTGTACACATCGTACAGTGCATCATCGAAGGTTACCATGCCTATTCTGCCGCTCGCCTGCATGATAGATTCTATTTGATGGAACTTCATTTCACGTATCAAGTTCTTTATAGCACTGTTGGCTATCATTATTTCCAGTACGGCTATACGACCGTTTCCGTCCGCACGAGGTATCAACCTTTGATAAACAACGCCCACGAGCGTATTCGCCAGCTGTACCGCTATCTGATTCTGCTGATGTGCAGGAAATACACCAACTATTCTTTCAGGAGTTCCAGGCGCCGAATTGGTGTGAACAGTTGCGAATACCAAATGCCCCGTTTCAGCTGCTGTGAGAGCCAGCTCCATCGTTTCGAGATCGCGCATTTCCCCGACGAGTATTACATCGGGATCCTGCCTCAGGGCATATTTCAAACCATTGTAAAAAGAATCTGTATCCTGCCCGACTTCACGCTGGTGGATTATAGCCATCTTATTATCGTGCACATACTCTATGGGATCCTCTATCGTCATTATATGAACCGGTCTGGTACTGTTTATGAGGTCAAGCATCGCTGCCAGCGTTGTGGATTTACCACTGCCGGTTGGACCCACAACCAATACAAAACCCCTGTCATGCTTACAGAATTCCTTCAATACAGGTGGAAGCCCCAGCTCTTCCAGCGTCTTTATTCTGCGAGGTATCAACCTGAAGGCAGCAGCGGGGGCACCTCTTTCAAAATATACGTTGCTTCTAACACGTACCTCATTCTGAATACCAAAGGAAAAATCCAGTTCCTTTTTTTCCATGCTGGAGAGTCTCACACCTGCACCTTTTTCCTCCATAAGCGTGTCCAACCAATTCACGACATCGTCATGACTCAAAGGGGTGGAATGATTCGGAAATGGTTTCAAATGTCCATGCATCCTGATAATGGGAGGAATACCCACGGATATATGAAGATCCGAAGCCCCCATTTTATAGGCTTCGTAAAGGAGTTCCTCAAGCTTCACCATTTCCATCACCTCGCCTGACGCTTCACCCAACCTATGACCACAGGGCTGGCTATGTAAAGCGAAGAATACGTTCCCACGATAACGCCTATGGTCAACCCGAAAGCGAAGGACTGCATCACTTTACCCGAGAACAGGAAAATGGCCATGACAACTATGAATGTCGTGATACTGGTGTTCAAGGAACGCACTATAACCTGATTTATGCTGGTGTTGACGATCTCCTCGATCCTCTTCCCTCGCATCCTTCTCATGTTCTCACGTATACGATCATACACCACTATCGTATCGTTGAGGGAGTAGCCAAGCAGTGTGAGAAAAGCCGCAACTGCAGGTACATTCAGCTCCACATTGAACAACGAATAGAATCCCATGGTTATGAGCAGGTCGTGAACCAACGCTATTATCGCACCGATACCGAAAATGAACCTGAACCTGAAGGTGATGTATCCCAGGATGAGAACCACAACCAGTATAACCGCCCACCACGTGCTGGAACGTATCTCCAATGCAGCCGCACCTGAAACCGCACTAAAGGAAATCTCCACGTTTGCCTCTTTGTTGCTTTTAAACCAGCCCTTCAAATGATTCACGAAGGCTTCTTTTTCCTGCGCTTTTTCGAAGAATTTCGTGAGTGTGACCGAAAATTTTGATATTTCCTCACGCTCGCCTATGCTCCTTTCCTCAACTATGAGAGCACCGGAATATTCAGGATTGTAGTCCGACAGAGCCTTCCGTATATCTGAAATGCTTATATCGCGGGAATCAAACAGGAGAGTCAATTCGGTGCCACCTGCAAAATCCACACCCAGATTGAAACCTTTGATGAGGATGAGCAAAACCGATGTAATCACGAGAAGAGCAGAGAGGGTCATGAAAATCCTGCGTTTTCCGACGAAATCTATTTGTCTCATCCTTCTACACCCCTCTCCTTGGGAAGGTATCTCTCAGGCTTTATTATTGGAGCCATGGCATCGAGCATTATCCTGGTAACCACAAGGTTGGTGAACAAGCTACCGATGATACCAAACATCAACGCAACGGCGAAACCCCTGATCGTACCCGTACCGAAATAGTAAAGTACAGCAGCGGCTATTATCGTGGTCAGGTTGGCATCCACGATGGTCACCAACGCACGGGAAAACCCATCTCTTATAGCCGCGTGGATGGTTTTACCCATCCTTATTTCTTCCTTTATACGTTCGTATATGATTATGTTCCCATCGACACCGGTACCAAATGTCAGAATGACACCACCTATACCGGGAAGAGTGAGAATAGAACGTGTTGCAGCCAGTAATGCCAGAAGCACCAGCATGTTATAGATCAAAGCTATATCCGCTACTATACCCATATAACCGTAGAACACGAACATGTACACCATCACCACTATTCCTCCAATGATCGCTGCTATCAAACTCGCCCTCACAACATCCCTTCCAAGACTCGGTCCCACGACGGACTCTTCGTATTTCTTCAACTGCACCGGCAGATTTCCACTTTTTATGAGAATCGCCACCTCACGAGCTCTCTGTAAACTGGCGATGTTCTCTATTACCGCTCGTCCATCTGGAATGCTGGACTTTATCACAGGTGCTATGACGACTTTGTCATCCAGCACAACGGCGAGTCTTTTACCTATATAAGCTCTGGTTATAGCCGCGAAGCGTTTCGTACCTTCTGAGTTGAAGATGAGGTGAACCAGATATCCTCCTTCGCGCGTGTTGACACCCGGTTTGGAATCTATGACATATGAACCATCGAGCTCGTAAATTTTCGTGCCCACCTTCATCTTGGGATTAACGAGATACCATGTGTTGGGATCATTCATATCCCGCAGCCACTGCGCTGTACGCGCAGTTATTGGTTTGGTAACAGGCTTCTTATCGGATACGGTGACATCCACCACCTCGCCGAAGAAGAGTTTACCCTTCTGCCCTATCAATCGTTCAGCCTCTGCAGTGTCGCTCACACCCGGGATTTCAACCCTTATTTTCATATTTTCTGCCGCTCCAACCTTTTTCACCACGGCCTCTGTGTATCCGGCCGCATCCAGACGCTTTCTGAGCACATAGATAACCTGATTGGCAACTTCCGCGAAGTTCTTGTTCTGCCCCTCCTCGAAGACCATCACGTAATCCAGTCTGGCACCACCCCGAAGATCCAACCCCAGTTTGATGTTTTGAAACAATGTTTTGAAGCCTGTATAGGGGACACTACCTTTAAAAGGTATGAGAAGAACCAGAAGAGATGCAAGTAGAACGGCCAAAACAAACAGTGCACGTATTCTGGCGGGATTCATGGATCACCTCTCCTTTCCTTAAAACTTCACGCTTCCTCCTGTTCAGCCTTTCCCTGCTCCTTCGATGATCCCTTTTTGGCAAGAATTCCAGCCACTGAAGATTTGCGAACCTCGAGTTCCGTCACATTGGCAGTCTTTATCTTCAATGTTTCATCCCTGACGTCTATGACCTTACCCACGATACCACCGGCAGTCACGATGACATCGCCCCTTCTTATGGAAGCCACCATACGCTGATGTTGTTTCTCCCTTCTACGTTGCGGCAATATAGCCATGAAATAGAAAAGCACGAATATTGCCACAAGCCATATGAGCATAGTAGCAAAACCTCCCGTGGGTCCGGTGGCGGTGGGTGACCTTGTGGGAGCCGTTGGATCGGCAAAAAATATGTTCACCTTCATCTCCTCCTTCACTTTTGAACGGTTCGCGCAAAAGATTCTAACACGAAAATGTTTAAAGCCCGTTCTCAAAAATAAAGGCCCCTTTAAGGGGCTCTGGTGGGTGCGGCAGGGATTGAACCTGCGACCTCTTCCGCGTCAAGGAAGCGCTCTCCCACTGAGCTACGCACCCACACATTTCGTTGGTAATTATACCATAAACTCGACGATATCACCCTGACCTCTACAATTTGAACCTGTTGACCTGCTCCATCACATTTTCTGCTATTGAAGTGAGCTCTTCACTCATGGCACTTACATTCTGGGTTATATCCGCCTGCTGCTTCACCGCCGATGCCGCTTCCTCCACTTGCTGTACTATATCCGCTATAGCTCTGGCAGCCGTATCCATGGCACCACTTATCTCCTCTGTTGCTGCCCCCAGCTCTTCTGCACTTGCAGCAACATTTTCTATCATCGTGCTGATTTCCTGAATCTCTTTTAATATGCTTGTAAGCTCCCTTTTAACCTTTACAGATTGTTCAACGGTCATGTCTATCTGCTTCATCGATTCAGCAGATGCATCTGCAGTTGTTTCGGTCCCAGACTGTATCTGGCCCAGTATATCCGCAATCCTTTGTGTCGCACGCTTACTTTCCTCTGCAAGTTTTCTTATTTCATCTGCGACAACTGCGAACCCCCGTCCCGCTTCTCCCGCTCTCGCCGCTTCTATTGCAGCATTCAAAGCTAGAAGATTGGTTTGTTCAGCAATGGAGTTTATCGTTTCAACGATCATACTTATGTTTTCTGCATTCTCAGCGAGTCTGGATATAGCTGCCTCTATTCTACCGGCCCCTTGCTTCACGGTATCTATCATCTGATCTATAACCTTGACAGCCTGCTCTCCTCTGCTTGCGGCCGATCTAACAACCTCCGCCTTTTCAGAAAGTGTTTGGGCTGCCTTAGAAAGATTCTGAGCACTTGCCGTGACCTCCTGAACACCCGAAGAAACCTCCTCTATGGACGCCGAAGCATTCTGGGCATTCCTGGCTACATTGTCCATTTGAGCAGCTTGTTCTTCACTGGTTGCACTTAATTCTTCAGACGTGCTCGCCAGATTCTGTGCAGAAGAGGTGACCTGTTCCGATGCGCTGGCTATGTGGTAAAAAGCTTCCCGTAGATTATCACCCATTTGCTGTAACGTTTGCGACATCATCGCTATTTCGTCTTTTCCCCGTGCTTCAAACCTAACTGTTAAATCTCCCTCACCAAATTTTCGTGCGGCTACAACGAGTTTCCCTATCGATTTTGCGATGCTTCCAGACATTAGCAATATCACCGCCACTGCTATTGCTGTCACCACAGAAAATATGGTTACAATCAGAGTCAGTAATCTCCTTGATTCGGCTAATATCTGTTCCTCTGGTACTGACACAGCAAAAATCCACCCATCCGTCAGTTCAATTGGTTCGAAAAAAGCATATTCAGTTTTTCCGCTAGGAACTGTTATTTTTCCGTAACCTTTTTTACCTGCCAGCATCTCCCTGCCTATTTCTTCGAGACCCGTAAAACCCATTTTTGAAGATTCCAAAACATTCAAATTCATTAGATATTCCTTCTCTGGATGCGCGACAATAAAACCGGTTGAATCAATTATCCAACCGTAACCTGCCTTACCTATTTGTATACCAGCTGCTATTTCGTTTAGTGTATCGAATAAAACGGTTGCCCCTATCAAACCTATGACATTAGAATTTTCATCTTTCACAGGAACCGCGATAACAAACGCGTGTGTACCTGTTATTTCAGAAATTGTGGCTTCGCTGATAGTCACTTCTTTACGCTCTTCCATAATGTCCTTAAAATACTCCTTATTGGTGATATCGATAACAACACCTTGTGTGGTTGGTGCCTTTCCATCTGGAAAACCTATGAACATCATCCCGTAATCAGATGTATTTCTCAAAATCTCGGGTAAGAACTCTTCCATGAGATCTGTCCAATCACCCGTTGTAATAGCTTGTTTCACTACATCAGTTCCTGCCAGCAATCTTAGTTCTTTTAATAAACCTTCTAACCATCTGTCCACAACATGGGCGTTTGCATCAGCGATTTCCATGGTAAGTTCAATAACCGTATTGGTGGCAATTGAAGTTGCCTTCATATCAACTAATATGGCAGTGAAAACTAAAAGTACTACTATTGGTAATAAAATCAGTGTCAACATCTTACCCCTTATGGTTTTCATCGCGTGCTCACCTCTCCTTACATTTTTTCTACCTCTATTGTGCAAGATGTGTATATCGAAAAAAAAAAAAAAAAAAAAAAAAAAAAAAATTTTAAAAAATCGTTTTTTTCACAAAGCGCTTTTTTTTTTACCCCAAATCTCTTTTCTCTCTCAAAGGATGCCTTTCCATGGGGGGGGG
>JAGGZV010000048.1 GCA_021161835.1 Thermotogae bacterium | reverse complement strand
GTTGTAAAGTTCTCTGTCGAACTTTCCAAGCTTGACTTTGCACGATAACTTCCTTGCAAGAAGGAAAAGTCGCATGCTTCTACTTTTACAAAATCCAATGGCCTTGTTTATATATTGAATCGCCTGGTTGTATTCCCCCTCCCATGTATACAATAGCGACACGGCGGAGTATTTAACAACCTTGGGTGAATCTGTGTTGACTATTTGAACTATGAATGGTTTTGCAAAAGCTCCATATTTGAAAACAAGCATGAACATTTCAGGTAATTTTTTCATAATTTCAACACCCCTTTGTTTCCGTTATACATCAAAAATCGCCATTGCAGAAAATTCAAACAAAGTTACTTCTTAAAATCCGCATGAAAAAGGAACTTTAAAATGTGAAAAATTTGAAAAATCACATGAAATATGATAGCTTTCCAATGAGGTGAGAACATGAGAAAAATTGCGGGATTCGTGCTGGTACTTGTACTGATTTCTCTATCGGTAACAGCATTTGGTGACAGGACAGATACGGATAGCCAGACTGAAAATGCACCACCTGTTTTATTTCAAAGTCTTGATAGTTGATCAGTTTTATTTTACCAGTATCCATGAAGCAGGGTGGATATTGAGTATCTGACAGATGATCCAGATCAAATTTGTGGAACGATACCATCGATACCTATTGGGTAGTGTGGACAGAACTTTTAAGTATTGCTTTAAAGTGTCTAGAAAACAAACAGTCCTTTGCCTTTTAGGAGGTGAAGGTGTGGACAAATCCACATTTATAGTGCGCCGAGCAGATATACCATGGAGACGGATCGGAGTTAATGTTCTTGCTGTTGCTCCAAATGGTAAAAGTGTGCTTTTAAAAGGAATAGCTGCAAATCTGTGGGAGAAACTTGATGATGCTTCTCTTCTAACTTTATCTGAGGAAATTGTTCAGCAATATCACATTTCAGCAAGACAGGCTATGCGAGATCTGGAACGATTTTTACAACAGTTGCAGAAGAATGGTTTGATCCATATTGATAATGAGGACGAAGGAGGTCAATTTGAGGTTGTTACAGAAAGCGCTTCTCAAGACACTTTACTTGAAATAGCTCGTCAGTTAGAAATTCCGCTAAAAGTTTATTTTAACGTGACTTTTCAATGCAACCTGCGCTGTATTCATTGTTATGCCGCTGACGGGATGCAATCAGCGAAAGCAGAGAAAGAACTTACTACTGAGGAAATCTATAAAATTTTGGAAGAACTCGCTCAAGCAGGTTGTTTTTATATCACTTTTACAGGCGGGGAGCCTCTATGCCGTTCTGACTTGAGCAGTATTTTAATCTACGCAAGAAAGCTGGGATTTTCAGTGCGTTTAAACACTAATGCTACTTTACTAACTAAAACGATGGTTCAAAGTATTCGAGAAATTCAAACAATCAAAGTTCTTGTAAGTCTTTATGGTGCTTGTGCAAATACTCACGATCGAGTAACTCGGACCCCTGGTTCCTACGAGCGCACCTTAGAGGGCATCAAAATGCTTAGAAAAGAAAAAATTCCTGTCACCATTGCGTTTTTAGTTATGAGACAGAACTATAAAGAAGCCCCTAAAGTGTTTTCAATAGCTCAGGAAATGGGGTGTAATATTTCATTCAATCCTTTTGTAATGCCCGATTTTTTCTCTGGAAAAGTTCCTCCTGTGAGACTTAATGAAGAGGAACTAAAAGAATTCCTGTCGATGGGATTATATCGCCCTAAAAAAATGAAATGTAATATTGGTTATACTTGTGTTATTGGCTACAATGGAGATGTTTATCCTTGCTTAGCTCGTCCTGTAACTGTTGGAAATCTTCGAGAGCAGAGCTTTAAGGAAATATGGCGTTCGAACACTCTGCGTGCTTTCCGTAAAAACCCTGATTACTCACCTCCTGCTGTTTGTCGCTCATGTCGTTTTTTCCACCATTGTCACCGCTGTCCCGCGGTAGCCCTTCTGGAAGATGGAAGCTTGCAAGCTCCCATGTCTATGGCTTGCCGGCTTATGCAAGCGTACGAAGCTGTTGAAAAGGAGGATAAACAGTGAGATTAACTCCTAAGCTGTCTAATAAGAGCGTTGTTACCCGCAATCCCGCGTATGCCTACCGAACGGTGAACGGAAAGACGTACTTAACCAATGGCTCCATCCAATGCCACTTGAACGCAAGTGCCAGTTTTGTTTGGGAGCTGTTGAAACAATCTATAACTACAGGTGAACTTGTCAACACTTTAGCGGCGCAATACCACTTAAGCAAGAAAAGAGCGCAAAAGGACCTGTATTTGTTAATTAAAACCTTGTTTCAGGCAGGGCTGGTTTATATAGATGGAAAAACTTGCACCGAAAAAGTCCTAGACACGTCGAAACCAAAAATGAACTTTTCTGAGTTACAAATGAAAATGGTAAAAGAGGTGATAAAGGAGCGGACTCTTATCAAACTCACTTTAGAACTTACTTATTCCTGTAGTTTACATTGTCGCTATTGTTACGCTTCTGCCGTTTCTGGAAACATGATGACATTGGAAGAAATAGAAGACTTGCTCGAACAAGCAGCAGATATGGGAGTTTTATATCTCACACTTACAGGTGGTGAACCGCTGACTCGCCCTGACCTTATAGAGATAGTAAAGAAAGCCGAAGATTTAGGATTTTGGACGAGAATCCAATCCGGTGGAGGATCATTTAGAAAAGACATCGTTGAAGGTCTATCCTGTTTTAGACACGTTTCTTTTTCTGTGACTCTGCACGGGGCAGATGCCACAACCCATTATAGTTTTACACGAGTGCCGGGTTCTTTCGAAAAAGCTATAAAAGGCGTTCAATTATTGGTACAAAATGGTGTACCAGTAACTATAAAGCAAGTCATTACCAAACACAACGTTAATCAAACGGCAAAGTTGGCGGATTTGGCGAAAGATTTGGGAGT
>JAGGZV010000066.1 GCA_021161835.1 Thermotogae bacterium | reverse complement strand
GATTTGTTAAATACACATCTTTGTAAACACCAGAATATTTATCTACGTTTTCATCAATTTTTTTGGCTAACTCTTCTAACTTGTCTGGCCTGAAAAACCAATAATCATCATAGTCTATTTTGAAAACTCGTTCGTCGTAAGTGCCTATCTGAATTTTTCGCATTACATAAGCAATTAGTAAAGGATTTTTCACACCAGGAAAATTCTCTATCTCTTGCCAGGTAAGAAAATAACGCATTCGAGCAAACTTGTCTCCTAATACAATATTGCCATAAGCTTCACATTTAAATAAATTAAACCATTTAGTCATCCATTTATCTAACTCTTTATCTCCTGTTGGTATATACTTTTCTGCAGGAATTGTATAACCATCCACTACAAAAACTTTTTCACCCGTAAAATCATCTTCCACAATTTTACCTTCGTTGTAAGGTTGAATATAACCGATTTCGTCAATGTAGCTTATAAAATGATTAGGGTCTTCTTTGACAACTTTCCACATGGCTTTTACAGCTTGATCTTGATAATACTCTATTAAGCTCTCAGCATAAGCATAACTAGGAGTATCTATATTGTAAAATAAGGTGGTAACAAAATCAGCAAGAGATTTTTTTGTTTAAGTTCTTGGCTAATAGTTGTTTTAGGTAGGTAGTCTTGCATCACTTTTTGCTCTAAGCTATTTTTATCTAGGTTAACAAACATAAATGGCGTTGTACCAGTCAAAGCAATTGTAGTCAAAAGTTTTTTCCACCGCATCTTACCAATCAGCATGCCAAATAGTTTGATTCTCCCCATTTCAATTCACCCCCGGACCACTTAGTTCTATGTCATTTTGCATTTTACCATATGAATATCATCACCTGTCCAGTTTTCGGAGGAATTTCATTGCCCACCTCAGTGGAGAGCAGATCTTTAAGCGCCGACTCAACCTGTGAAACATCAGATGGATCGAAAGATTACTCCCGGCCGCCATCATTCAAGAGGAGCGATATCGTTGAAAATCAGCCACGGAAGATCTTTCACCAATGTGGGACTGGTGGGATCTGTGATGTCCATCACAATCAGTCCTTCTTTGCCACTGGCCATGTAAAGATGAGAACCAGATTCAATGATACTGAAAATGTCCGTTTTAAAAGTGAGTGTGGATACCACAGAAGGATTCAGTGAATCGCACACATCCACGATCCACATTTGTTCACTGCTTAACTTCATGTACATGTAATCGCCGACGATTTTTGCGGCATTGACGTAATCTTCCAATGTGAAATTCTTAACAGTTTTCACAGGAACAGGCGATGAAGGTTCGGAAATGTCGAAAATCGCGAGATCATGATTTTCGTGGAATGTGTATAGATACGTTCCATTCATTTCCAAACGGTAGAGGCGATCTTCGCTCTTTATTTTTTTTTTGACGATCTTCATATCAAGCGGATTTAAAGCATCGATGATAAAAAGTTTGTCATATTCTACGGAAGCGATGCAATGCACGGATGGTTCAGGAAGATCAACCGGGATCCCATCTTCTTCACCCAGAAAGTGTATACAGGCAGTTAGTAACACCAACGGCATCACAAATATGACCCACATTTTCATGTATCATCCCCCCGCAGGATATTTTGTTGAGAGTCATCCTTCCCTATCGTTGAAGTAGATTTTGCTGCGAAAAGATCTCTTTACGTCTTATCGTGCCACTTTTCCTGTCGATCGTCAGTTTCACGGCGGTGAAGGGTCTAACGGGTAACGAAATGTTTTCATCCACATCGACGATCATTTCTTTCGGTGATTTGTTCACTATCACGACAATCCTTGAATCATGTGACTCGAACACGTAATAATCCAGCGTTTTCGATAATTCGTGCTTTGTCAATTCACCTTCCACATCGCTCCAGAATTTCAGAGCGTAGTAGGTTGGATGAAGTTCGATCTGACTTCCTTTCATAGTCACCAACGAAAGCGTTTTGTCGTTCACCACGCTCCAGAACAACACACTGTGTAAACCAAGGTACGCTGCTCTGCCGTATATCGCTATGAACCACAACCCCGCCCAATAACTTTGCCCATCGAACCTGCCTTTGTATTCCCAATTCCAGGTTAGATTAACCTCGGTCAGGGAAATCGGATGCTGAGGGAAAACCCTGCGCAATCTCGACATTTCTTCCGTGAATGCTTCCACATCATCCATGATCTGTTTTATACTACCAGCTTCATCGAAAGGATACCTGTGAACGGCCAGGATACTTATCCTGTTTGAAAACCTTTCCAGGAACGGCGATATCCAGTCGTGTCTTTTCCACCAGGGTCTCCATTTCCAGGAATAGTCAGGTGCGAATATAGTACTCACACCTGAATCTTCCAGGAGCTTGAGGAACTCATCGAATCTGTTGAAAGCTTCCCGCATACTCATGGGTTCTATCCAGGAAAACACCCTGTTTTTCCACAAATCGGTGTATATGTCCATCTCGTTACCTATGGACCACCATATTTCCCTGGGCCAGAGTGTCTTTACCCTCTTCACGAATTTTCTCGCTTTGTCCACATCGTATCTGTTGAAGGGAACCTGAACAAGAGGAGTGGCATTCAGAGCTTCACAGAATTCGAAAAAGCTTTTCAATACACTTTCATCTATTCCGTGTGCGTCATACCACAAACCACCTATGCGCACGATATCCAGCTGAAGATCCTGGAAGGTCTTCACCATCAGCTCTTTCTGGGAGGGAGTGAGCGGCTCAAAATACCAGTAATTCACCCCCAGCAATGGTAAACCAAACAGATTGCCGGAAAAACCCACAAAGATCATAAGAAACAGGAACAATCTTTTTTGATATCTCACCAAATCGTCTTCACCCCAAAAGTGAGGGCCCTTTTATAGGGGATACAACCTCCTCCACTCTCGCTGACAGCTCCGGTAATACCAAGTGACATATCGAATCCGCCCAGAAGAAGTTCAACACCACCACCCAGCAATATGGTGGATTTATTTGGAGAGCTCAGAGAAACGTTTACAGTAGCCCCAAACTGTGCATACAATATTTTTGCAATGTTGAAACCACCTGCCGCCCCGGCGTACCACACATCACCTCTTTTAACTCCCAGCTCGGCTACGAGGTTAACCGGCTCAACCAGCTCGGCCGCCGCTCCAACATCACCTATTTCAACCATGCCCCGCGACGACCACAAAGTGAAATTTTTGATGTAGACATGGTAAGCTGTCACCCCTCCTACCATACCACGAAGCCCGAAATCCAGTTCAAGGGCATCAACAGGTGTTGAGGAAGCGGTAGGTTCCCTGCACCACGATATCGCCAGACCGTACGAGATGTTCTCCCTGATGTAACCCATGACTGCATACGTGAATTCATATCCTTCACTGGCCTGCAAAGTTTTCCTGAGCTTTATATAGCCAGCAAAGCCCTGAGAATACGGTTGAAACACCGTAAAACTAAAAACATTAAGGGGCGTAGAAGCCTGAGTCAGCAATGCATCCACATTCATGCTCAAATACCAGTTCGGGAAATTCACCATGTTAGCAAGGTTCGTGGTGTCAGGTGGTACACCAAAGGTTTCGAGAACCATGTTACCACCTGTTTTAATCCTTGCCTCATCGAAAAAAGCGAGCCCCATCATGCCTATCATCGACAGCAACAACAACACCACGATCTTTCTCAAAACGGATCCCCCCTTCAAAGAGTTTTCACGGCCATCGAGATCACCTTGGTGAAACGTACCTTCATTCTGTTGGCCACTTCTATGACCTCTTCCTGGCTCAGCTTGTTTTCCGCTATGCCGGATGCATAGTTCGTAACCAGTGAAAAGGCAACCGTTCTTATACCCACATGTGAAGCGGCTATTATTTCTGGAACCGTTGACATTCCCACAAGATCCGCGCCCATTTTACGCATCATGGCTATTTCAGCGGGTGTCTCGTAACTGGGACCACGTACCCAGACGTAGACCCCTTCCTTGATTTCAAGCCTTTTGGCCTGAGCAGCTTCTCGTATTCTTTCCCACCATCTTCTGTCTGTCGGGGTGGACATATCCGGAAATCTTGGACCCAACCTCTCATCGTTGGGACCCCGGAGTGGATTGCAAAAAGCCAGATTTATCACATCTTTTATGAACACTATATCACCAGGTTTGAACTTCGGATTGATCCCCCCGGCAGCATTCGTCACGATCAACCCTCTAACACCAAGCATTTTGAAAACGTAAACGGGAAAGGCCACCCTGGATACAGGATGTCCCTCGTACAGATGGAATCGACCACTCAAAGCAACCACGCTTCGTCCACCAAAGTAACCGAACACCATCTTTCCAGGATGTCCCTCGACGGTGCTCCGCGGAAAGTTAGGAATGTTCTCATAGTCCACGATTACCGGGTCGTCGAAACTTTCGGTCACACCACCCAGTCCAGATCCTAAAATCAAACCGACTTCAGGTACATCATGGATTTTCGATTTCAGAAAATCTACCGTTTCCCTGACAACCTCGTACATCGATTTTTCCCTCCATCGTACTAATATAACATCTATGTCTCTGCGATCATCTCCTGAAAACTTCCCTGCCTTCTATGTACACTCTTTCAACTCTGGAGCGAAATTCGAAAGGATGTCCACTCCATATGACGATGTCGGCATCCTTACCTGCTTCTATTGAACCCACTCTATCTTCTATTTCGAGTATTTTCGCAGCGTTTATGGTTCCCATCTTCAACAGATCTTCTTCCCGAGCACCGTATCTGAGAGCTACACCCAGATGAACGTTCATGTGCTCCAGATGTATAACCGGATGATCACACATCATGGCAGCCAGTACACCTTTCTCGTTGATGATACGAACCGCTTCATATGTCATATCCCTCAGCTCAAGCTTTGTACGAAATCCAAATAAGGGTCCAAGCACCACGGGAATTCCACGCCTTTTCAGATAATCAGCTATCTTGTAACTTTCCGTTGCATGTTCTATGACCAGTCTGAATCCGAACTCTTCTGAAATGCGAACGGCGGTGAGAATGTCGTCCACCCTGTGAGCATGTATTCGTGCTGGTATCTCGCCTTTCAACACTTTCTCTCCTATCTCCAGTTTCGGATCCACCTCCGTGAATCTCTTGCCTTCCTTTTCTGCTTCTTCCTTCTTGCGCATGTAATTCTGGACTCGCTGGAAATATCCTCTTATTATGGCTGCTATACCCAATCTCGTGCCAGGCTGTTTCTTCATTTCTCCATACACCCTTTTGGGATTTTCACCCGTGGCCATCTTCAAACCTGCCGGTTCTTTCACAACCATCTCATCCACTATCCGGGAACGGAATTTCAGAATAACCCCCTGTCCACCCACAGGATTCGCACTGCCCGGGAGTACCATCACGGTGGTGACACCACCGGAAAGGGCACGTTCTATCGCGCTGTCTTCCGGGTAGAAAGCATCTAGCGCCCTCACTTCAGCGGTAACAGGATCGGTGGCCTCGTTACCATCCTGATAGTAATATCCCACTCCTTCCTCGAACACTCCGATATGAGAATGAGCATCCACGAAACCGGGAAACACGTATTTTCCTGATACATCCACGATCTCAGCGTTCGAATCCCTCAGATTCTCACCCAATGCCTTTATCTTTCCATCCTCGATCAAAACGTCTCCAACAAAGGGTTTTGAGGTTATGGGATACACCCTGCCGCCTTTAAGCAACAGTCTCACTTTTTATCCTCCTCTCCTGTGTTCATCAAGCCGGTTAAATATTTTCTCCACAACATCGGATATTTTCATTCTACTTTCAAGCTCCTCGAAATTCACTATGAACACCAAACCCTTATCCACTTCGTATTCACCTGTTTCAAGATTTTTCCCCGCTTCACCCATTTGTACTCTTAAATTCAGGTTTTCAAACAGTTTTCTGTAAGTGTCCAAGACATCTTCTTCCACTCCGTCAGACGAAGATACCACCAATAGAATTCCTCCAGCTCTAACGAATCCAGCGATAGCTTCTATCTGCGTTTTCTTCAGCTTTTTCAAGGGGAAAAACCCTTCTTTCCCGGGAAGTGGTAGTATCAAAACATCGGCGTTCACGATATCGGACTTTCTCATCAGTCTTTCTATCTTTTCGATACGGACGCTGTGCTTTTCCCACTCCTCGAGCAAGGGTTCAAACAATGAATGGTAGTTTTCATGCGTTGTATCGATCTTCACCACGTAATCCACCAGCTTCACATCCATCGCCAGAGCCCTTTCATCGTTCAGGAAAACCTCTATCCGGGGTTGCTCAGCGACGAATTCCACGGAGGTTGAAATCACAGAGAGAGGGGAAATGAAAAGCGTGCTGGCAATCCGTTGGGAACTACGCAGTTCCATCTCAACCCTTTTCGCTCGGTGAGAGTGATTCACCACATCGAAGAAAAGCCTGATCTTTTCTCCCTTGGTGGGTTTGGAAGGAACAAGTCGGGGAGCCAGCAGATACACCTTCGAGGAACTTTGAAACCATATGGGAGAGGTTATTATCTCATCACCATCCGCTTCGCGGATTTTTACATAGTACCACTCGTACGATTCTTTCACCGGCACTTTTACGGTGTAAACGAAAGCATCTCCGGATACCGGCAGGAGATTCTCACCCTTTTCGCTCACCAACCACACCTTTTCCGCCGGATCCATGGGATCACGGAACTTTATCGTTAACGTGGCAGTATCCACATCGTAGACTATGTCACCCATGATCGCCTTATCACATGCGAAGGTAACGGAAGCATTGGAATCTTCAGTAGCGTAGGTGTGCCTGGCCATCAGAGCTTTCAAAATATCCGATTTCGTTAGTTTCTCGGCTATAACAGCAGTTCGAGCTTCGTTGGCGGTGCCCCAGTTGGGTCTGTGGTTGTCCTGATTCGCTGTTGCTCCAACGTGCCAGCCCTTGGTCAAGGCTTTACGGTATGCCATTTCCATCTCGGATGTTATGATATCTCCCGAAGCCCAGTTACCGTTCCCAACTTCCATTAGGTTCAGGTATCTGTCCGCTGCAGGTACATACTCGAAATCGTAAAAGGTGCCAAACCTGCGAATGGGATGATTGAATTGAGCCAACACCCTGTTCTTAGCGATCCAGCGATAAAGATCGAAGAGTCCCAATTCGTTTCTCGAAACCCACTTTTTCGATTCGTACACATTTATATGGCCCACGCCTCCTGTCCACTCGAAGCCAGCTATGGCCACGAAATCGCCATCGACGGTTTTCAGAGCCGCAGCTTGTAAAGTCTGAAGATACCGATCTTTTCCATCGGGCAATGGTTGCGCAAGGTAATAAGCATGATCGGTTACAGCTTGAAAATCCAATCCAGCCACTTTACGAGCGTATTCGAAAGCATAGAAAGGATCCCCAGCTCCATCGGAATACGAAGTGTGGGCATGTATATTGCCAAAGAATACAGCTGCTTCCATGATCGCGAAACACAGAAGAACACCAAAAATAACGAGTTTCGATCTCGTAATTACCCCTCCTCTTCACCTGTATCGATCTTTCGTGCCCTAACCCTGCCGGTTATCCAAGACACGCAAAGCAGCAAACCGACAAAAATACACAGGATGGCGAAAACCGTCAAGGGTGTGAGTGAAGGTTTCTCCAGCTTCAACACATAGATCTGAAACAGTCCCACCAATATGAATGCAACTCCACCTGCACCGGCTATGAGAGCCAGAGCGGATGAAACGGCTTCATCTCTCTTGGCTGCCACCACAGCTCCTATGAAACCGAAGATACCGAAGAACACCAGTTCCACGTATATATCGTCCACAGGTATCTTTTCGTACAGCTGCGGTGCTACCAGCCCCACCACGTACCATACACCTATGCCCAGCATACCTCCTCCAAGAAATCCCAGTACTATTATTGCCGTTCTGTAAAGGGTATAAAGAAGAGCCGCCATGATGAGACCGATGAGCAAATAGACTCCCATTTCAATGTTAGGATGCGCTTCAACGAAGCTCCTGAACTTTTCGAAACCCTTGAGCATTGGAACAATGAGAGTGATACCACCATAAAATCCGAAAAGCGAGATTATGATTTTGGGAGCCAATTTGTGTCCCACCAGCAGAAAGATAGCAAGAGGGAGAGCTACCCACCAGTAATCCAGCAGGTAAGCAGTCATATGATCCAGCTGACTCAAATCCACTTTGTACACCCCCTCGATCTTTCAGAGATTGAGTTCGTTCATCACCTTGCTGAGGATTTCAGCGATGCTGGAAACACGGAAAGTTCTGGGATTCACATCTGCCACATCGGCACACCGACCGTGTAAAAATGTTGAAACCACCGAAGCTGTCAGCGTATCAAGTCCCTGAGCAGCAAACCCTCCTATCAAGCCGCTTAACACATCACCCGCTCCTCCCTTTGCCAGAGCGGAGTTACCCGTTATATTGAACCAGCTTTCCCTTCCATTGGTGATGATGGTTGTGGGTCCTTTCAAAAGAACGTTCACCCCGTTATCCAGGGCATAGGCTTCCGCAACACGGTAATTATTTTTAACCTCGGATACGTTCATCCCCGTGAGTCGCGCGAACTCACCAGGATGTGGTGTAAAAACGGCATCCGATAGCTCGAGAACGGTACCCACCTCTGCAAGCAGGTTGAGCGCGTCCGCATCCACGACGAAGGCGCGATCCTTGAAACGTTCGAACAAACCCATAATGAATTTCAGGGTTTCCTCATGTCTGCCCAACCCTGGCCCAACGACCACCGCTTTTATTCTATGTTCTATACCATCCAGTAGACGCAATCCTTCAGGATTATGATGTTTGCCAGGTACTGGAAGAGCGATGACTTCAGGTGCACGGGAAGTCAGCACGAAATTGACTCCTTCAGGTACCAGCGCGTATACCAATCCAACACCGGTTGCTAGAGCCCCAAGAACAGTCAGGAGTGGGGCACCACTGTACTCGTGCGAACCGGCTACCACAAGCACACTTCCATAGGTTCCTTTATGCGAATCGGGATAACGTGGAGGAACCAGAGCCCGTACTTTTGAAGCGGTTATCAGATATCTGGATGAAGTCATGTACTCTTCTGGAATGCCTATGTCCGCCACCTTCAAACGTCCACATGCGAAACGGCCGGGTGGGAGTACATGACCCAGTTTTGGAGCTCCAAAAGTCACGGTAACATCACAATGGACAGCAAAGTCCATTTCACCTGTATCGGCGTTCACCCCGGATGGAATATCGACGGCTACTTTGAAAGCTCTTGACATATTCGCATATTCGAATAGCTTTCTGTACTCATCTCCCAGATTACCGCGAAAACCAATGCCGAAAACCGCATCCACCAGTACAGGAGCTTCAACAATGGTATCCTTGAGATCCTCGATATTCTCCGGTACTATCACTTTTCCCCCAAGCCTTCTATACCACGTCAGGTTGCTGGCACTTTCCTCACTCCGCGGTTCTCCCACGAGTACCACCGTTACTCTGGAACCTTTCCGCAGAAGTTCACGGGCAACCACCAATCCATCTCCACCGTTGTTTCCTCTTCCGCATAGTACCACAACGTTCAACTTGAAAAGATCGGGGATTTCCTCTATCATGACCTGTACCACAGACAAACCCGCTCGCTCCATGAGCAACTGTGAAGGTATACCAAGTTCCTCTATGGTTCTGGTATCTGCCTCCTTCATTTCATCAACGCTGAGTATTTTCACGGAATCATCCCCCTTCAAAGTCCCCAGTAGTACACTCTGCATTCAAACTTATTGGTGAGAGCGAAGTTTATATCATCCACATATATATCCAGCTTGTTACCTTTTATGGAGCCCCCAACATCCTCCACCACGAAGAAAGGAGGCCCATCCACATAGGGAGCAAGATCGGGAATGTAGAGAACTGTTCCCAACGGGAAGATAGAGGGATCCGCCGCAACGGTTAACCAAGGGCGTGGTATCTTCCCCGATTTGGTAACCCTGAAATCCGGATCATAGTAGGTTTTTCCATCTTCCCATTCAGTATAGAAAGTTATTTCGAAACTGCCAGCCAATTTATACAGAAGCCTTACCGGATCTTTCGGCTCACCATCCTTCCACAATTCCAGATGGAGTACATACCCTTCACGTGTTCTTCCCAGCTTGCCCAATGGTTGACCCGTTCTGACGAAATCACCCTCGCGTACATACACTATCTTCATGTTGGAATAGACGGATACGAGATCTTCACCATGATACACCTTCACGCTCAAAAGGCCATTAACCGATGAAACCGATATAACCTTACCGGGCAGTATTGTGCGCACCACGTCAGCTATGTCCACCTTTATATCCACACCCGGATATACACCCACACCCATACGCTCACCGAAAAATCTCAATATGCTCTTGAAATCCGTTCTTTTTCGAGAACTCAAGGGCCAGGTAAAAATGGAAGCCATATCTTTTATGGGAATCTCTATAACCTGTCCTATCTGCAACCGTCTGGGGTCGGCAATCTTGTTGATGCGTATCAGGGTCTCAACACCACTTGGTCCCATCCCAAAAGCTTCGCTTATCTTTGCAAGTGTATCGCCTTTTTGTATCTGGTACTTTATCCTTCCTCCGTCTATCGGAAAAATATCGCTAACATCCGTATCTTTGATCACCAGCTCCAGTTGCTTGAAAGATGCTCTCAAATCGCGTAGCTTGAGAGCGAATTCTTCCGTTACACTCTCCAATGCTTTTTCCAGCTCTTCCACTTTTTTGGATTCTCCAACGACGATCATCGTCGAATGATTGGAAGCTTTCAAAGCGGGAAGTTCCATTTTCAGAGTGTTCAGCTCCGCTTTGATCGATTTGATTTCATCTTTGAAGCGCACTATCGTATCCGATGAAAAGGCGAGGGTTCTGTGCATGGAATCGACGGTGTTTTTCAAAGAAGTAATCTGATTTGTCATGTAATTGTATATACTCTCCTCCAGGGATTCATACTTCATCTCCTGTTTCGAATATTTCTCCTCCACACTCTTGACTCTTTCTTGAAGTTTTGTGATGTATCTTATAATACTTTCCACATCGACCGAGGCAGTTGTGTTGGTTGCCGTGAGTTTACCTATGAGTTCCTGAGAGCTGCGTAACTCCGTTTCCACCTTTTCGACACGGCTCATCAACTCCTGCACTTCCGCGTCTATCACCGTGTACTGCTTCTTCATATCCTCGGTGAATCGGGCGTTTTCAAACTTCAGCAAGTTAAGCTGTTTTTCTATGCTCTGCAGTCTATCGAAAACCGGTTTGATGGTCTCCAAAAAAGACGGTTGTAAACGCAGCTTGGAAACCTCAACGTTGAGTTCGGTCACACTCTTCTTCAATCCGGAGAAGTCCTCTGAGATACCCTCAAGTCGTGTCTGCATATCTTCCAGCTCTCTCTTCAATTCCAGCAACTCGCCGGATAGGTTTTCATGTGTGGTCACAAGATCAAAACTCAGCTTACCGTATTTTGATTCCAGGGTTTTCATTTTTTCTTGAAAGATATCGAAACGGGATGAAAGGATGGTTAAAGTCGCCTGACTCATGGAAAGCTGTTTTTCAACTTCTTTTACGTCTTTTTTCAAACTCTGAAGTTCGTCGTTTTCAAGCCTTCCAGCTTTTTCCAGCTCTTCAATGCGCCCTTTCAATTCCTTGATGTCGTTCATTACATCTTCCAACTGTTTTTTCAAAAGCGTCAGATCCTCAACCACACTGGTAAGGGTCTGATGCGTATTTGAAGGTTCAAACGCTGAACACCCGAAGAGCAGAAAGATCAAAATCAACACCGAAAGAGCGAGGGGGTACTCCTTCATACTTCAAATCTCCCTCCTGTTCAATTGAGCTGTTCGTACATAGATGGAATTCCCCCCACTTCTGTATTTGCTCAGAAGAATGGAGAAATACTTCACCGCCTCATCACGCTTCCCCAATTTTCTGTTTATCTCCCCCATGTAGAAGAGACAGCGTTGTATCTGTTCGTAATCTTCTGCCGTATCGTACACTCTGTTGAAATTGACCAGCGCTCTGCCAAGAGCATGCAACTCTTTCTTTTTGTTACCCTGCTCCCTGTACAGCCATGCCAGTCTGAGGTAAATCTCTGCCAGACGATTCGGTTTGTTCAAAAGGGTATATATGGCCGCAGCTATAACATGCAACATCACGGCATCTTCAGCCGTTCGATCTGTTCCCAGATTTATATCTCCATATTGAACCTTGGCTCTCTCCAGTACCTTTTCGATCTTGTCTTTCAGATCCCCGGCTATCTCCTTTGAGAGTCCATCGTAGTCATGTTCAAAGGCGGTGAAAAGACAATTAGGACATGTTATCAAACCGTAGTATATCGCGTTGATACCCTGATACACCGGACGAAGATCATCATCCCTTTTCTTTATCTTGATGGCTTCGCTGAAGACCATTGGAGCCTCGAACAGAGTTTTGCATATGGGACATTTGAATGTCTTGAACCAGAATTCCTTCATGACAGAAGCGCCTCCACATAGTCCCTCGGTGAGAAAGGTTTAAGATCTTCAAGTCCTTCTCCAAAACCCACGAGTTTTATGGGTACACCCAGCTCGTATCTTATGGGTATAACAATCCCTCCTTTCGCCGTTCCATCCAGCTTCGTGACCACCACACCTGTCACACCAACTTCGTCTTTGAAAACCCTTGCCTGCATCAGACCGTTCTGTCCAGTTGTCGCGTCTATAACTAACAACACTTCATGGGGAGCCCCGTTGACCACCTTACCAACAACCCTGTGTATTTTCTTCAATTCTTCCATCAAATTGTGTTTGGTGTGTAATCGTCCTGCCGTATCTATTATCACCACATCCTTGCCGCGAGCCCTGGCATGGTTCACAGCATCGTAGGCAACTGCACCAGCATCTGCTCCCAAATCGTGAGCTATTACCGTTGCTCCAACACGCTCCCCCCAGATTTTCAATTGCTCTATCGCCGCAGCGCGGAACGTATCAGCAGCGGCGAGAACCACTTTTTTTCCCTTCCTGATCAACATGTGAGCCAGTTTAGCTATGGTGGTGGTTTTCCCTGTACCGTTCACACCTACCACCGAAATCACATAGGGGCGGATACACGTATCGATATCGGGTACATCTTCCCCTCCGAGTATGTCCACGAGGATATCCTTGAGCTCTTCCAAGGGATCCTTTTCACCTGCCCCATTCAACCTGTTTTCCAGTTCAGAGAGTATTTTCTCGGTGGTGACAACCCCTACATCTGCAAGAATCAAAGTTTCTTCCAGATCTTCCCGCACCTCATCGATACCTTTTGATCCTTTCAACAATTCCCCTATCTTTCTGAAAAAAGCATTTCTACTTTTGGTCAAACCCGTACGGAGAAAACCCAGTAAACTCATGTTCTCACTTCCCTGAATGTGGATCGTATGTTTCCAGAGCATTTAGAACCCCCTGTACCACACTTTCCGCTGATACTTCCGCTCCTTCTCGCTCGTACCTTTTCTTTATTTCCACAAGACCTTTTCTGATCTTCCTACCTACCGTCACACGTACAGGAAAACCTATGAGGTCCGCATCGTTGAATTTGAAGCCCGCACTTACCTGTCTATCATCGAGTACAACATCTAAACCCGCGCCTTTGAGATGAGCATACACCCTTTCACCTGCTCGTACTTGTTCCTCATCGCCCATGTTGACAATCGTCACTACAATTCTATACGGTGCAATGGAAAGTGGCCATATTATCCCTTTTTCATCGTGAAGTTGCTCAACAGCTGCAGCCATGGTTCTGGAAATACCCCAGCCGTAACATCCCATTATGAAAGGCTTACGTTGCCCGTCTTTATCCGTGAAATAAACTTGCATCGATTCAGAATATTTGGTTCCAAGCTTGAAGATGTGCCCGAGTTCTATCCCTCTGGTACCGTTCAAAGGTGCCCCACATCTGGGACAGGGATCTCCTTCCACCACCAATTTTATGTCGACCCATTCGTCCACCTTAAAATCACGACCATGATTGGCGTTCACATAATGTGTATCTTCTTCCATGCCACCGACCACATAGTTTTTCATGCCCTTGACACTCAGATCGCCCACTATCTTCACAACTTTACCACTCATGCCCACAGGACCCACAAACCCTACAGGCACTCCAACCTCTTCAAGAACGCTATCCTGGTCAGCAAGTTCCAGCGTTTGATCCTTCAGCACCGCTTTCAACTTGTCCACGTTCAATTCAAGGTCTCCTCTTATGAGAGCCATTACCATTCCATCTTTTCCTTTGAACAACAGTGACTTAACTATTCGCGATGGTGAACAACCCAGGAAACTGGAAACTTCTTCAATACTTTTGACACCTGGTGTGGGAACCTTTTCAAGAGGTTTCTCCTCTTCACCGACCTCGTCGTAATCCACCCTGTATTCGGCTCTCTCGCTGGTAGCGGAATACCCGCATTTATCGCAAATCAAAATAGTGCTTTCACCGGTATTCGCCAGAACACTGAACTCGTGCGACTCACTACCGCCTATGGCACCGGTGGCAGCTTCCACCACCACGTAGTTCAATCCCAATCTTTCCATTATCCGCGAATAAGCCCTGTAAAACTCCCCATAGGTTTCATCGAGACTCTCCCATGAATCGTGAAAACTGTACGCATCCTTCATGATAAATTCTCTTGCACGCATTATGCCAAAACGCGGACGTATTTCGTCCCTATACTTGTTGGCTATCTGGTAGAGAGTGACGGGAAGCTGCTTGTAAGATACCAATTCATCTCTCACGAGATGCGTTATCATCTCTTCATGAGTAGGGCCCAGAGTGAACAATCTGTCGTGCCTGTCGTGCAGTTTCATCATCTCGGGACCGTAATCGTCCCATCTGCCGGTGATCTGCCATATTTCTGCGGGTTGGATTATGGGCATCATGATTTCCTGAGCTCCGATGTTTTCCATCTCCTCACGCACAATATTTTCCACTTTTCTTATAACACGCCAGCCGAGAGGAAGATAAGAAAATATACCCGAAGCAACCCGCCTGACGAATCCACCACGTTGTAACAATTCTTGACTTATCAGCTCCGCATCTGCAGGTTTCTCTTTTCTGGTGGGTGCATACAACTGCGAAAAGCGCATGTGTGTTATCACCTCCGTGTCGAGTTGAGAAATCACTTAATTCTACCACCTTTAAAAATTGTACGGTAAAATTTGGTGGGTGCTTTCGATAATTGCAAACGAAAACCCCGTGATCATGGAGGTGTACAAATTGAGTGGGTTTCTTGAGAAGCTCTTCCCGAAAAGTTCGCCTGTTGAGTTATTAAAAGAACACGGCAATTACTGCAAGAAAGCCATTGAGCTGGCTAGTCAGGCACTGGATGATTACTTCAAAGGTGAAGATATCTCCTCACTGGCTAATGAAGTGGACAGATTAGAAGAAAAAGCAGACGAAATAAAGATGAAAATCCGGATGATCTCTTCGAAATTGCGATGGGGATATTTCAGTAAACCGGATATCTCTGATCTCATACACGAACAGGATGCCCTGATAGACCTCACCGACGATTTCACCAAGATGCTCACCATGAACAGAGTAGAGAACTGCCCAACCGATATAGTAGAAGACATGAAAGAACTGATGAAAGAAGCAGTGGATGCAGTGGAAGTAGTTATGGAGGCGATAGATGAACTTCAATATGTTGTGGAATCGGCTTTCTCACCCTCAGAATTGAAGCATGAAGAAGAGGAAACGAGGAAAGTCGAAAAGGATGAAACAGCCACAGATGTTTCAGGGATAAAAATAGGAAAGAAACTGTATGCACTCAAAAACTCAATGAATCCTGCGGACGTGGTGTACCTGAACAATTTAGTGATCATCCTCATGAAGATAGCGGATAATGCTGAAAACGTTGTTGAAAGGATAAACACCATAGTCCATAGCTGAGAGGAGGGAGAGAGGCAATGCTGATCTTCACAGCGTTTGCTGTTGGATTTGGTATGGCCTTTGCAATAGGAGCAAACGATGTGGCAAATAGTATGGCGACAGCTGTTGGAGCACGTGCCATAACCCCCCGTCAGGCGGTGTTCATAGCTTCTATACTGGAATTCCTCGGTGCTTCCCTTTTCGGTGCTCACGTTACCACCACCATAGCTAAAGGAATAGTGGACCTCAATCAAATAGGAGAACCTCGTCTGATAGTGTACGGTGCCTTCGCCGCGCTGATATCCTCGGCCATATGGATAATATTCGCAACGTTATGGGGTCTACCGGTATCCACCACACACTCCATAGTTGGAGGGATGATAGGTTTCGGTATAGTGGCGGCGGGTTGGGAAGCCATAAATTGGTTCAAGATGATACAGATAGTGACCACATGGATTGTGTCCCCACTGGTGGGAGGACTTCTCTCTTTTGTGATATTCAAAGTCCTCACCTTTACAACATTGCATAGAAAGGAACCGGCAAACGCAGCGAAATTCACGGCACCGGTGTTCATAGGCATAGCGTTCTTCACCATGGCTTCTCTCTTCGTGGCGAAAACTCTCAAAAAACCTCTTTCTGTAGCTGTGTACGTTTCCCTGCCTATAGCGATTCTGGCCTTTCTCATATCATGGTTCACGGTAAGACGATTTATAAGGAAGAATGGCAGATCCTATGAAACCGTGGAAAAGGTTTTCAAAAACGCCCAGGTGATGACTTCGTGTTACGTGAGTTTCTCTCACGGTGCCAACGATGTTGCCAACGCTGTGGGACCTCTGGCATTGATCTACGTTATACTGAGATATGGAAGATTTTCCGGGGCTGTTAACATACCGGTATACCTTTTGATATTCGGAGGATTGGGTATAGCGCTCGGTATATCACTGATGGGATACAGGGTGATGAAGACGGTGGGTGAGGACATAACCGAACTCAACAACACACGTGGTTTTTCCATAGATTTTGCAACGGCAACAACGGTTCTCATAGCCTCGGCAACCGGTATGCCTGTTTCCACAACCCACACAGTGGTTGGAGCCGTCACAGGTGTAGGATTGGCACGAGGTGTGGAAGTGGTAAACGTGGGAATTCTGAAAAACATAGCTTTATCCTGGTTGCTGACGGTCCCGCTGGCCGGTATAGTGAGTGCACTGATATTCACAATCCTCAGGTAAAATTTGAATGGTGCAGACTTCAGGTCTGGAGTTGATCGAGTGAAACTCTCGGATTTCGACTACAGGTTGCCCGAAGAACTCATAGCTCAAAAACCTGTTGAACCACGTGATAAATCCAGATTGATGGTTATAAACAGGAAAAACGGTGAGATACATCATGCCATTTTCAGGAATATAACCGCATATCTCAAAAAAGGTGATTTGCTTGTTTTCAACATAACAAAGGTTATTCCTGCGCGTTTGCATCTTCGCAAATCTACCGGAGCACGCATAGAGCTTTTGTTACTTGAAGAACTGGATCCGAAAACTTGGAAGTGTATGGTACGTCCAGGAAACAAAGTAAAAGTTGGCACTATAATGCATGGTAAAGATTTTTCATGCGAATGCATAGAACGTCATGCAGACGGTACACGTACCATACGTTTCGATCGCGATGTGGCCGGAATATTGCAAAAACATGGCGAAGTTCCCCTGCCACCTTACATCCATGGAAAAGTTGATCCTGTACGTTATCAAACGGTGTATGCAAAGGTGCCGGGAGCGGTGGCAGCACCGACTGCAGGCCTTCACTTCACCGAAGAATTGCTTCGGAAAATAGATGAAATGGGTGTAGAAAGAGCAGAAGTGGTGCTACATGTAGGAGTTGGTACCTTCAGACCCATAAAAAAGGAGAATGTGGAAGACCACAGAATGCACGAAGAACACTACGAGATAGATACAGAAAACACCGAGAAAATCTTCAAAGCCAGAGAGGCGGGGAGAAGGATCATAGCAGTAGGAACGACGGTTGTAAGGGTTCTGGAAACTATAGCAAGACAACCAAGAAAAAGACATTATAAAGGTAGAACATCGTTGTTCATATATCCGCCATTCGATTTCAAGTTGACTGATGCACTCATAACCAATTTCCATCTTCCGAAGTCTTCCCTTATGGTCCTGGTGTCGGCATTCGCAGGACGAGAACTTGTTATGAAAGCCTACAGTGAAGCGATAGAGAAGAGGTACAGATTCTTCTCATTCGGCGATGCATGCTTTTTCATGTAGTTTTTCCCAAATTTCCATGAACCACTTCTCAACTTTCGCGGCTATTTCCTCATCCTCCAGTATCACAACCACCTCATCATTCTTGAAACGTGCACTTCTGGTGAAGTTCGCAGACCCCAGGATCAACCACTTTCCATCCACTACGATAGACTTAGCGTGTAATATTCCTTCGCCATCGAACGTTCTCACTTTCAACCCACTCCTGAGTATGCTCAACTCCTCGTGGGCGTATCTCTCACACCAGTGAGCATCGAGTATCAGTCTCACGTCCAATCCTCTTGAAGCCAGAAGCTTGAGTAACAACGTCATCTGCGGATCGGTGAAGGAGTAACCACAAAGTAGAATCCTCCATCTGGCCTTCTCGAAAACTCTTACTATTTCCAAAAGAGGATCATAGCCAGGTGCGAAAAATATCTTCCAATTTTTACCGGATCTAACAACAGGTGTCTTCTCGCGCGAAAAGAGGCCTTTCGAGAAATTGATAAATTCTTCCAGAAGCGCATCCACAATGCCTTCCTCATCCATCACCAGGGCCACATTTCTGTCTTCCTTCAAACCCCTGTAGGTGAAATTGGCCGTGGATACAAGGGCCACCCTTCTATCCACAAGCAACCACTTCTCATGCATGAGAGAATCAGGTTTTGCATCAACAAGGTGTTCCAGTGAACAAAAAGCTCTATCATCTGTCACCACGCAGACATCAACATTCCTTCTCTTCGCCATTTTCAGCGCCTCGATCACTTCAGGATGATCTACCCCAAAAGAGACCATCAATACTTCCCATCTGGCTGACTCGATCATGGAAAGGGTGGTGCTTAAAATCTCTTCATCGAACACAACTTGCCATCCTGCAAAAGCCAGGGATAGAAAAAGGAGAAAAATAAACAATAGCGGGAGCTTTATGCTCCCGCTGGTGGAGTCGATGGGATTCGAACCCACGACCTCTACCGTGCCATGGTAGCGCGCTCCCAGCTGCGCCACGACCCCACGCTCCTTTATTATACCCCAGATTTCATAAGGGGTCAAGAAGCATAGGCTGTGCTTCTCCGCTCCCTTATAACCGTTACCTTCAAAACTCCTGGATACTGTACTTCCTCTTCTATACGTCTGGCTATTTCATGAGCGAGCCAATCTGCCGTTGCATCATCAACTTTATCGGGTTCCACTATCACACGTACCTCTCGACCCGCCTGAACAGCGTAAGCTTTCTCTACATGATTATAACTTGTGGCTATCTCCTCGAGCTTTTCCAGTCTTTTCATATACAGTTCCAGGGTTTCACGTCTTGCACCCGGCCGGGAAGCTGAAATGGCATCGGCAGCTTCCACTATAACAGCCTCAGGGGTCAAAGGTTCCACTTCTCCGTGATGGCTCATTATGGCGTTGACTATCTCCGGTTTCTCGCCATATCGTTTAGCCAGCTCTCCTCCAATTATTGCGTGTGAACCCTCGACTTCATGATCGACTGCCTTGCCTATATCATGAAGGAGAGCAGCCCGCTTTACCAGATCTACATCGAGCCCCAGTTCACTGGCTATTAGAGTTCCTATCTTCGCCATCTCAACTGAGTGTTCCAAAACATTTTGACCATAACTCGTTCTGTATTTCAATCTCCCTATGAGTTTCACCAGTTCTGGATGCATCTTGGTTATTCCCAGCCTATACAGCGCATCCTCTCCCGCTTCTCGCACCACTCGCTCCACTTCCTGCTTGGCTTTTTCGTACATTTCTTCTATGCGTGCGGGATGTATCCTTCCATCGGCCACAAGTTTTTCAAGAGTTATCCTCGCCACTTCACGTCTCAAAGGATGGAAACATGATACCACCACAACTTCAGGGGTATCGTCTATGATAAGATCAGCACCGGTTACCTTTTCGAAAGTTCGTATATTTCTGCCCTCTCGACCTATGATCCTTCCTTTCATATCATCGGAGGGTAGACTCACCGTACTCACGGTGAGTTCCCCTGTTATTTCACTGGCATACTTCTGAATGGCGGTAGCTATTATGTTTTTGGCATGCTTCTCCGCTTCCTTTTCATACTCATCTTTCAACTCCTTGTATATCTGCGCAAGCTCGTGTTCATATCTTTCCCTCGCCTGTTTTAGAATGATGTCGCGTGCTTCTTCAACAGTCATACCCGCGAGCTTTGTGACCTCCTCCTCTATCTCCTTCTCTTTCCTCTCAACTTCCTTTAAACGTCGTTCCAGCTGCTCCTTTTGCCTCTCAAGATTTTCCTCTTTTTTCTCAAGATTCTCTTCTTTACGCATCAATCGTTGTTCAAAACCTTTCAACTCGCTTTCTCGATGCTTCAACTCCTCGTACTTCCGTCTGGTCTCCTTCTCGAATTCCTCTCTCATTCTGTGTATTTCTTCCCGGGATTCAACTATGGCTTTCTTTTTCAATTCTTCGGCTTCTTTTTTCGCCTTTTCTATAAGACTTTCCGCATCCTGGCCTTTTCTTCGCAATTCCCTTTCCATGGTTCGACGTGTTCTTGAAGCGCCCACCAGATATCCCATCAACACACCTATCACACCGGCGAGTACACCAACAACCGTGTATATCATGCCTTCATTCACCTCCCTGGAGATCGTCCAGATTCAACAGATGTAGATCAAAGCCTCTTCGAAACAGGTATTTACGCAATTCTTCTTTACTTCCGAACTTCTTGAACCTCAACTGTTCCTTCACGATCGTATTCAAATCGATCTTTTCAAGAACCTCATTCATTTTTCTGCGTATGATATCGTGATCGACTCCCAACCTCAACAGCTCTGATTCTATCAATCGTGGACCTTTGAATTTCAGAATCAGCGCATCATGCATGTACATTTCCACGAAAAGCTCATCGTTTAAAACACCTGAACGCTCGAGAATCTGTATGGTTTCTTCCACAACGTCGCCAGAATAACCCTTTTTCACGAGATGACGACGAATCTCTTCTTTACTGCGCATACGATGTCGCAGAAATCGGGAGAGGCTTCTTAAAGCCTCCTCTATTTTTTCCTCATTCACCATCTTCGACACCGGAAGGTAAGTGAGCCTGTCTTATACGCTTTTCCAGCTCTTCGGCAATGTCTGGATGTTCCATAAGAAATCCCACAGCATTCAACTTGCCCTGTCCAAGGCTCACCTCTTTGCCATCCTGTGTCGTATATGCAAACCATGAACCTCTGCGATTTATCAATCCCATATCCACACCCAGATTGAAAATTTCGTTCTCTCTCACTATACCTTTACCGAATATGATGTCAACAGTAACCTTTTTGAAAGGTGGAGCTACCTTGTTTTTCACAACCTTTATATGTGTCTCATGCCCTACCGTATCTTTACCGGTCATTATAGAAGTACCCCTGCGAACATCCAGACGTATCGATGCGTAGAATTTGAGAGCCATTCCGCCTGTGGTGGTTTCCGGACTCCCGTAAGATGCACCGATCTTCATCCTGATTTGATTGGTGAATATTACCACCGTTTTCGACTTGTTAACACTGCTGGCCAGCTTCCTGAGAGCCTGGGACATCAACCGTGCCTGGAGCCCTACCTGCATGTCTCCCATGGCACCTTCTATTTCCAGTCTCGGCACCAGCGCGGCAACGGAATCTATCACCACCATATCCACAGCGTTACTGCGAACCAGCTCATCCACTACCTCCAACGCCTGTTCTCCAAAGTCTGGTTGAGAGAGGAGCAACTTGTGCAGATCCACTCCTATAGCCCTGGCGTACACCGGATCGAAGGAATGTTCGGCATCGACAAAAGCGGCTATTCCACCCTGTTTCTGTGCTTCGGCTATTGCATGTAAACACAACGTCGTCTTTCCGCTTCCTTCATTACCGAATATTTCAACTATTCTTCCTTTCGGATATCCTCCAACCCCCAGTGCTATATCCAGAGCTATACTACCGGTGGGTATGACCTCTACGGATGTGATGGGGCCTTTTTCTTCAAGGAACATTATTGAACCTTTTCCGAATTTTCTTTCGATTTGCTTGATAGCGCGATCCAGAGCTTGATATTTTTCTTTGTTAAGATCCTTCTCCTCAGCCATTGGTGATCAAACCTCCTTCAAAATCGCATACGTATTCTACATTATATATGGGACCCCGGGGCGTGAGGATGGAGGAATATATCTTCACATCATCCACCACGACTATCTCGTCTTCGAAATTGACGTCGTTCAGCAGTTTCTCCCAGTACTGTGGTACCCACTTCAATCTGCACAGGGTTATATGTGGTTTGAACTTGTTCTCGTCGAAAGTAACACTGTGTTGCTTAAGCTCCGCAACTATCTCATCGTACAATTTGTAGAGAGCCTCAGGCGCCTCCACCCCCAGCCAGAGAACCCTGGGCATACCGTTCTTACCCTTGAAGTACCCCATGCCTTTCACCATGAAGGAAAAAGACGGAAAACCTCGCAATCTTTTCGATAAGTGTTGAGCTATTTCCTCGACCTTTTTTTCCGCGAGCTCACCCAGAAACACCATCGTCATATGTACATTTTCGGGTTTCACCCAGTTTCCCTTGAAACCCATTCTCACCAGGGAATTGGTGAGTTCTTCAACCAATTCCATCACCCTTCGATTGACATCGATGCCGATGAATGTTCTCATCTTATCCCCTCCATTATTCGAACCATCTTTCTCACATATGAAACCCCGGAAAACAGTATCAGAACCAGAGTAAGCCACAACACTGTCTTCACGAACCAGTTATAAGCGGGCATGAGAAGCAGGGATATCATCAAAACAAATTGAAAAACTGTTTTGAGTTTACCCCAGATATCGGCCGGTACTACAACACCCTTTGAAGCGCACAATGTACGAAAACCGTTGACGAGAAAATCTCTTCCAACTGTTACCACAGCGAACCAGGATGGTATTGAACCGATGACAGCCATTACTATGAACACGGAGTTCACGAAAATCTTATCCGCCACCTGATCCAGCACTTTCCCCACATCACTTATTTGATTCAGTTTTCTAGCCGCCAATCCATCCAGGTAATCTGTCAGAGCCGATATCAGTATCAAACAAAGAACCCATCCATAATGTCCGGCACCCAGTAACCACACTGTTGGAATAACCAATATTATTCTGGATAATGTAATCCATGAAGCGAGCGTCATTCCACAACCACCGCCTCCAAATCGTGATCGTCACATTGAACAATCCTGGCATTTATGAACCTTCCTATCTCCATTTTACCGTTCGCTTTCACCATCACCACACCATCCACTTCCGGTGCATCCCTGTAAGTTCTGCCTATGTAGACACCGTTATATCTGGATTCCACGAGAACGCGGAATTGCCTTCCAAGAAGAGCTTTGTTCCTCACACTGGAAATAAGCGCCTGCCTCTTCATCACCTCTTCCAGACGATCCGAAGCCACATTTTCATCGACCTTTTCATTCAGGGTTGCGGAAACGGTTCCCTCTTCCTCTGAATATCGAAAAACTCCTAACCTGTCAAATTTGCAGTTATCCAGGAATTCAAGAAGTTCCAGAAACTCTTTCTCTCCTTCCCCTGGATGTCCAACCATAACGGTGGATCTGATCACCGCCTCACGATTCTTTAAGCGGATCGATTCCACCAATTTTTCCAGCTCGCGCCTTCCCTTTTTTCTTCCCATAAGTTTCAGAACTTTGTCACTTCCATGCTGCACCGGTAGATCGAAATAGGGTACAACCTTATCACTCAAAGCAATGGCGTCGATAATCTCATCGTTTATGTGATCTGGGTGAAGGTACATGACCCTTATCCAGAAATCACCCGATAATCTGGATAACCGGCCCAGCAACTCGGGGAGTCTGGGTTCTCCATAGAGATCCACTCCAAACGCAGTACTATCCTGGGAAACGAGTATAATCTCTTTGACCTCAAAATCCAGAAGCTTTCTAACTTCCTCCACTATCACTTCCATCGGACGGCTCCTGAACGCTCCCTTAAAAGAGGGAATAGCACAGAAGGAGCATTTTCTACTGCAACCATCGGCGATCTTCACATATTCGTAAACTCGTGTCACAGGACATCTCGCGGTATCCACATATATGGTCTCAGGGTCAAGAGGTTTATAGAACATGATTCCTCTTTCCAGCAATTCCACCAAATGTCCAGGGGTTACCATTCCAATCAGACCATCCACTTCTCGCAGCTCCCTCTTCAACTCGTCAAAATATCTGTGTACCAGACAACCGACTCCTACAACCCTGTATTCCTGGGCCAGCGTCAGAATCTCCTCTATAGATTCCCGTTTGGCAGCTTCCACGAACCCGCATGTGTACACAACCACAATTCCATCATCACCCAGATCCTGCAGGTTTTCCACCACCGTATGACCCCTGGAAACAGCTAAACCTTTGGCAATAGCAACATCTGCTTCGTTTTTTGGACACCCCAGCACATGAAAGTACAGTTTCAACTCACGCTTACCTCCCACCCAGGAATCGTCGCCTTTTTCTCAGGTACAGCTCCCTGATGTGCTCAAGATGTTCGATATAGGACGGATCTCTGTAATTTGGATAAGCAAACGGGCCGGGCTGGAACTTTCCCTTCACGTAAGTCATCGTTACATCGGCGTATATTCCGTTCCTCAGATATACTCTGTTGGCCCAGTATTTGGTCGTGGCCAACACGAATTGAGCATGATGCACGTATCCAGGATCTATGTTCACCCGTCTGTTACCTTCGACTCTGTATTCATTCTCCACTGCGTTTGTCTTCAACTTTATATCTGGTAACGAATAAGGATGTATCAACTGCTCGAAACTTACCAGACGGGCCTTTATGCCCGTACCCATTTCCCGGGAGTAGTAAAGCGTGTATTTTTCGAATTCCAGTTCATCGGATACGTAATCCATCGGTCCGAATTCCTCTTCCAGACGTTTTTTCACTATATCGAACCAATAATCCAGATTGGCGGCGAATATCAGGGCCACAAGATTGACGTAATCAGCCGCCTTTACTTCCCCCATACTCCACCTCCAGAACGAATCTCTTCATCCGTATTTCCCACGCTTTATCACCCAGGATTATCCTGACCATTCCTGCAGGATTGTCCACATTGAGTGTCATGCCGTTCCTCACCTTCAACTTCAAAGTTTCATCGGGTTTCACCACAAAATACGATGCTCCGAGACCATCTATCTTCAATCGCACTTCCTTATCTCCCAGATTCTGTACTTTCAGCGAATTATATTCTTCAAAGTGTTTCAAATTGGCAAAAAGATAGAATCCTGCTATTAAAAGGAGTACAACCAAACCATAAAGTATTCCAAGAACAAGAAGATCAAAAACGTTCCTTTCCTTTTCAACTATTTCTTCCTCCTCCTGCTGTTCAGGTACGGTATACGCCTTCTCCATTTCTTCGAAAATTTCAAGGCACCATTTCTCGTCCAGTTTCAACAACCTGCAGTACCTCAATAAAAGCTCACGAATATACAGCCTGACACCTTTGAAATCTCCCTCCTCGATCCTGATCAACGTTTCGGGTGTAACAAAAAGCTGCCAGGCCACATCCCGGATATTCAAACCGAGTTCCTCACGCCTGCGTTTCAAATAGTTCCCAAATTCCTCTGGATTCATCATTATAATGATTATAACATTCACGTTTTTAAAGGTTTCTGGAAGTATGCATCGCCGAATCTCTCAAATCGACCAGTTTCATGTTAAGCTTTCAAAGGGGGTGGAAGAAGTGAAGGCACTTGTACTGGCTGGAGGATCGGGAGAAAGGTTCTGGCCACTTTCAACTTTTGATACACCGAAACAGTTTTTGAAGCTTTTCAACAACAAATCTCTCCTGCGACTAACGCTTGAACGATTGTTGCACCGTCTTCATCCTGACGATATATACATAGTAACCCTGAGTGATTATACAGACAAGACGAGGCAGGAAACTCCTGAAATACCACCAGGTAACGTGCTGGGAGAACCATATAAAAGAAACACAGCGGCCGCATGCGTATTCGGGACATTGGTGCTGGAACCCGACGAAATCGTGCTGGTGGTTCCCGCTGATCACAGGATCATGGAAGTTGAAAAGTTCTGGAACGATGTTGAAAAGGCGGTGGAAGGTGTTAAAAAGTATGGGGGACTATTCACTTTCGGTATTGTTCCATCACGTCCTGAAACGGGATATGGCTATATAGAAGCCGACGAGGAACTGGAAGAAGGAATTTTCAAGATCAAACAATTCAGAGAAAAACCCAATCTGGAAACAGCCATGGAATTTCTGGAAATGGGGAATTTCTTCTGGAACAGCGGGATGTTCGTGTGGAAGGCAAAAGATTTCCTGGAAGAAGTCAGGTTGTACGCTCCAGAGTTATACCACCAGTTCGAAGGACGGAATCTTAGAAATCAAGAAGTCCTGAAAGCAATATACAAAAATGTAACACCAATAAGTGTTGATTACGCGGTTATGGAAAGATCCAGAAGAGTACGTATGGTTAAAGCCAGTTTCGATTGGTCCGATGTTGGTAACTGGGCATCCATAAGAGAAATAGAAGGTTATACCGCAGATAGAGGTAACGTGGTCATAGTGGATGGAGAAAGGGTATACGTCAGAAGCAGGGGGAAGCCTGTAGCAGTGGTGGGATTGAGTGACGTTATAGTTATAGACACTGAAAAAGGGTTGTTGATAGCTCATGAAGGGAAATTACAGAAGGTGCGGGAAGTTGTCAGGAAACTGCGAGAACGTTCATTAGACTAGTATAGCTTTAACATGCTATACTTTTTTTGAAAGGGGAGAAAAACAATGCGAATATCCTGGTTAGGACACGCGTGTTTCCTGATAGAAACCAAGGGTGTCAAACTGGTTACAGATCCTTACGATCCCAGTATAGGTTATCCTCCATACGATGTGAAAGCAGATGTGGTGACGGAAAGTCATCAGCATTTCGATCACAATGCCCACAAATTCGTGAAGGGAAATCCCAAAATAATTGATTCTATTGGAGAATTCGAATACGAACATTTGAAAATCACAGGTATAGAAACCTTCCACGATAGCGAGAGAGGAAGATATCGAGGCAAAAACATCGTTTACAAAATATCAGATGGTGAATACACTCTTCTACATATGGGAGATATTGGTCATGTGCCCGGCCAGAATATCACGGATCTTATGAAACCTGTGGATGTTCTCATGATACCCGTAGGTGGTACGTTTACAGTGGACGCCGAACAAGCCGTTGAAATAGTGGAAATCCTGAAACCGAAACTGGTGATTCCCATGCATTATAGAACAACGTACCTGAAATTCGAGATAGCATCCGTCGATGAATTTGCAAAACATTTCGAGCGTATCGAATACGTGAGTGGAACGATTGATCTCGGAGAATTTCTCTCAAAACCCATTGATGTGCTGATCTTCAAGGATATCGTGAGACTTTGAGTGATATGAGGAGTATAGTGCAGGATAAAACCAATCTATTCTTCAAAATTCTCGAACATGATAAAAACGACTGGTGGCAGCACTGGATGTTTTATGCTCGAACCTTTCGGGAAGTCTTCGAAGCTTACCGGAAGGTCCTGAATCTACCTCTTGAAAAAGAAGAGGAACTCGTGAAAGCGATGAACAGACCCTTTCTGGACAGGTTAAAACTTGCGTGGGAAGAACAGGGTGCACGCATAAAGGAGAAAACGGTAAAGGTTCTCTCGAATGATTACAGACATTTGGAATCACGCCATGGGAACTTCACCGTATTCATCATGGGATTGACAGGTATAAGGGATGTTACCGTTATTGAGCTGGGAGGAACAAAAGTGTTTCTTGCAGACATAGTGAGTATTTTCAAAAAAGGATGCCTGGAAGAAACCCCCTTTATCATCGTCAAAAGCATCGAAGGGGTGCAATAGAAATATGACAAACGAATTTCTATCAAAGTTAAAATTGATAGCACCTGGAACAGAATTGAGGAAGGGTATAGACAACATAATGAATGCCTCAGGCGGTGCATTACTCGTTTTTGTGGATGACTACGAGAGCTACAGCTATGTTTTCCAGGGTGGATTCAGACTCCATTCGGATTTTACCCCTCAAAGACTTTACGAACTGGCGAAAATGGATGGCGCCATCATCCTAAGTGACGATGGCAGCAAGATACTTGCAGCGAATGTGCACCTGGTACCCGATCCAACCATTCCCACGTTGGAAACAGGTACCAGACACAGGACAGCTGAACGGCTGGCCAAGCAATTGAAAAAGCTGGTTGTTGCCATTTCCCGGCGTCGTAAAACCATAACCGTTTATTATGGAGAAGAAAAGCATACTCTGGGTGACGTTGCCTCACTGATGACACGTGTCAATCAAGCTCTTAACACCTACGAAAAATACAGACAGAATTTCGACAAACTTCTGTTTCAGCTGGACATTCTGGAAGTAGAAAACAGGGTAACGCTGAAGGATGTGTGTGAGATATTCAGTAGAGCCATTCTGGCCATGAAAATAGAAGAAGAAGTTAGACGATACCTCGTGGAATTGGGAGTAGAAGGTAGACTTTCACAACTGATGCTGGATGAGATGTCAGAAGGCCTGGAAGAAACCACGGAATTGCTGATTATGGATTATTACAACACCATCACCGATGATTTCAAACCTTCAGAAGTACTTGATAGGATTCTCGAACTCTCGGAAAAGGAAATACTGGGGATGCTCGCAATAGCTCGAACCCTGAATTACGATGTTTCTTCCTCACAACAGCTTTCGGAGATAATAGTGGAATCGCGAGGATTCAGAGTACTGCGAAGCAGTACACGAATCCCCATGAGTGTGGCCTTCAACGTTGTGAAAACCTTCGGAAACATCACCAATCTCTCTAAAGCTTCACACGAAATGCTCAAGAACGTTGATGGTATAGGCGATACCCGCGCCTCGATGATACGAAGAACATTGGACAATCTTGTGAAACGCTCTTCAACCAATTATTAGGGAGGAATGAATGCCGATGGATAAAAACGTGTTGATGCGAGAAGTAGAAGAGAGGATAGCAAAATGTAAAGCCTGCCCTCTTCATACAGGTAGAACCAATGTTGTTCCGGGAGAAGGTTCTCTGGATTCACCCATAATCTTCGTGGGAGAAGGGCCGGGGGAAGAAGAGGACCTGACGGGCAGACCGTTCGTTGGCAAGGCAGGAAGATTGCTGGATAAAATCCTTGAATCAGCAGGGTTTAAAAGGGAGGATGTCTACATAGCCAATGTCGTGAAATGCAGGCCACCGGGTAATCGTGCACCAAAACCCGAAGAACAAAGAGCATGTTCGCATTTTCTGCTTGCCCAGGTGGCTATAATAGACCCGAAGGTCATAGTTTGTCTGGGAGGTACGGCATTTTCATTCTTCAATGGTGGCAACATCTCCATGAAAGAAGCACGGGGGAAATTCTTTGACTGGAAGGCGGGGATAAAACTCTTCGCGATGTATCATCCAAGCTATCTCCTGCGCGTCCCTTCCAAAGCTCCGGGATCACCAAAATATCAGACATGGGAAGACATAAGGAAGTTACGGAAAGTGTACGACGCTCTCAAGAACGGCAAAAACATTGAAGAGGCCATCGAGGAGAGCGAGATATGATCGGCTTTCTGAGCGATTGGGGAACCAGAAGTTACTATGTGGGTGTTGCAAAGGCCATAATATATTCCATAAATCCATCGGCCGTGGTGGTGGATTTGACACATGAAATTACCCCTTTCAACGTAAGGGAAGCCATGCACATTCTGTACAGAGCTTCCCGGGATTTCCCGAAAAATACCGTTTTTCTCTGCGTGGTGGATTACGGCGTGGGAACGTCGAGAAAATCGATCGTCATGAAAACGACGAACGATTTTATATTCGTGGGACCTGATAACGGTATATTCACACTCGTGGCTGAAAAATATGGAGTTCGCGAGATCAGAGAAATTACAAATCCTTCCTTCATGCGCCGTGAAGTTTCACATAGCTTTCATGGGAGAGATATCTTTGCACCTACGGCTGCTTATCTGGATATGGGATACCCGGTTGAAGATGTTGGACCACTGATAATGGGATACGAAGAATTGAAGTACATGCGCGCAACCTCGATGAGCAACGAAATAATAGGAGAAGTAGCGTTCATCGATACTTTTGGCAACATAGAGACGAACATAGAAGCTGATCTTCTAAAAAAGATGAATGTGGAACTGGATTCTCAACTGGTGGTGAAGATTGGTAAACACATCGAAAAGGCCGTTTACTGCAGAACATTCGGTGACGTCAAAAAAGGGCAACTACTGGTACATGAAGATAGCTCAGGATACCTGGAAATATCCATAAATCAAGGGAATGCGGCTTCCGTTTTCAAAGCTACAGGTGGGGAAGAAGTGAGGATAAGATCACGATGAGGCGTAATACTCTGCTACTGACGTTCATCGTTGCCTCTTCGATGCCCATCATTCTTTACCTTATCCACGGCGGTTTCCTTGGCGTGTTGCTGGGAGCCCTGGTAGGCGGAATCTTTACCGCACTTTTCGTTCGGTACAGGTTTGTGAAACCCATAAACGACACCATTCACAGATTGAACCGACCACATGGTTTCACGCCACTCAATATGTCCGGAGATTCGCAGATATTCAGTTTGATAAACGCTGTGAATTCGATAATCATGCGCTTTTCCCGGGAGTCTCTGGCATTCAGGGAACTGGCGAGAAGGTTTCAGAGGTTTCTGGATGAAATCGATGCGTGCATAATAACCGTTGGCGATGATGGTCGGGTGAACTATGTGAGCTCGCGTTGCAAGGACCTTCTGCAGGTGGATCCCAAAGAGTGGATAGGTAAACACTTTTTCAGATTGGAAAATGTGCTGGATCTGTCCTTCCCACGTACCAATGAAGGAAAAAGAATAGTTTTCTCCGGTTCGGGGCACTGGTTGCTTATAACCACCAGAAAAATGGGTACTTACGTTTTTCACACATTAACGGACATAACAGAGTTGACAGAATTGAGGAGGAAGCTGGAGATTACGCAACGTTTGACAGCTCTATCGAGCATGCTTTCAGGACTTGCACACAGTTTGAAAACCCCTATAGCGAATGCGAAGCTGTCCGCGCAATTGTTGGAGGAGGAGTACCCGGATGAGCCTCATCTGAAGACCATACTATCGGAACTTCGTAAGATCGAACGGACTCTCAACAGTATGTTCACCATATACAAGATAGAAGGTACACCGAGATGTTCCAAAATTCTTCAATATCTTGAAAAAGTTATGGAGGAAATCGGTCATTATGCTGAAAACAGAGGAGTGAAGTTACACCTGGACATAGAAGATAACGACATCAGGGGATACATTTCACCCTCGCTCTTCACGGAAGCCATAAAAGATATGGTGAAGAATGCTGTGGATGCATGTACCAGCGGAGGAAAGGTAAGAGTAGTGGTCAGGAAAGGAAAAAAACACGTCAGATTGCTGATATGCGATGACGGTAGAGGAATGGACGAGGAAGTTCAAAAGCGCTGGCGCGAACCTTTTTTCAGTACCAAACCCGATGGTACGGGACTTGGCACGGTTCTGATAGAAAGATTCATGAATACCTGTGGGGCCAGGCTCAGGTTACGTTCTAAACCCAACAAAGGTACGATAATCTCTCTGGAGATCAGGAGGTGCGGTGGTGACAGGAAGAATACTGGTGGTGGAAGATAATGCAACCTTCGCCAAATTGCTCAAAGAACTCCTGACATCCAGAAATCTCGAGGTAGAAGTAGTTGCCGATTGTAGAACTGCTCTTGAAAAAATCGAATCGTTCTTCGATCTGGTTATACTGGATTTGAAACTTCCAGATTGTAATGGTCTTAGTCTGGTACCTGAATTCAGGAGCCGGGGAGCAGATGTTTTGATACTCACGGCACACGGTGATGTTCAAGACGCGGTGAAGGCTATAAAACAGGGTGCGTACAACTTCTTCACCAAACCCGTCGAGAAAGATCAATTGATAACGGAAGTAGAAAGGGTCCTGGAAAAACGTGAACTCAATAAAAAAATTGCAGATTTCATGAAATCTCGGAGTGTTCTCAACCAACTTATTGGCAGATCGGTTCACATGCAGAAGTTGAAGGAAACCATAATGAAGGTTGGACCCAAAAAAATAAATGTTTTGATAACGGGCGAAAGCGGTACGGGTAAAGAACTGGTGGCACGAGCCATACACGAAGTCAGCGGCCGCAAACCTTTTGTGGTCGTCAACTGTGGTGCCATACCCGATACTCTCTTCGAAAGCGAACTCTTCGGATACGAAAAGGGGGCATTCACAGGAGCAGATACTCCAAAACCGGGAAAACTTGAGATAGCGGACGGTGGTACAGTATTCCTCGATGAGATCGCAGAACTTCCACCAGGCGTACAGGCAAAACTGCTCAGGTTCCTTGAAACTTCAGAACTTGAAAAGATAGGTAGTACTCAAACGATAAAAGTCGATGTACGCATCATATGCGCCACCAACAGAAACCTGGAAGAGATGGTGGAAGAAGGTAGATTTCGCGAAGATCTTTTTTACAGATTGAAAGTTATGGAAATAAGAATTCCTTCCCTGAGGGCTCGTCCTGAAGATATCGAAGATCTGGCCTACTACTTCGTGGAACGTGCGAAAGAAGAGTTCGGCTTGCATGGGGTGGAAATATCCGACGATGCCGTGGAACTTCTGAAAAATCTCCCGTGGCGTGGAAACGTACGTGAACTGAAAAATTTTCTGTATTCTCTCGTTGTCAAATTAGAAGGCAGTATGATAACTTCAGCCCATGTTATGAACCATCTCAATGAAGAACATCTCGATGAAACCGACAGAGAACTTCCCACACTTGAGGAAATGGAAAAACGATACATCAACATGGTTCTGAAAAAATGTAAAGGTAATAAAAAAGAAGCGTCCAGAATTTTGGGTATATCACGTACCACGTTGCATGAAAAATTGAAAAAATGGAGAAAGGAAAACGAAGATCCTTAGACAAGTAAAACGGCCCCTCTTTCTGAGAAGGGCCGTTTTGCATTATTCGAGAGGTAAACCTTCCTTTTTCCACGCTGTTATACCACCTTTTATGTTTACAGCTTTGTATCCCATTTCAATGAGTGTTTTAGTTGCAAGTAAGCCTCTACCACCTGCTTTGCAATAGACCACAAACAACTGCGCATCCCTATCGGGATACATTTTTTCGATCTTAAACTCAAGTAATCCTCGCGGCAACACCACTGCACCGGGTATCCTGCCATTCTCTATTTCGGTAGGTTCCCTCACATCTAAAAACACAACATCTTTTTCCCCTACTTTTGCAGCAGCTTCCACAGGAGTTATTTCTGTTACAACATTTAAAGCCTCCTGAAGGATATCTGCCAACGTTTTGTACTTAGCAGCACCACCAGGTAACACTACCAGTGAAAGCACCAATATACTCACTAAACACCACTTTTTCACCTTTTCACCCTCTTTGCAGTTTGGAACACTATTTCAAATCGATATTCCATATTTATTGGCTTTCCCTGTGTTTGAATTTACTGCTTTCACCAATTTTGAAACGCTCGGTCTCAGCCAGATCCGATGTCAAATGGCAAGGATTAGTTTTAATGGTTACTCACCACGTATGAAGTGAGAAGGCAAAACAGTATCTTCTGGCTGAACGATGAATGTGTGCTTGAAAATGTTAAACTTTCCCTCAATACTCCCGGTGAATTTCTTAGCAGAAGGACAACAATCACACGATTCGTTTAAAAGGAAAAGATCCACCGTATTGTCCGCAAACGAATTGTTGGTTAACTCTACCCTGCAATTTCCCATCAACACAATAGCTCTTTCAATTGCTTTATGAAACTTGTTGGATAACACAAGGTTGTTCCCAGATACTAGCACCAAGGCATTAACATCGTAAAGAAATTCCGAATCACTTATAAGAGTTTTTCTGCTCGATGTGGTAATACCCACTTGTAAATAGGAAAATCGAGAATTGAAAACATAAAGCTGGTAATCCATCAAGGAGATTATTCCACGATTATCGTGAACTTCAATCCGTCGGCTTCCTCCAACTCTTTTTTCTGTTTTCACTCCTGTCATGTTAACATTCTTGAAACAAGCCACATTTTGGTTTTCCGTGGCTATGGTACCAGTTGCTATTAAGAAAACACCTACGGCATCTCCCAAAATTAGATTCATATCCCTGAAAACAACCGTTGAATTCATCGCCATGACCGCTATTGTACCTGAGGCAAAGATCGTTAAATTGGCGAGCTCAATTTCCGAATCTTCTATGTATACAACAGGACTTGCTTCGGACCCTTCTACCTCTAGCCTTACATCTGGAGATTCCCCTATTATCTTCACCGCTTTGTTTTTTATCACTATATTTTCCTGGTAAACACCTGGTTTTATGTATATCGTGTCACCATCGCTCGCACGATCTATGGCCTCCTGTATACTCTCAATGCTTCCCTCGTCCTTCCCAACTATAAAGGTCATATTTTCCGCAATACAGATTATTGAAATTACCAATATGGTGAATAAAAGCAATTTCTTCATGTTTACCCCCCTCTCCGTTTTGTCATTGAAATATATGTTTTTAGCATTATTTATTTCATTATTATTCAATTTCCCCAATTACACGGATAAATTGTCACACAATCATAATCGACGCACGTACACCTTTTCGGAACCCAGCAGCCTGCATAACAACCTGCTACGCATACCCAATACGCTACACTACCATATTTCTTTTTGGCAATTTCACACCCCAGTTTACAAATATCGAGACATACATAATCCATGTAACCACCTTTACATTCTTTCTTGACACATACACACCTGGTGATCGGTTCAGTCAGGGATTCATCACATTCCCTCAAAAGACGTGGTGGCGTTTTACCAAATGTCAGTGCATCTCCTGGTTCACTCAGGTTCACCATAAAGGAAGCAACCGTGAAAGCGGAAACCATGGAAGAAATCACGACCAAACACAACACTACTGTTAAAAATCTTCTAAACATACCATATCCCTCCTTGAACATAGGATTTTTAAATGATTATACTTGATAAGTATTAAAAAAATTACGGGTCTGTTGCGGTTATAGTGCGAAAAACTCTAAGTGCGACTATATACACAATAGTGCAAAACAATCGTCATATATAAAAGATAAAAGCCCTGCATCCTTAATATTGCGTGATTTTTTGAGGATGCAGGGCTTACATTTCTGAGAATGTCGAACAATTAAGATGACGCAATAATTTTCTCAATGTTTTCGCAAATCTTTCATCCTTCTTCTAGGACTTTCCTTATCTCTTGATAGGCCCAATCCAGTGCTTCCTTCACACTCTTTTTGAGATACATGGCATCACTAACAGCTCGTCCGACGATCGTCCTTATCTCGTACCATACTCCCAGCTGTGGATCCAGCGTGCCGTAGGGAATTTGACTCACCGGGACGGAATTCATCTCATCTTGCGATACGAAAGCTTTCCAGGCATCGGTTTCGAGTGCAGATTTCCTCACAGGCATGTAACCTGTCTTTATTGCCCAGTAAACCGTTATCTGAGGAGACATCAGATATTTCATGAATTCCCAAGCAGCTTTCTTCTGCTCATCAGTAGCAGTGTTGAACATTATCACATCTGTACCGGCGAATGGAGGAGCAAATGTCTTCCATTTTGGAAGCTGCACCCACGTCCATCCATGTTTGCCTTTACAGGCTCTGGCCACATAAGGTTTTCCGGCAGTACTTCCAATGTACATTGCTACCTTCCCGTCTCCGAATGGACCGCTGAGATATCCTCCCTGCATGTAAGCAACTTTGTACTTGTGAACCAGGTCAACCATAAACTGGAGAGCTTCCACAGCTTCAGGTGAGTTAACTGTGATCTCGTACATTCCATCATCCTTCAGTGTGAGTATGCGACCTCCATTCTGTCGCAGGAAAATCTGGAAGGTGTCCACGGTAGGTCTGATACCAAAACCGTATTGATCTATTTCCCCATCGCCATCCAGATCCTGAGTAAGGGCCAACGCGGTAACGAGAAGATCGGTCATGTCCTTCGGAGGCTCAAGTCCCTCCAGATCGAGGGCATCGGTGTTCACAAATAACACGTAAGTGCTCTTGTTGAATGGAAGAGCGTATACTTTATCACCCCAGGTAACGTTCTTCCTGAAAGGTTCGAAGATATCCTCCCATTCTTCCTTCGTGAACCCAACAGCAGGATCATTTATGAAGACATTCAGATCCTGTACATAACCTCCTTCGATCAATTTCGCCGTCCAGTTCGAGTATGCCTGTGACAGAACCGGTAAGGTTCCACTTTGAGCACTTGCCAGAAGCTTCTGAGACAGCACTCCATAATTCCCCACGTACACACCTTTGATTTCAACATCCGGATGTGCTCTGTTGAATGAGGCTATGATTTCCTTGAGCGCTTCTCCATGCCCTCCACCCATGGCATGCCAGAACTCCACCACCACTTTGCCAAAGAGGGAAACCCCTAGAATGCCCACCAGCAATAGAATGAGTAGCTTTTTCACATTACACACCTCCCCGAAGTTTTATTGATTTACCAGCAATCTCCATATTTCTCTAGCTTTTTCCTTCAGCTTCTTCTTCGTCCCATTGTTCAACACAACAATATCGCAATGCTTGTAGATCTCCTCATCATCCTGCAGGGTTATAATCCTCAGTGCTTTCCTGGGATCTGACCAGCGTCCCTTCAAACGTTCAAAACATTTCCACTTACTCGCCCGGACACACACAACCTTATCACAGAATTCATCCAGACCTATTTTGAACAGAAGCGCCGCATCTAGAAGAACAATCCCATCATTCTCGAATTTACGCAATTTATCTCTGATTTTCTCTTTAATACGGGGATGAACCATGCTGTTGAGAAGATGAAGCTTGGTGATATCGGAAAAAACAAGTTCACCCAATTTTTCCCTTGATACTTCACCATCTGAAATTATACCATCTCCAAAGCTTTCCACCAGTTGTTCTTTGATTTCATCGAGCACCTCGTGTCCAATACCATCCACATCGATGATCACAGCACCCTCTGCTGCCAGGAAACGAGTCAGCAGGGTTTTACCACTCCCTGCCGTACCGGTTACACCTATCACTTTCCTGCTCATATCACTCTTCGCGAAATTTCAAGCAATTTCTTCAACCCGGGATTCAACGTCTCCAGATTTTCCCATTCATCAGGTGTTAAAACCACCACGTTGACATCGGAAATCACAGGAGGATCGCTGATCTTCATTCTGGACACGATCACTTCGTCTCGCCGAGTAACGATTATGTAAGTTGGGAGGTCCTCTTCCACAAGGTATACACCATTCGTTTCCACCCCATCCAGCAGCCACGCTACGTAAGGATCCATGGAGTTCACGCCTCCATTTCCAGCTCTTTTAAACGCGCCAGTATTTTAGCCTTTTCCTTCTCAAGACCTTTCATACCCATCAGAGCTTTCGTTATTACTTTACTTCTTTCGACACCGGGTTGATCGAAGGGATTGACACCCAGCAGTTCACCCATGAACACCGTTGCTATCTCGTACAACAGGAAAAACCGCCCTACATGCTCCTCGTCGAGTTTCTCAAAGTCCAGAATTACCACCGGTCTATTGCTCTCCACCAGCGAAAGAGCGGTACCCACGAATTCCGTGTTCAACAACCCGGAAAGCTTCTTGCCACCCAGATACCGTACGCTTTCATCATCATGTATCAAAGGAATCTCTACATCATCATGAAACTCCCTGATCCTGAGCATAGTTATGATCTTATCATCCGGCCCATCGTTGTACAGTTGCAACTGTGAATGCTGGTCAACACTGCCCAGAGCTTTAACAGGAGTCTGCCCAACCCCACACTGTCCATCCTTCCTCTTTCCCAAACTTTCTGCCCACAGCTGCCTGAACCAATCAACCAGAGTAAGCAATCTATTGGAATAAGCCATCATCACGGCTATATTGCGGCCCTGCTCGAGGTGCAAATAATGTACCAGCGCCAACAAGGCGGGGAGATTTTCATTTACTTCCTCCAATTTCGAATTATCCACCATACTTCTGGCTCCTTCCAGCAATGCCCTTATGTCTATACCCGCGGCTTTCGCTGAAAGAAGCCCCACGCTGGTCAATACGCTGAATCTACCCCCGACATCGGGTGGTATCTCGAAAGCATCTATTCCCTCCCGATTGGCCAGTTCCCTGAGAAATCCCTTTTTGGGATCGGTGGTGAAAACAAGGTGATCCCTGGGATCCAGACCCGCATCTTCCAGAACACCACGTACTATCAAATAATTGGCAAGTGCCTCTGCCGTACCACCGGATTTTGATATTATATTGAAAATCGTTTTCTCGGGTTCGACCATTTTCAGGGTGGTACGTACCAGATCGGGGTCCACGTTGTCAATTACAAAAACCCTGCAGTACCCCTCTCTATCCTTAGACGTAAGAAAATTCCAATCCATGGGTCGCAAAGCATTCTGCAGGGCTTGATTACCGAGCGCAGAACCACCTATTCCAACAACAACGAAGTTTTCATATTTTTTCAGCTTTTCCGAGTATTCCTCAATTTCCCGCACCACACGATCGTCGTAGAGTATTCGCACGAAACCGGGTGGCGAACCATGAAACTTTTTAATACACTTTTTGAGTTCGCCCTTAACAGCAGAGATTTTTGAGTCTTCCAGCAATAGGAGAGCGGGTTTCACATTCAATTTGAGCATCGTCTCACTCCCCCTCTAACATCAATAAACGATCAGCGTTTCCACCCTGTAATTCCCTATCCTGGTCCTGGGATTCAAATAACTCAATTCAGCCAGCGCGAGTATTCCTGCAACAACACCTCCCTGTTCTTCCACCAGTTTCGCTATGGCGCTCACCGTTCCTCCAGTTGCCAGAACATCGTCCACAATGAGTACCTTGTCTCCCTGCCTGATCGCATCTTCATGCATGTGAAGTTCCGCCTTTCCATATTCGAGATCGTATTCTATGGATACAGTTTTGTATGGTAATTTTCCCGGTTTCCTGATGGGAACGAATCCCTTTTTCATATCGTAAGCCAGAGCAGCCGCAAATATGAAGCCCCTAGCTTCAGGTGCAACGAGAAGATCTATCTTGATGTCGGATACTTTCTCCTTCATCATGTTTATGGCTTCACGAAACGCCTCTGGATCTTTAAGCAAGGGGGTAATATCGCGGAAAATGATACCTCTGACGGGAAAATCTGGTATGTCTCTTATCCACTTCTTGAGATCCACCCTACACTCACTCCTTTCTGTGTCACTCCAGAGGTTCTCCAAACAATTCTTTTAGAACCTCGTAAATCTTCTTCTCGTAATCCACCAGCATTTTCAAGGCCTTCAAAACCAATCTTCTGCGCAACTGGAGTGGTATATCCCCGCATTGTTCCAGGCTATCCATTATTATCCTGTAATCCTCAGGATCACATACCACTACCACATCTCTGTAATTCTTCACAGCAGCTTGAAGGAGCGCCAGTCCGCCCACATCCAGATTTTCGAGCAGCTCGTTCTCGTCCATGGTACGCTCGGCAACTTTGAGAAAAGGCCTGAAGTTAATCACCACCATGTCAATGGGCTTTATTCCTCTGACGTCCATTTCCCGAAGGTGGGTTCCATCCCTTCTGGACCCCAGTATTCCACCGAATATTTCTGGATGAAGCGTTTTTATCCGGCCACCCAGGATTTCAGGAAAACCCGTCAGTTCACTTACCCTCAGTACATCGATACCGTTATTTTGGAGATAATTCGCGGTGCCTTCAGTTGCCACAACTTCTACGTCGCGATCTTTCAGGTACTTGACAAATCCACACAGTCCCTCTTTCTCACTCACACTCACCAGTACACGTCTTACGTTCATGGTTCACCTCGTCCTGTACAATCTGTCCCCCGCATCCCCTAACCCTGGAACGATGTATCCATGTTCGTTCAGATGTGAATCGAGCGAAGCTGTATAGATCCTGACATCGGGATGTTCCTTCTCCAGCACTTCCACGCCTTCCGGAGCAGCTATTAGAGATATGATCTTCACTTCACGCACACTCCTTTCCTTAACCATGCGCACGGCAGCAGCTGCCGAGTATCCCGTTGCAAGCATGGGGTCCAGAATGAAGACGTAATTATCCGTCATGTCGGGAAATTTGCAATAATATTCCACGGGCCGAAGAGTCTTCGGATCCCTATAGAGCCCCACATGACCCACAGATGCATTTGGAAGAAGCTGCAACATAGCATCTACCATACCAAGTCCTGCACGCAATATGGGCACGATAGTTACCTTCTTGTCCTGTATCATCTCCCCCATGGTTTCACCTATGGGCGTTTTTATATTCACATCAAACGTTTCTATGTGCCTTGTTGCCTCATAACCCAGAAGGAACGTTATTTCCCTGAGCAGTTCCCTGAATTCCTTAGGACCCGTATTCTCGTCCCTCATTATGGTGAGTTTGTGCTTCACAAGCGGATGATCAACTATCTTGAGTACCCCATGGCTCATCTTCTTCTCCCTCCCCACACAGCCGTTTTCCCCCTCAACCCGTCATCGAAACGTCTCTTCCAGCCACGGGCTTTCCAGGAAAATACAGGTGTACGGAATTTCCAGGGATTAGTCCGTGGCTCTTCCACCGGCCTGAAACTCCTCAACCTGAAATTCCGGGATTCTCCCATGTAAGCAGCTACAGCGGAGGCTATCACAACAGCCAGCTCATCGAAATTTTCTTCCTCTTTCTTTTCAGATTTTTCACGTGTCACCGGTGCGGATGGGACAGTATATATACCCCTCTCCGTCTCCAGTACCACCGGCTTTTTCTTGGAGAAGAGCCTTCCCATGAGTATGAAGAAAACATACAGAATCCCCAGAACCAGAAACACTATCAGTATTCCAAGGAAAGTGAGGTTCCATATCACAGATCATCACTCCTCATAGAGGGATGTTCCCATGCTTTTTGGTTGGCCGAGCCTCCACTTTCGTTCGGGTCAACTCCAGAGCCTTTGCCAGCCATGCTCTGGTTGAAACGGGTTCAATGACATCGTTAACGTATCCACGCTGCGCTGCCATGTATGGATTGGCGAATTTTTCCTTGTATTCTTCTATACGCTTTTGTCGGAGTTCCTCGGGATTATCCGCCTTCTCTATTTCTTTCCGAAATACTATGTTCACCGCTCCTTCCGGACCCATAACTGCTATCTCCGCCGTGGGCCAGGCTGCCACCATATCCGCCCCCAGATGTTGACTGCCCATACATATGTAAGCTCCACCGTAAGCTTTGCGCAGAATTATGGTTATCTTTGGAACGGTGGCTTCACTGTAAGCATACAACAACTTGGCTCCATGACGTATTATCCCACCGTGTTCCTGCGCCACTCCGGGCAGGAAACCGGGAGTGTCAACGAAGGTTATTATGGGGATGTTGAAGGCATCGAGGAATCTCACGAACCTTGCGGCTTTATCGGAGGCATCTATATCTATTGCACCTGCGTATATACGGGGCTGATTGGCCACGATACCCACCACTTTACCCGTTATTCTGGCGAACCCTATCACCATGTTGGGTGCAAAGTACTCGTGAACTTCCAGAAAACTGTTCTTGTCCATCACACGTTTTATCACATCTCGCACATCGTAAGCCTTCTTGGGATCCACCGGAACCAGATCGTTTATATCATCGGAAACCGAAAGATCGTAATCTCCTGTAATTTCTGGAGGTTCCTCCATGTTGTTCTGAGGGAGATAAGACAATAACCGTCTGACCAGTTGAAGTGCCGCCTCGTCATTCTGAGCCATGAAATGTGCAACACCACTTATCTTATTGTGCGCCATGGCACCCCCAAGCTCTTCCTGTGTTACTTCCTCTCCTGTAACCGCCTTTATTACGTTGGGACCCGTTATGAACATCCTGGCTATTTTGTCAACCATTATCACAAAATCTGTTATCGCGGGCGAGTACACCGCACCACCCGCACAAGGGCCGGCAATCACTGTGATCTGAGGAATCACGCCTGAAGCCAGTGTATTTCTGTAGAATATTCCACCGTATCCGAACAGGGAATCCACACCTTCCTGTATCCTGGCTCCACCCGAGTCGTTTATTCCCACTATGGGTATACCCAGATTCATGGCCATATCCTGCAGAAACATGATCTTCTTTGCATGCATCTCTCCAAGTGAACCACCCTGCACCGTGAAATCCTGGGCGAATACAGCAACCTGTCTCCCATCTATGGTACCTATTCCGGTTATCACACCATCCGCCGGGAGATCCATCTTGTCCAGGCCGAAGAACGTACACCTGTGTTTTACAAATTTGTTGAGTTCCACAAAGCTTCCCTTATCCAGCAGCAATTCCAGACGTTCTCTTGCCGTAAGCTTTCCACTTTTGTGCTGCTTTTCTATCTTCTCCTTACCACCACCCTGTTCGATCAGCTGAGATCTTCCGCGTAACTCCTCGATTCTTTCACTCATGGATTTCACCGGTTTCTCCTCCTTTCATCCTTTCCACCAGTTCCAGCAGTACGCCATGCGTATCCTTTGGATGAAGGAACATGATTCTCTTTCCTTCTGCCCCCTTCTGGGGCTGGGTTCCCAGTGTGCGTAAACCTTTTGCATGCAGGTATTTCACACATTCTTCCAGATTATCAACCAATAAGGCCACATGATGCAAACCTTCCCCACGCTTTTCCAGGAACTTGCTCACCACCTCTTCACCCTCAAGAGGTTCAAGAAGTTCAAAACTGATCTCACCGATCTCCAGAAATGCCACCTTCAACCTTCTGTCTTCCAGAATTTCCACCTTTTTTACCCTCAAACCCATGACTCCGGAATAAAGCTCCAGAGCGCTATCCACTGATTGGACAGCTACCCCTATGTGATCGATCCCCTGTACTCTCATCCTGAACCCTCCCTTTATCGTTCAAAATATACCAACACTCAAACCAAACTTTTCTTCTGAAACAAAAAACTCTACGAATTTCTCCGGGAAATCCTTCAACCAGAATTTCAACGTCCAGCTATCGAAATGCCACTCCTTGCCATCATATGCAAATTCCAGATTCAACCTTCCCTTCCATTTGTGGAGTTCCCTCTCCACGAAAGCCTTCCCACCCACCAGTTTCCATACACCGTCACTGTAATATAGGGTTTCACCAACACCAAAATCGTACACATCATGATGAAGCTTCTTCTCCAGTTTCAAAGTCCAACCCCTTCCCAAAGTATACCTGACACCTTTCACGTTTACTTCCCCATCGTCCAGTTTGATTTTTCCCTTCATGTTGAAGGTATAAAACTCAGGATCGGTGAATGGAGTGTTCACCACATAACTTCCATTCAACGTCAAACTCTTTATAAAATACCATTTTTTCGACAATTTTAAACTGAACCTGCTCACCATCTTGTCGACGAGGGGATCACGATCCCACGCGACATTGAAAGCTATTGAATAGGAAAATTTGCCAGGTTCACCAGTATAACTCAGCGAGGTATCTAACATCGTGCTTTTCAACACTCCATCCAATCGTGACAGTACCGAATTCGTTTTGAGACTCATCTTCCAGTTTCCATCTCGCCATGTACTGCTGGTTACAAAATGAGGATCGGTGAGGAGTTCAGTCTTTTCCACATCGTATTTGATGTCTCTTACCTCCAGGGTAACGAACGGCAAGGGTTTCAAAGTTGTACGCAGGGTGAGGGTATGAAGATCTCCCGTGAGGTACCGAAAAGCTCTAAGATTTTCACCTTTGACCCTGTGAAAAGAATATCCCAGTTCCATCGAAAGATTTCCGGTGGGAGCACCGTATTTCAGGGAACAGTCCAGTCCCATACCAACTCTGGTGGCTTCATCACCAGTATTCACACCAGCCCGCGCATATAGATTGATCTTCTGAAAAGTTTTACCCCAGCTTCCTTCCACTTTTGAATCCATTAAGGCATACCTGATTTCATGATCGAGGAAGAATTTGGAGGTGGTTTCACCATTCCTATCTTCAAAGCTGAAACGGTAATCACCTTTGTTTTCAAGAGCACCATATTTGGAGAAGTTGTATTTGCCTTTCAAAGTCATATCTCTTCGAACGTCGGCCTGAGGGTCCAGAACAGACATACCGCCGGACGCGTAAATCAGGTTCGTGAACTTCAAATACGTGATCGTGATACCCAGGATATCGAACACACTCATTTTGAAATTCTTGAGAGTATAGTCCGGGAAACGAAGTGTTTTCTTTCCACCAGGCAGAAAGCTTAAAGAAAAGTTCGTATAATCGGAGAAACCACTTTTTCTGCTCAGACTCAAAAGATAATCGTTTCTCCATCCCTCTTCGTAAACACTGGATTTCACATTCAAGCGTGCGTTTATACCATCAGGGAACTTTTTGTTCATGAGCATCGTGATGTTACCTTGAGGCAGACCACAGTTGAATTTGAAAGTATAATCGTCTTTCACAACCTTTTCATAATTGACTCTCACACTACTTTCCCCTCTGTATTCATAGAGCATGTATCCGTTCCCCGCCCAAAGATCGAAGTTGTGTTTCAAAGCAAAACCAAACCCTTTGTCCCTACTCAACCCGAATGACACTTCCATGGGTTGTCTTCTCCTTTCCAGATTCGTGAAATAAACGGGATAATAAAAAAGGGGAAATCCGAGGACTTCAAAGTGTGCATCCTCACCCACCAGCAATCTGTCAGGAGTTATCACCATTTTCTTCGTTTCAAGTTCGTAATGTGGGGGAATGTAATCGCAGTTGGTGAAATAAGAAGCAAAGAAAGTAACGGTGGCGACTTTCCCTTCCATCAACTGAGCCGATAGAAAAGGGCCTCCAATCCATACTGTTTTCTCCTGACCATCGCTTCTTCTCATCTTCTCCTTGGCTCTGAAGAAAAACGCTTCGAACTTGCTTTCACCGGGCTGATAAATGAATTTTTCCACTCTATACCATCTATCCGGGGATATCAGGACGGTTGAAGGGTTTTCCGAATACGCTTCCTTCACCTTTCGTTTCTCTTCCTCTCGTTCGAAGGTAACCACGAGACTACTGGAGAGCACTTGAAATTCTGAACTTGTGGTCAATGTGGCATTTGTGAAAGTTGCCCTATCTTCAGAAATGCACAGGAGTTCTGATTTTATACTCTCCACATCTTCCAACCCCATCACATCCACACGACCTGAAAACACGAAAGTTTTCTCTGTTACGGTGGCGATGGATGCACTAACTTCCATGTTTTCAAACCGTGCTTTTACCCCTCCCAGAAATACCATATTTTCCTCCTCTTGGATCAAACTGGAGGCTTCAATGCTCACCAATTCGGTAGCCTGAACACCCACAGGTATGAACATCATCAGCAACAGAGGAAGAAGGATGATGCCGCGGAAATAACTGAAAAATTCTTTTATCACGTACATCAGCTTCGTGCTTATCAACATAAAGAGAAAAGTACCGACAATGCCGAAAACGATGTTCGGAATCCACGGAGCCAGAGCAGGCTTGATCATCCCCTCCTTCCCGAGAGCAGAAATCCAGGCGTCACTCCCCTGATACAATACCACAAGGATAAAAGTAAGGATCACACTCCAGGATTTGCTGCGTACATTGAAAAAGAGGGAAACCGGAACACCCAGTATCACGATTATTACAGGAGCGAACGAGGTGGAAAATTTTTCCTGATATTCCACTTCCAAAGCCCATGTACGAACACCAAGTTTCCTGAAAATCTCTATCTTTTTCTTCAATTCCCTGCTCGTCATACTGCAAGGAGTTTTCGCGGCACGCACAAATTCTTCTATCTCTTTGGCTATGTCCAGTTCCATCTCCTCAAAACTCATATCGAAGGTGAGCAGTCCGTCTCTCCTGACCGTGTAGGTTCTGCCTTTCTCCAGATACCATCTGTTGTTCTTCCTGTAGGCTCTTTCGGCGTGAATCACACTGGTTCGCCCGGAAGACAGGTCATATATCAGAACGTTGTAAAAGGTATCCGTCTTTTTGTCGAACCTTTTGATGTAGAAATACTTGTCATTCCCTATCTTGACAAATGTATCCGTTTCTATCATTTTTAACGCATCTTCGGGATTGCGACGGAAAATGTAACGCATTCTCGCTTCTTCAAACTTCCTGTTGGATTTCGGTACTACAAAATCGTTTAAGAGGTACGCAACACCCGATAATATGAACGAAAGAATCATGAACGGAACAACCAAACGTTTCAAGTTTATCCCGTGCACCTGTATGGCAACGATCTCGTTGCTGGTCGCAAAGCGCGATATGACCCAGAAGATGGAGAAGAGCACACCGACGGGTATCCCCATTACCAGAAAGTAAGGTAGTTGATAATACAGAAGTATCAGCAGTTTGTCAAACCCCACCCTGTAACGCACTATTATGTCAGAAAGTTGATAAAGGAGTTCAACGCTGACAAAAACCACGAATCCCCCAAGTCCTATCAAAAGCGGGAGGATCGATTCCTTGATCACGTATCTGTCCAGAATCTTCACAAATTATGGCCCTCCGATATTATCAGCGTGTCGTTATAACAGAAGCACAGAATGTCGTCAACGGCGAACACAGCTTTACAAATTATGTCTGTACATATATCCCCCATTTCTTCGATGTGTCCTACGGCTTTCAGAAGATTAAAACTTCTCTCCGTCTGGGTTTTCAAAAGTTCAGACGATATTGCACGTTCGTAAACATCCACCTTGTTGTCCAGAGCACATATCTGCTTAGCCATTTCAAGATGATCATCGGCAGCAAAAGCAACTATCAAAGCCGTGTCGTACATCCTGCGTACCAACCGTGCCATCTTCACAATATCTGCGGGGATAGCTCTATGGAGATCAGGTAATATCACGATGAGTTCCGAAGCTTTTCTCAGATTCGCCATGAGGTTGAAGGTATCGTTCACCATGTCGTAAAATCCCGTTATCTTTCTCAGAGTTTTTCCAACGGGTAAGACAAGAGAAATGGTGGTCAAGAACGCAGTTAAAACCTTCGAATATTGCTTTTCTACATTGGGAGCAGAATTTATAACCTCTTCAAACAGTTGACGATCGTATGTTTCCAGAGCTTCAAGCCATAGATCGAAGATGGTTTCTCCCATTCTCAGAAAATCCGCACACTCATCAAAATAACCGTCGAGAATCTTCTGTGCCGTTGTACCGGCCATTCCATCACCTTCCACTTTCATCCGCGCAATTTACCGACACCGTAATTGAACTTTCTCTTCAAAAGTTCGAAAAACGTTCTATTCGCATTTCCGAGAATCCTCACGCTTCGTGTGGAAAGGGAAACCAGCACTTCCTCATCCTTATCCAATTTGTAGACCCTGTAACCATCCACCACCATTTTGGCCGTTCCATCCCGCAATCTAACAGAAAGCTTTTCATGTTCTCCTATCACCACCGATGTTCTCAACGTCCCGTGCACGTTCATTGGAGCTATCTGCAAAACTCTCAGGTGTGGCATCACTATGGCACCACCAACAGCCAGGTTATATGCAGTGGAACCTACGGCACTGGAAACGACAACGCCATCACCAAGAAAACACAGTTCACCTTCGGAAGTTTCAACACAAACTTCCAGGGTCCTGTAAGAATCGAACCGCTCCACAACCATATCGTTGAGTGCCCATTCCCGGATGTTGCCGTACTCAACGCTCATGAGATCCAACTTTGTTTCCTTCAAGCGTCCCTCCACCAGATCCAGAATCGCCCTCTCATGCTCCTCAAAGGAATAAGCCATGAGAAACCCCAATCTACCAAGCTTCAAACCCAGTGCAGGGACATCATGCTCCATCAACCACCTTACCGAGTGGAGCATCGAACCATCTCCACCTACGATCACCAGGACATCACATTTTGCTTCAGGAGGAAGATTGAAAATGGTGGCCATAAAAGAAGGTTCAACACCCTTCTTTTTGAGTTCCTCACGTATCAACTCACACTTATTCAATGCATTGGGAATCTTGGGGTTATACGCGATACCCGCTTTCATCTCAGAACCCTCGCAAGGTCGAAAAGTGTTTCAACCACGAAAGAATCGAGGAATATCAGCAGTAGAATGGCAACCATGGGCGAAAGATCCACCAACCCTATATGCAAGAACGGCAACCAGCGTCTGATAGGGCCAACAACCAGCTCCGCCATGGAATCAAAGAACTGACGCACGGGATGATAGTTCATATGCATTATCCAGCTCAGTATCACCGATACTATTATCATGAAAATCTCGAAATCTATGATTATCCGCAATATTACTGCTATCGCATTTATGAAATTGGATAGAACGAACATCATTTTTCACCTCCCCTGAATATTGCGGTACCTATTCTCACGAAGGTTGCTCCCTCTTCCACCGCTATCCTGTAATCGTTGCTCATCCCCATCGAAAGATGCTCGAGTTTTATATTTCCACCGTTCAGATTCTTCAGCTCATTCAGCTTCTCTCTTAACCTTCTAAAAACCCACCTCACCTCTTCCGGATTTTCTACATAAGGTGCCATGGTCATGAGTCCGATGATCTCCAGCCTATCGTATACCCTCAGTTCTTTCAAGAATCCTTTCAACTCCACTTCGTTCAATCCTGCTTTGGTACTTTCACCCGCGATATTGACCTCCACAAAAATCTTGATGTTCTTGCCCAGTTTATCGGCCCTTTTCTGGATTTCTTTCGCTTCCTCGATGCGCCAGAGTGAGTGCACATACTCACAAATTGGCACAAAGTATTTCACCTTGTTCGTCTGTATCCGCCCTATGAAATGCCATGTTACATCGAGATCCTCCAGCTCCGGATACTTGTCACGCAGTTCCTGTGCTCTGTTCTCACCAAAATGTTTTATCCCCACACTGTGGGCAAGCATCATGGTATTTACATCGACATTCTTGGTAACGGCCACGATGGTTATCTCATCCGGTGATCTTCCAACGTTTTCACAGGCAACCTTTATCTCCTTTAACACTCTTTCATAATTACATTTGAGCACTTCAACTCTCATTCTTCACCCCATAAGGGCCCAAAGTTGGTTTTGTAACCCAGATGTTCCAGGGCTTTCCTGGTCACCACCCTGCCTCTGTGCGTCCTGGTTATGAAACCTGACTGTAGCAGGTAGGGTTCGTAAACCTCACTTATGGTATCCGGTTCCACACCGAGACTGGCGGCCAGAGCCTTCAATCCTACGGGACCACCACCGTAGAGTTCTATCATGGTACGGAGTATCTTTCTGTCCATGGCATCCAGCCCATGATCGTCTATTTCGAAAAGTTCCATGGTCTCTCTGGCAACTTCCACGGTTATCCTATCGATCTTGCGTACCGTGGCCACATCGCGAGTGCGTTTCACCAATCTGTTGGCTATCCTTGGAGTTCCACGTGCCCGTGAGGCTATGAAATTGGCACCCTCTTCTGTTATCTCTATACCCAGCACTCTGGCTGAACGCATCACTATTTGCATCAGCTCTTCAACCGTGTAGAATTCCAGCTCGAAGATCATACCGAATCTATTTCGCAGAGGAGAACTTATCAAACCGCTTCGAGTGGTTGCACCTATCAACGTGAACGGTTGCACATCCACCCGTATGGAACGAGCGCCTGGCCCTTTACCGATCATTATATCTATCCTGAAATCCTCCATCGCAGAATAAAGTATTTCTTCCACCGAGCGACTCAATCTGTGGATCTCATCTATGAACAGGATATCGCCGTATTCCAAACTCGTTATTATAGCAGCTAAATCTCCCTGTCTTTCTATCACCGGCCCACTGGTGGTATGAATCGTCGCTCCCATTTCGTTGGCTATAACATGCGCCAGAGTTGTTTTGCCCAGACCAGGAGGCCCAGCCAGCAACACATGATCTATAACTTCGTTGCGCATTCTCGCAGCTTCAATCGCTATTTCGAGTCGTTTCTTCACCTTACTCTGACCCACGTATTCTTTCAACCATCTCGGTCTCAAACTTACCATGAAATCGTCGCCTTCCATAGCACGGGGCGACAGAATCTCCGACATGTTATCCCTCCATCACGGGTATACCCTGTACAACGTTCTCGCGAAAGGTATAGCTTCCCTCACGTGTTCCAAACCACATATCCATGCTACCGTTCTTTCCAATCCCAATCCGAATCCACTATGAGGTACGCTACCATACTTTCTGAGATCCAGATACCAGTCGTAAGCTTCAAGGGGCAATCCAAATTCTTCTATACGTTCTTTCAAAAGATCGTAATCGTGGATACGTTGAGAAGCACCGATTATCTCCCCGTATCCTTCGGGAGCCAGCATATCATCACACAGGACCACCTCAGGTCTCTGTGGATCAGGTTGCATGTAAAAGGCCTTTATTTTTCGTGGATATTTCTCCACGATCACCGGTTTATCGAATTCTTCGCTTATGGCCGTTTCTTCATCACCGCCTATGTCATCTCCCCATTCCACATTGAAACCTTTCTTTTTGAGCAGTTTTATGGCATCGTCGTACGTTATACGTGGAAAAGGTGTGGTCACCTTCTCCAGCTTTCTCACATCACGTCCGATAGCTTCGAGATGTTCCAGGGCATTTTCAAGCACGTCTCTCACCACATAGGTAACCAGCTCCTCTTGCAAGCGCATGTTGTCTTCGTGTTCATAATAAGCCATTTCTGCCTCGTTCATCCAGAACTCTATGAGATGCCTTCTGGTCTTCGACTTTTCTGCTCTGAACGTCGGGCCGAAATTGTACACACGTCCCAACGCCATGCAGGCAGCTTCCAAATAGAGTTGTCCCGTTTGAGCGAGGTAAACTTTCCCATAATCGAAGTAGTCCAGTTCGAAAGTGTTACCTGCTGATTCACCTATCGCCCCGGTGAAGATGGGGGTATCCACGAGCACGAATCCTTTCTCATCGTAAAAGTTTCTTATTGCTCTTATTATCCTGTGGCGTATCCTGAGAACATGGAACTGTCTCTTGGAACGTATCCAGAGATGACGATGATTCATGAGAAAGTCAACACCATGATCTTTCTTTCTGATGGGAAAGAGGTCGATGGGTTCGTGAATCACTTCTACCCCATTCAACCTTATCTCGAAACCACCAGGTGATCGAGGATCCGACACCACCCTGCCCCTGACAATTATGCTGGTTTCGATATCCAGCTTGGAAACGCGCTGGAAAAGGTCAGGATCATCCTTTTCTTCCAGAACACATTGCACAAAACCCGTTCCATCTCGAACATTCAGAAAAGCTATCTTTCCACTGCTACGTCTTCGCCACACCCATCCACGTATCTCGACATCTTTTCCGATGTGAGCAGAGAGATCCTCGATGTACACCCACTCCATCCTGAAACCTCCTCCATCACTGGAAACTGAGCACCAGAGCAACAGCTCCCACAACTATACCGAGGAACCCCACAAGCATCGCCATATTCACCTTACCCGTCAATTTCTCGGTTACTTCTGTAGCGGAGCTGCTTATATCCTCCATCCAGGGCTTCGAGGTAACCATCTCTTTTACGCTGTTCACTTCATTTCTGGTCTCTTCCAGCTGCTTTACCAGCGTGTCCTGGGCGCTAACCGAAGTTGCCAGAAGATTCTGTAGCTCGGAAACCCGTGAACTCAATTTCTTCTGGGTGACATCGAGTTCCTCCACTTTTGAACCCATCTCGGAGATCTTCGAACTGTGATTGCGCAGAGTTACCTCCATGTTGGCCATCTTGCCTTCATCAACCTGGAGAATGGAACGAAGCGTGTTCAATTCCGACTTTAACATGGCGACGTCAGCGAGGTTACTCTCTATATTCTGCTGTTTTCCTTCCAGCGCATCCAGGCGTGCACTCACATCGACTATCATTTTCTTCACCACATCTATCTGGGAGGCAAAAGGAGTCGCTTCAATAGCAGCTATGCGTGTTTCCAATTCCATGTCCTTTATTTCAAGATCCGAGAACTTTCCATTGATATCGTTGAGCTGCTTTTCAAACTTCTGAACCTTATCCAGAAGAGCATTCTGCACACTCTCCAACTTCGCCACGCCTGCCGACAACTTTTTGAGTTGATCCGCCACATTGGCTGATACACCACCCGCTTCTATGGATCTTAACTTCATTTCGAATTCGGTCACCGATCCCTGCAATGTGACGACGTTCTTTTTGAGCTCTTCAACACCGGCCACAGCCTTCGCTGTTTCTTCCACGTTCCTGTTCAGAGTTGTGTACATGTTATCCGTCTTACTCTCAAGATCGGCCAATCTGGCAGAAAGAGCCGCGATATCCTTATCGTGCGTAGCCTGAAGCTGAGATACGGAGTTTTGCAGCTGGGTCTCGAGTCGAGAAAGGTTGGAATCCAGTTTTTGTATCATGGGAGTCACCTTCTCAGCTATCCTCTTGTCCACTTCTCCATACGCTATTCCACCAAACACTTGATCTTTGAGAGCTTTCAAATCGTTTTTTATGTTCGCCAGCTCTTCACGCAACTCCTTGTCCGAATCGTTCACATCTTTTAACGTTGTAACTATACCTTCTAGAACCGCTTCTATAGTTTCCACACGTTTCTTCAAATCTTTCTGATCCGAGCTCAGAGCGTTTATTTTGGAATTCACACCACTGAGATCCACGGCTGCCGGCAGCTTCGCCTCGAGATACTTCATCAATCTATCCAGCGCCACAGCCGCTTGATATCTTGTGAGATTCTCGTTTCCCCTGAAAGTTCCATCTGGATATCCACTCAATATCTTCAAGGACACAAGTCTTTTAACGCTTTCATACGCCCAATGATTTATGGGAACGTCTGAAAGCTGTGCGACGACCATCACCACGAATCCCAGAAATATCAAAACAATCGTCAATTTTCTCATCGTGTATCCCTCCCACACGTTTTTCTCCTTTGATTCTAGCATATTGGTTTAAAAACAACTCCACAATTTTCCCACATTTCGAGATCATAGACATACGAACATCTCGACACATTCTATGACTTCACCGCTGTAAGCGTGATCTGTTCTATTCGATGAGTGTTCCTGTCAAGAAATCGTAAAGAAACATGGTATAAAATTCACATTGGGAGGGGCAAAGCCCGAAATCATTAGGAGGGGGTTAAACGATGGCAGAAAGAAGTCTGTACGAAACCGCTGTTGAACAGTTCAACAAAGCAGTTAAAATCATGGATCTGGAGCCTGACCTTGCCGATGTGCTTCGCAGACCCAAACGATGCCTCATAGTTGAATTTCCTGTCGTCATGGATGACGGGCACATTGAAGTCTTCACGGGTTTCAGAGTACAACACAACATAGCTCGAGGCCCTGCAAAAGGAGGAATAAGGTATCATCCCGACACTAACCTTGACGAGGTAAAAGCTCTGGCCTTCTGGATGACATGGAAAACAGCGGTTATGAATCTACCCTACGGTGGAGGAAAGGGTGGAATAAAGGTTGACCCCAAGAAACTCTCAAAAAGAGAGCTAGAAAGATTATCCAGGCGATACTTCTCGGAAATCCAGATCATTATAGGTCCACACAACGATATTCCCGCTCCGGATGTCAACACGAATGCTGACATAATGGCATGGTACATGGACACTTACAGCATGAACGTTGGTTACACCGCTCTGGGCGTTGTAACCGGCAAACCTGTGGATCTTGGAGGATCGAGAGGAAGGGAAGAGGCAACTGGCCGCGGTGTTAAAGTTTGTGCGGGTCTGGCTATGAGGACGCTGGGTATAGATACCAGCAAAGCTACGGTAGCAGTTCAGGGCTTTGGAAACGTTGGGCGGTTCAGTGCTCTCCTCATAGCCAAAGAACTCGGCAGTAAGATAGTTGCTGTAAGCGACAGTAAAGGTGGTATTTACGATCCCGAAGGAATAGACGTGGAAGCCATAATCGAACACAAAAAAACACAGGGTACAGTGGTAACTTATCCCAAAGGCCAGAAGATAACCAACGAAGAACTGCTGGAACTCGATGTTGATGTGCTGGTTCCGGCTGCTCTGGAAAACGCCATACATGCAGGAAATGTTGATAATATACGGGCAAAAGCAATCGTGGAAGGGGCCAATGGTCCCACCACACCTGAAGCAGATGAAGTACTCTTCAAGAAAGGGATACTCGTCGTTCCCGATATCCTCGCCAATGCCGGTGGTGTTACAGTTTCCTACTTCGAATGGGTACAGGATCTTCAAGCCTTCTTCTGGAAAGTAGATCAAATAAGGGCAGCACTCGAAGAGATGATGACCAAAGCATATGAGGACGTGATGAAGATCAAGGAAAAATACAACATAGATATGAGAACGGCCGCGTATATCCTGGCAATAGATAGAGTGGCATACGCAACGCGAAAACGAGGAATATACCCATGAAATTTTGATACGGAATAAACAGAGGGGGTGGAACCCCCCTCGTTGTTTTATTTCTTTGCCAGTTTCTTTTCAAGGTATCTTAAAACCGGGGGAGGAACCCAGCGGCTAACATCTCCTCCCATCTGGAATATTTCCTTGACGAGCGACGAGGATAGAAAATGATACTTCACATTCGTCATCAGAAAGACTATTTCTATTTCCGGACACATGTACTTATTGGCAAGTGCCATTTGAAATTCGTAATCGAAGTCTGAAAAGGCTCTCAATCCCCTGAGTACCACTCTGGCACCGGTCTGTCTCATATAATCCACCAGTAAACCTTCCCATTTTTCCACTGTGACACCTTCAAGACCTTTCAAACTTTCATCTATCATTTCGTACTTCTCATCCAGGGTGAAGAGGCTAGTTTTCCTGGGATTCTCCATTACCACCACATGAACCCGAGGAAATATTCTTAGGGCCCTTTCTATGAGATCTATGTGCCCGTAGGTGATGGGATCGAAAGAACCAGGATACACTATGAATCCTGAATTCAACGTTTCTTCCCTTCCTTCATCTTCCTCTCCATTTCCATGAGGTCTTTCAACGTGAGCTTCGAGAGTTCTCTGTTTATGACGTCGTTGACCCTGTACCATATAAATTTAACAGCACAATCACCAAATCGCGGACATTCTTCACTCACGACACATCTCAACATCCTCAGGGGTTTCTCCAGAACATCCACCACGGATTTCACGGTTATTCTTCCAGCAGATTTTGCCAGCGCGTATCCTCCATTTCTTCCTCGAGATGAGCGCACTATTCCTGCAGCCCGGAGTTCCCCGAGGATTTTTTCGAGGAAATCCCTTGGCATGGGCTGAACAGACAGTATTTGTTTGACGGCCATCCACCGCACACCATTCTTCTGAGCTTTGGCCAATTCCAAGAGTGCTCTTAAAGCATAACCTGTCTTAACAGTTAAACCCATCTTTTTCTCTCCTGTCCACGTTTACATCCTTCAATATTCTATCATAAATGTAGGATTTTTCTCAGAAACAGTTCTTCTTCATCATCTGCCACTTTATCATCCAACTTGGCACAGTAGAGTTTATCGAGAATTTCCTTTATCTTTGGTCCTTCTGGTATTCCCAATTTCTTCAGGTACTCTCCATTCACGGTCTTCAGTCGAGTACCCTTCTGCTTCCTTAAATACATCTTCAAATAGGACAAACCTTCACTGTCCATATGGGCAGCGATGAAAGCCATCGTTTCTGGCATCAAATCTTTGAGATGCGGATGTAACTGGGAAAACGGGGCCTCGCTCTCTATAAGGTCGAGTATATCTTTCAGTTTCCCCTTCACCATGTTGAACTCCTTCAACACCCTTTTGGCCACGCCGTATCTTTTAACAACGTGATCCCATGCAGCTTTATGCGAATATTCCATCAGTACCATTAACAACGCGTAGAATCTACGCACCGACTTGGAGGAAAATTCTTCCAGCCATGGCAAGAACTCGAACAGGCTCACCACTTTTCTATGCATGACATCGGTGTAATAGACGGTTGGAAAAAGATGCAGGAGTATATCCAGCTCGCCCATCCTCTTTATGGCTTTAACCACGTTCTTCTCCTCAAGAATCTTTTCCACTTCCTCACGCAACCGGGCACCGGTTACCTTCTCGAGTAAATGATTGTTAAGCGCATCCTTCATCAACTCCAGCGTTCTTTCTTCTATTCTGAAATTGAAACGTGTCTCAAAACGTACTGCTCTAACGATTCTGGTGGGATCTTCCACGAAACTGAGGTTGTACAGAACCCTCACTATCCCCCTTTCCAGATCTTCACGACAGTTGAAGAAATCCAGCAATCGTCCAAAAGAACCAGGATTCAATTTTATAGCCATGGCATTTATAGAAAAATCGCGCCTGCTGAGATCCTTTTTTATAGTGCTCAGCTCTATTTTGGGTAGCTCTGCTTTACGCTCGTAATACTCCGTTCGCGCGGTGGCTATGTCTATACGTGAACCATCCTTGAAGAAAACCGCGGCGGTGTTGAATTCTGGATGTTCCACTATTTTCACATTGAAATGCTTTTTCAAAGCCTTCGCGAATTCCAGAGCACTTCCCTCTACCACAAGATCGACATCGTAATTCTCACGTCCAAGCAGGAGATCACGGACGAACCCTCCCACTATGTACGTCGGCATACCAAGCCTCTCGCCAACGTTCCCAAGTAGTATGAGAAGATTCAACAATCGCTTCGGAAGGCGCTCCAGCACATGTGAAACATCGTACTCTTTGGGCTCGTCCCAGGATACGAGCCTCTTCTCGATGGCTTTCGGAATGTGACGGGATCTGATAATATCCGTTCTCGTGATTATACCCACCAGTATACCATTTTCGAGAACCGGTACCCTTCCTATCCCCTTGTCTCTCATTAGAGATATAACCTTGGATACAGGGGTATCCACATCCACGGTTATCAATTTCGTCGTGGCTATGGATTTCACAGGCTTATCTCCGAGTCCATGTTTCATAGCTTTATCTACATCACTCTTGACCACTATACCTATTAACCTGTCTCCTTCCACAACTGGCAAGCCGTTGTGACCTGTGCGTTCCATGATATCGTTAACTTCGGAAATCCTGGTGGAAGCAAAGACAGTTCGAACAGGCGAGGACATTATATCCCTCGCCTTCAGCGAAGGTTTTATATGTTTTTGCAACACTGTCACCAGTCGTTTAAGAACCTTTTCCAGATCCCTTTCTTCCAGTTTTGCCGATGCAGCCTTGTGATGTCCTCCCCCACCCATTTCCTTCATGACAGCTGCAAGATCCACATCGTCGCTTCTCGTACGTCCTATGATGAAACTCTTCTTTCCAAGGCGTATCACACCTATGAGGGTATCGTGACCTGTTAATTCCCACATCTTCCCGATGACCACGTTCAGCCCACCTACGAACTTTTCCGATTCTGCCATGGCTATAGCCACCGGTGTGGAATTGACAACGATCACCCTGGTATTGTCCATGAGTTGTTCGAAAATCGCCCGTTGGTCAGGGGTCATATCTATGTGGACGAAATCGCTTATCTCTTCGAGATTGGCTCCCCTCTCCAGCAGCAATTTGGCCATTTCCATGTCTGCAGAGGTGGTTGAAGAATAGAGGAAATTTCCCGTATCCTCGTGTATTGCCATCAAGAAAAGGGTGGCTTCGACAGGATCCATTTTCATATTCCTTTTGATTATCTCTTCCAACAAAAGGGTTACACATGCTCCACATTCGCGTCCTCTGAATTCACCTGGTATGTCTTGTATCCTCAGCGCCGGATGATGATCGTAGATCACTATCTTCTCCACTTTATCCAGGACTGCAGCTATTTTCTCATCGAGTCGGCTTCGCGAACTGGTATCGACCACCACGAGAGATCGTATCTCCCCTTCCACCTCGCTGGCCTTCTTGAAAGTGAAGTACTCTTTGTATATACCAAGATATTGCGAGAGATTCTTGGATGGAGTTCCACTCAGGACAATTTCATGATCTGGATAAAGTTTTCTGGCCGCTACGCATGAAGCAAAGGCATCGAAATCCGGATTTTTATGGGAAGTTATTATCTTCATTCACCTTACCTCCAGCAGGAACTTCTCCAGAATACGCACAAAACTGTCTATTTCACCTTTTTCAACCCAGTAATGTGTCACGAGTCTGTACTCTCCATCATCCGGTGGATTTATCTTCACACCATTTTGGAACATGTATTTCACAAACGTTTCATGATCAACAACTTTTCTGAACCTGAAGAACACCATGTTGATGTCCAGACGATCCCATGCTACTTCTATTTCCTGAAATGTTCGCAGTTTCTCGGCAAGATACCTGGCTTTCTCATGATCTTCCACGAGTCTGTCAACCATTCTGGTAAGGGCTATTATCCCGGCAGCAGCCAACACGCCAACCTGCCGCATGGCACCACCAAGTAACTTTCTGTTTTTGCGCGCCCGCTTTATGAACATCTCATCGCCCACAACCATGGAACCTACCGGTGCACACAAGCCTTTCGAAAGACAGAACATCACAGAATCAGCATATTTCGCCAATTCACAAGCTTCCACACCCAAGGCAATAGCAGCATTGAAAATGCGAGCACCATCCATATGAACCTTCAGGTCGTGTTCCATGGCTATCTGTCTCACTTCCTTTATGTGTTCCAATGGAACGGCCCATCCTAGAGAATGAGCATTTTCCAGCCATATCAAACTGGTCCTGGGAAAGTGGATGTCGTCCCCACGTATGGTTCTCCTGATTTCATCCGGATCCATCTTTCCACCCGGATCTTCAAGAGGTCTGAGCTGAACCCGCGAAATAAAAGCGGCTGCTCCGACCTCGTGCATCAGAACGTGTGCGCGGGCAGGCACTATGACCTCGTCACCGCTGGTCGTATGAGTCAACAACGAAAGTTGATTTCCAAACGTACCACTGGGTACAAAGAGAGCTGCCTCCTTGTCAAGGATTTCAGCCGCCAGTTTCTCCAGCTTTTCCACCGTGGGGTCGTCACCATAAACATCGTCACCGACTGGAGCTTCGGCCATGGCCCTGCGCATCTCCGGAGTAGGAAGGGTCACAGTATCGCTTCTCAAATCTATAAAATCACCTACCATCTTCGCAACCTCCCTGGAATCTGGCAAAGATGGTGTCCACATGCCTGAAATACTGGGACAAGTTGAAAACTTCATCGAGCTCACTTTTCAACTTTTCTCTCACCTTTTCATCCGTCAGAAGGGACTCCTTGAAATCCCTCCCGCTTTCCCAGCATTCAAGAGCGTGTTTCTGAACTAATTTATATGCTTCCTCTCTGCTCATACCCTTTTCAACGAGTTTCAGCATCACCCTTTGCGAAAATACCAAACCTCTGGTGAGATATATATTCTCTCTCATTCTTTCACTGTTGACTTTCAGGTTTTCTACAAGATATTTTCCCTTGACCAGCATGTAGTGCAGTACTCCCGTTACATCGGGAAACATGAACCTCTCAACGCTCGAATGCGATATATCCCTTTCGTGCCACAACGAAATATTCTCAATGGCTGGAATCACATGAGCCCTCATGATTCTCGACATACCCGTCAATCTTTCACACAGGATGGGATTCTTTTTGTGAGGCATGGCAGAAGATCCTCTTTGACCTTTCCTGAAAGGTTCTTCCACTTCGAGTACTTCGGTTCTCTGTAAATGTCTTATTTCCTGAGCCATTCTTTCGATACCCGCTGCTACCAGTGCGAGCACGCCCACGAAGTATGCGTGTGCATCTCTGTTGACCACCTGTGTGGATACGGGAGTGGGTTTCAACCCAAGATAAGAAAGGGCAAGCTCTTCAACCTCTGGATCCACGTTCGCATAGTTTCCAACCGCACCGCTTATCTTTCCAACGGCTATCTCTTCACGAACCGCTTTGAGTCTTTCGAGATTTCTTCCCATCTCGGCGTACCAGGATAACACTTTGAGACCAAACGTTGTGGGCTCCGCATGAACACCATGTGTACGTCCGATGATCGGCGTGTATCTGTGTTCTTCAGCGAGGTTCATGAGAACCAAGAGTAGCTTCTCAAGATCGTCGATCAGAATATCACATGCCTCAACCAGCGCCAGTGAAAGAGCTGTATCCACCACATCGGAAGATGTCAAACCGTAATGGAAATAGCGTGCTTCATCCCCCATTTTCTCTGTAACAGCTTTTATGAAGGCTATTACGTCGTGATCAACTTCCTTCTCTATTTCCAGTATTCTATCCACATCTATGCGTGCATTCTCTGCCAATCGCTTGTGGATACCTTTGGGTATACGTCCGAGCTCTTCATAAGCTTTTACAACAGCCAGTTCCACTTTCAACCATCTTTCATACTGTGCCTTTAACCCCCACAGACTTTTCATGGGTTCCAGAGCATACCTTTCAATCATCATCACCACTCCAGATCTCTATATCATCCACCCTGGGACCGGTCGAAACGTGACTCATGGTTACACCCACCATTTTCGAGACATACTCTACGAACTCATGGAAATTGGGATCATCCAGATCCTTCCAGCCTTTGAGCGTTTCGTACATGGGCTTCACATCGTCCAGCACATCAAGGTTGGGTGGTACATCCAGAATGCGACCGTTATACCTGTAACCCACGCACACTTTCACTTCTGATATACCATTTAATACATCAGCCTTCGTCATTATCATTTCAGTGCATCCCGACACCTCCACCGCATAACGCAGCAACGGTAGATCCAGCCATCCGCATCTCCTGGGTCTACCGGTCGTAGCTCCAAATTCCTTGCCTCTGTTTCTGAGTTCTTCCGCTTCCGAACCCATAACTTCCGTTGGGAACGGTCCCTCACCAACACGAGTTGTGTACGCTTTGAACACCCCTATGTATTTATCCAGCTTTACCGGAAATCCTATTCCCACCCACACACCCGTGGTGTTACAATGCCCGGAGGTAACATATGGATAAGTTCCCACATCGAGATCCAGCAAAACACCCTGAGTACCCTCGAAAAGCACCCTGGAGTTTTCTATATCTCTTTTCATATCTATCGGATCGAGCACGTACCTGCTTATGACTTCATACTTTTGAATCAGCTCTCTTGAATTCATAGGAGTTGTTCCATACAATTTTTCGGAAATACGGGATATCAATTCAAGTTTCTCGATCAAACGCTCAAGGTTTCTGAAATCACCCGCACGTATGCCCAATCTATTGGCTTTATCGGCGTACGCTGGACCTATTCCACGCCTGGTAGTTCCCACACGCGCTTCACCTTTCATATCTTCCAGTTTTCCATCTATCTCCTTGTGAAGAGGGAGAACTATGTGACTGAGAGAAGAAACGCGTATCTTTTCGTCAACAACAGGATCTATGCTACGCAACTCCTCAAGCTCTTTCATGAACACTTCAACATCTATCACCACTCCTGGACCTATGTATCCCTTTACACTGGAGTTTAGATGCAGGGATGGTATGAGATGATGGATTATCTTGACATCGCCGTATTCCACTGTATGTCCAGCATTGCTACCTCCACTGTATCTCACGACTATATCGTACTCCCTGGATAGATACGTTGTGATCTTTCCTTTTCCTTCATCTCCCCACTGCAATCCGAAGACCACTGCCTTCATCGCTTTTCCTCCCATCTCGATTTTTCTGTAACACGAATAACTTTACTCTGAAATGTTACTTCCCAATCATTTCGCAAATATCATCGAGGAGTTTCGATCTGTTTTCCACATTCACCCACAACACCTGCGTATTTGGCCACGAATTCAGAAATTCTCTAACTATTGGTATATCTTTACCGGGTGCGGTCACAAGAACTTTCGCGCATCGTCGGGGTACTTCCAGCACCCACTTCCTGAAGGACACACTGAGTGCTTCCATTTTACCGAGTTCATCCACAACCATGAAATCGGCGTGCAGGTCTTTCAGTTCATTGACAGCGAGTTCAATATTTTCGAGGAAAACGGTGTATTTTCCAATTTTTGGTTCCTTGCCACCTACCCTCGCCAGGGATAATCGCCTGCCATTCCATAGTACTATATCAAATCCCAGTCTTTTACCAGCCTCTCTGATCTCCTCCGTTACAAAACCTTTAGCATTGAACAACTCCATCACTTTTTTTGCCACTGTGGTTTTTCCGACACCGGGATGTCCTCTCAGCATCAATATCATTTCATATCACCTCATAATATTCAAATAATATGTGAGAAAATTTGAATATACTCTTGACATTTATGACTAGATATGAGAAAATTTAAGTAGAGGATCAAAAATATCAAAGTGGAGGTGAATTTCATGGAAGGCAGAGTGAAAGTGCGCCGCAGGATCTCCAGAAATGGAAGAATGAGAAGAAACCCGAAAAATATAGAAATAGAAAAGCTGAGGATCAAAGGTAGAATAAGCCCATACATCAAGATCTTCATATGATCAGCGATCGTACACTCCCTCCCTCTTCAAAACCTTCACGATCGTTAGCAGTATTATCTTGGCATCCAGCGCCAGCGACCAGTTTTCCACATACCAGACATCCAGTTTGAACCTCTCGTACCAGTCTATGAGGTTTCTTCCATGAACCTGTGCCCATCCTGTTATTCCCGGAAGTACTTCAAATCGTTTCTTTACCCATTCTTCATACTCCTCATACTTTTTGGGATAAAAGGGAAGAGGAGGCCTGGGACCCACGAAGCTCATCTCGCCCTTTATTATGTTCCAGAGTTGGGGAAGTTCATCTATACTGTACTGTCGAAGAAAGCGTCCAACTCTGGTTATACGCGGATCATTGGATGCGGTAAATATACCCATCCCTATTTTCTCGGCTCCATGTACCATGCTACGAAACTTGTACATCGTGAAAGTTTTACCATCTTTACCTAATCTTTCCTGTTTGAATATCACTGGACCTGGAGAGTCAAGCTTTATGGCCACGGCTGTTATTAACATCAGGGGCGACAACAAAACCAGAAGAAGGGAGGCGAAAAAAACGTCAAGTATTCTCTTGACTACCCTTTCTATCTTCTTCATTCTCCACCTCCTTGAAAAGCTGGGAAAGATTCTCGATCTGGAAATATTCAAAGAATTCATCTGAAGGAGTATACACGTAACCTCTGCCCCTGCGTTTACGCTTTAGAAGCTTCATTCTGGTGAGTTCTCTTAAATGCTGGGAAGATTCTTTGCCCCTCATAACTTCCACATCTCTGCTGGTGGCTTCTCCTTTCACCACCACCGCTGCTAGCACTTCCAGCTGAGCGGTGGAAAGTCTTCTGGGTAGACGACGGGCTATCTTCAACGTATCTACAACGTATTCTTTTTTCACATAAAATCGCCATTTATCTCCATATTTCCTGAGTTCCACTCCATGATGCGGTGCAGCATACTCCTCACGTATTGCATTCACCACGGTTTCTATCTGCTCTTTTTCCACGTCCAGAGCCCTCGCCATTTCATCGATGGTCAAACCATGTCGGGCAGAGAAAAGTAACGCCTCAACGAGTGGGCGCACCGCTCTCCACCTTCCTGAGTATACCTTCCCTTTCCAGGATGAAGATTCCCCTTTTAACCAGCTCCAGAACCGCAAGGAACACGACTATCATTTCCATCTTGTCAGTACAGTTTTTCAGGAGCGAAATCAGCTCTACTTCATCGTATTGTTGTATCTCTTCCAGCTTTTTATGTACTGAGTATTTCGGCGCCTTGAGTTCGTAGACTCTCTCAGAAAGCCGAAATTCCTTTACGAAACTTCTGAACAATTTCCAGGACTTCTTCAGCGCTTCTGCCAGCCTCTTCTCCGTCCAGGGATCCACACGCGCATTCGCCGGAAGGAAACGGGCATTGTTCATAAAGGATTCGAGCGTATCACACAACTCCCTGTATTTTTGATACTCTTCCACTTCCGCATAAAACTTCTCTTTTTCTTTTTCGAACTCCTCTTTTTCCTTACCCTCGAGAGAGGGAAGAAGCGCCTTGGATTTCAAGAATAACAGCGTAGATGCGGTTCTAAGAAAATCCGCTGTTATGTGAATGCGGAACTCGCGCATCATCTCCAGATAGTGCAGGAATTCATCGGCTATCTGAGATATGGGAATACTTCTTATATCCACTTTCTTTTCCCTGACCATGTGTAACAGAAGATCCAGCGGACCTTCAAAATTCGGCAAGGTGAACTTCAGATTTTCCATTTTCCGATACCCCCATGATTGTCAATCACTCATGTCACTCCTTCTACATCTATCGTCACTTCCAGATCTGCGAACGTGACAAAGCGTGGATCGAAGGAAACCTTTATCGTACCTACAGGCCCATTTCGTTGCTTCCCAACTAAGACCTCGGTTTCATGTGGTTCCATGATCAGTTCTCCTTTGTGCTTGTAATAACTCTCTCTGTACAGAAAAAGTACTGTATCGGCATCCTGTTCTATGGCTCCGGATTCCCGTAGATCGCTCAGGCGGGGACGTTTGTCCTCCCGTTGTTCCACTGCACGCGATAATTGTGATAACGCCACCACGACCACATCGAGCTCCCTGGCTAGAAGTTTCATGGAACGGGATATTTCCGAGATCTCCTGCTGCCTGTTCTGCTCTCTATGACGCAGATGCATGAGCTGAAGATAGTCCACGAACACAACCTGTATGTTGTACTCCCTTTTCATTCTTCTCGCTTTAGCTCGCAATGTCCTGGGATCCAGGGATGGTTCATCGTCTACCACTATCGGGGCCTTGAAGAGTCTTCCAGCAGCATTGGTCAGCCTGTTCCAGTCTTCCTCATTGAGTTTCCCGTTCCTTATCCGCGCCAGCTCCACACGGGATTCAGCAGACAACAATCGCTGGGCAAGTTGATCCTTGGACATCTCAAGGCTAAAAATTCCCACAGGTACATCGAATTTCACAGCCATGTTTCTTGCTATCGTCAACGCAAAGGCTGTTTTTCCCATCGATGGACGTCCAGCCACCACGACGAAGTCCGAAGGATGAAAACCGGTGGTTACGTTGTCGAGCAGTCTGAAACCCGTGGGAATCCCGGTGACTGCTCCTCCCCGAAGTCTTATCTTTTCGAGATTATCGAATACATCGTGCAGTATCGAACCAAAAGATTTGAAAGATTCCGAAGCATGCTGTTCCGTTATCTCGAAGATCTTCCTTTCTGCTACATCCAGGACCATATCTACATCCTGAGCATCGTAAGCCATCTCCACAAGTTCGGCGCTCGTGGAGATGAGTTTTCTGAGCAACGATTTCTCTTTCACCGTTCTAGCATAATATTCCGCGTTGGCTGATGTGGGTACAACATCGGCCAGCCTGGCTACCGCCAGCTCTCCCCCGACAGTCTCCAGTGCTCCATTCTTTCGCAGCTCCTCGCATATGCTCACCACATCCACAGGATCCGCTCTATCATACAGTCTTTCTATAGCAGCGAATATCAATTGATGCTTTTTTAAATAGAAGTCATCGGCCGATATCTCACCTATGATGTTGTGTATGACGTTGGAATCTATCAATATACTTCCCAACAACGCTTCTTCGGCTTCAACGCTATGTGGCGGTACCTTCACTCACCACCACCTCCTCTACAATCTCCAGAAACTCATCTATATTAGCTGTACACTGCATTTGTCCATGGGTTTCACCTGCACCACCGCGACTGCCTGGGAATCTGTTCTTTACAAGTTCACAAAGTTTCCTGCAGCTCACAACATCAGATGCGAACATGAACCCTCCGTCCACCTTCACCACTATCACAAATTTTTTAAGGTATTTGGGCAGAAAACGTGCAACGTATTCATCGCCTTCCCATACCACTAGCGAAATATCCCCATGAATTTTTTTGAACCCTCCACCAGCTGCCAGCAGACGAGCATGTTCATCTGCCAGTTTGTTCAAACGTGTCCTGAAGTTTTTCACATCCTTTTGCAGCGCCTCGATTCTCCCTTCCAGCTCTTCAGCAGAACATGTGAGAATGCGCATCAACCTTTCCACAGTTTCCTGCAGTGAGCGATGATATCGCTCCAACCGCACCCCAGCCAGAAAATAAACTCTGGTAAGAGTCTTCTTGACCTTCTCCGTTTTGACAATGCTCACCATGCCGATCTCACCTGTGTTTTTGACATGAAAACCTCCACATGCTTGGATATCGAAATCTCCCACTCGCACCAGCCGAATCTTCTCCGTGCGCATCAAAGCGGAATCTACCTTCCTTCTGAGCCCGTAATCTTCTATCTCAGCCGGAGATACCATCAGAATATCGACATCCACACATGAACGAATCACCCTGTTGGTCAGTTCCAGGGCTGCATGTAACGTTTCAGAAGTGAGGTACGGCACATCCAGATCTATTGTGGAATTCCGCTCCCCCATCCTGAAACTGACGGTATCCACATCTGCGACTTTCACGAAAGCCGCAGAAAGTATGTGTTGTGCTGTATGCTGCTGCGCTATATCCCTGCGCCGCTCCAGATCGATATGAAGAACCGCACGACCGGTTTCTATCTTATCTGGAAGTACAAGATAAACGTCTCCCTTCTCCTCGATAACCTTTTGAATACTGATGCCGTTGATTTCTCCCCTATCGCCCAACTGACCTCCCTTGCCGTCTGGGTAAAGTGGGGAAGGGGACACGCGAGCCTTCCATTTTCCATTTTCCCTGGAAATTTCCAGTACCTGGACCTCGTGCGCCTCATACTTCTCCATTACTCATCACTCCCCAACCTTCTTTATCAACCACCTTCTCTTCTCCTCATGAACCTTCTGAGCGCTATTTCATCCAGCGTTCGCATGTCCTGCCTGTTTTGTTCCATGGCGAACTCACGATATCTTCTTTCCTTTAAACGCTCCAGTGTCCTCTTTTCCTTCATAACTTCCACCAGCTTCTTCATCATGGTTCTCTCTTCCGCTCTCAAAATCAGCAATTTCTTTTCGGTCTCCTTTTTCCTTTCATGCAACTGTGCCCTGAACACGACAACATCTTCCCGCCTCAAACTTTCATCTTCTCCCACTATTATCTTTCTCTCTTCTTCATAAGCTTGTTCAATACTTTCTTCGAGTTCTTTCAGCTCTTCTTCCACCGCCGCTATTTCATCTCTCTTGCGTCTCAACTCGTTTTTCATCTGCTCCTCCTTTTGCTCCTTCAAACGTAACAGTCTGTCAAGCGAAAACCTGAACCCCCTCACATGGTTCACCTCTCGCCCGTGATGGAAGAAATTCTTTCGCATCTCACCACTTTAGTTTACCTCATCATATTCGTTCATGTGAGGAGATGTCCCCATTTTTACAAATGCACAAAACGGAACACCGCACAGAATGAGAATTCACAAAACTTTAAAGTATTTGGCATATCATTTATTGAGAACGATTCTCAATAAGGTGGGGAAGCATGAAATTGTCGGAAGTCCCACAAGGTCTCAGAGTCAGGATCAAAGCAGTGAACATAGAAGGAGAGCTTCGTGAGAGAATACTGGGGCTCGGTTTTGTGCCAGGCTGTGAGATAACGGTGGGAATTTCGGCTCCTCTTGGTAACCCCCGAATGTACATAGTGGGAGGTAAGATGATCACACTCAGGGACAGTGAAGCAAACATGATAGAAGTGGAACCGGTTGGAGTTTGTACTCTGGAAGAAACGGCAGAAGGTGAAACATACGTCGTCGAATCCATATGGAGAGGAAGGAATTTCTGCGCCAGAATGAGGAGGATGGGTATAAGACCTGGAATGGTGCTCAAGGTGTTATCGAAACATCCCCATGTCACGGTGGAAACGATCGAAGGCGCCAGAATATCCTTGAAACATGGGGAAGCACGTAAGATTATGGTGAGCAGGAGGGAAAGACACTGGCAATAAAAGTAGCACTTCTGGGTAATCCCAATGTTGGTAAAACCAGCCTCTTCAATGCTATCACCGGTACACGCCAGCATGTTGCAAACTGGCCGGGTGTAACGGTAGAGAAGAGAGAAGGTGTTGCATACCACAAAGGTTATGAGATATACGTTGTAGATCTTCCGGGTATATACACTCTGGGTTCCAAGAGTCTGGATGAACAGATAGCGAGAGATTACCTGCTATTTGAAGCTCCAGATGTGGTCGTCGTGGTGGTGGATGCCCTCAACCCTGAACAGGGTTTGTATCTCCTGTTACAGGTCCTGGAATTAAGGGGAGATGTGATACTGAACCTGAACGCGGTGGATGAATCGAAAAAGGCAGGGGTGAACGTGGATGTGAAAGAGTTGTCCAAACATACCGGCGTACACGTTGTGGAAACTGTTGCAGTTACAGGTGAAGGAGTGCCAAAGCTTCTGGATACAATCGTTCATGTCTACGAAACCAGACCGGTCCATTCACCGGTCTTTTTTGATTATGGAGAAAAAGTCGAGTTCTGGATACAGAAGATATCCTCCATGCTGGATTGTAGCAGGAACTTTCCTGGAAGATGGCTTGCTATACGCTTCATAGAAGACGATGAATTGGTGAACAGGGTATGCGAGAAACTCCCTTCGATTGATCCAGAACTTCGCAAAGAACTTTCACTTGAACTGGCAACACAACGCCACAAACACATCGACGTGATGATAAGAGAAGCATACTCCGGTAGAAACACCAGAAAGAGATTACCTCTGGATGAAGCCATAGACCATGTGCTCACACACAGGTTCCTGGGTATACCCATATTCCTTGCGATAATATATCTGGTTTTTCAGCTGACTTTTGAAATTGCTCAACCACTGGCAGATTTCATAGAGAATGGGATAACCCATCTGGCAGATTTCATAACACGTTCTCTGGGATCGGGATTGGTATCCAGTTTCATCTCCGAAGGTCTGGTGGAGGGTGTTGGAGCAGTTCTGGTGTTTACACCCAACATATTTCTCCTGTTTCTGGCCATGGGTATTCTCGAAGAAAGCGGTTATCTACCTCGCGCCGCTTTCGTTATGGACAGGATCATGTACGCAATGAAGTTGAGCGGACGCTCGTTCGTTTCACTCATCCTGGGATTTGGGTGTAATGTACCCGCAATTCTTTCAACGAGGAGTATACCGGATCCAAAGGAAAGACTGATAACCATAATGATCTCTCCCTTCATTACCTGCAGCGCGCGGTTACCAGTATACGTTCTCATAACGGGGATCTTCTTCCCGGAAAAAGCCGGAACGATGTTGTTTCTTATCTATACATCGAGTATATTGATAACAGGTATTTCCGCTCTACTCTTGAACAGAATGCTTTTCAAAGGTTCACCCGTTCCCCTGATCATGGAATTACCACGATATAGAAGACCCACTCTTAAAGGCTTGATTCTCTACATGTGGAGCAAGGGCAAACACTTTCTTCAGAAAGCCGGTACCATCATACTGTTTGCCTCCATGATCATATGGTTCCTGAGCACCTTTCCCCTTGGTACCAGTATGGAAGATTCGTATGCGGCAACCCTGGGTAAATTCGTCCAGCCTCTTCTTCGACCACTTGGATACGATTGGAAGATAACCACTTCGCTTATCTTCGGAATGGCCGCAAAAGAAGTCGTGGTATCCAGCCTTGCAAATCTGTATGGTGGTCAGGGGAAATTCATGGATAACCTCGCACGAGAACTCGATCCGGTCACCGCCTTCTCTCTGCTGTTTTTCATAATGGCATACGTTCCATGTTTTGCAACGCTGGCGGTGGTGCGCAGCGAAACTGGGAGTACGAAATGGATGATATTCACTCTTATATACGGACTCGCTGTGGCCTACATCCTCGCATTGATGGTAAAAACGCTGGGAGGTTTACTGACATGAATCTGCTCATGGGTACAGCATACATGCTTCTGGCAGTTGTACACATGTTTAAAATATATGGCGGATATGACCTATTTCTGGGCATGGTTCTCCTTGTCGAGGCCGGGATATATTTCTTCGGATTTTCGGAAAACCCTGCAGAAGAAAAGCGCAAATACGCTCACACGTACGTTGGTGGGATAATGGCCCTCTGGCTTTCCATTTACGTTGTTCTCAAGTGGTTGATCAACCTGTCCTCCGCAGAGTTGAAGCTTCCGGATCTGCTCCTGATCCCGTTGGGAATACTGGCCTTTGTCATAGCCAGGGTTGCACGAAGGAGAATACTCTCTTAAAATTCTTTCAATTCCTTCAATATTTCCATTTCAGGTTTCGGTGCACGAGACATCAGGTCTTTCATGGAAGCAAGAGGCGATTTACCTTCGTATATGATCTTGTAAACCTCTCTGGATATCGGCATGTCGAGGCCCAACTTCTCCGCCATCTTCACCACCGCTTTCACGGTGTAAGCTCCCTCCGCCACCATCTTCATACTTGAGAGAAGCGCTTGAGGATTCTCTCCATTTCCTATCCTTTCACCGAACCACCGGTTCCGACTGTACCTGCTGTTGCATGTCACCATCAGATCTCCGATACCAGCCAACCCCATGAAAGTATAGGGTTTTGCGCCAAACTGAACCCCATATTTCACCATCTCATAAAGTGCCCTGGTCATCAATGCTGCTTTCGCATTATCCCAGCCACCGAGTCCATCCAGTATACCAGCCGCTATGGCCATGACATTCTTCAGAGCACCGGCTATTTCCACTCCCACCACATCATCAACCGTGTAAACCCTGAATGTTCTGGTGTTCAGATCGCGTTGAACCTCTTCAGCGAAGTCGCCGGCTACCGTTACCGCCGTGGGTAACTTTCTCATGACTTCTTCGGCATGCGAAGGGCCAGACAATACACAGTATGGGACATTCAAAACCTCTGAAACAATCTGGGAAATCCTCTTACCCGTGGATATTTCAAGGCCTTTCGAAAGATTGAGAACTTTTCTGACATCCACACGGATGGTTTCCAGCATCTCTCTGATATGCTGGGTTGGAATGGCTATAACCACCACATCGGAAGAATCGATACATTCGTTCACATCACCGGTTGCATGCACAGAAAGTGCCAGATCGCCTGTATATGGATTCCTACCTTCGCGATTGATAAGCTCTACCACTTCCTCTCGTCTTGCCCACACGCACACTTCCTTACCTTCATCTTTCAGCATTTGTGCGAAGGTTGTACCCCAGCTTCCTGCTCCGAGAACGCAGTACCTCATCAGAACCACCCGTCAAATGTGCAGCGCTTCACCCATTATACCCTCGACCGCACCATGAACAACTTCACACATCGTAGGATGAGGATGTATTAGAGACTCCAGCTGCTCAACCTTCAATCCGTACTTCACCGCCATCACACCCTCCATGATCATTTCTGTGGCACCATGCGCCACTATTGCCACACCCAGTATTTTCCCTTCTTTATCCGCAACAATCTTCGCGAATCCTTCTCTTTCCTGCAGAGTGGTTGCCCTTCCGTTTGCAGAAACCGGGAATTTCGAAACTTTTATCTCCACCTTCCCATCCGCATCTCTTTCACGCAATCCCACAACGGCTATCTCCGGCTGAGAGAATACCACCATCGGGACAGCGGTGTAATCCATCTCCACTGTGTGTCCGGCAACATTATGTGCCGCCACCACACCTTCCTTCATGGCTACATGCGCCAGCATGATCTTCCCTCTTACATCACCGATGGCGTACACCCCTTCAACATCAGTTCTCATGGTTGAATCGGTGCCTAGCCCTCCGTTCATCCTCAATCCCAGCTTTTCAATTCCAACGGGTAAAGAAGGTTTTCTACCCACAGCAAGCAATACACGCTCGATCTCGATCTCCTTCTCCATTCCTTCACTTTCCACCCAGACTTTGTAACCTCTCTCCCGTTTCTCGAGCTTTGTTACCTTACTACTGGTGAAAATCTTCACACCATTTTTCTTCAATTTCCCGTGTATCACCGCAGAGATATCCTCATCTTCCGACGGCAAAATCCGTTCCATCATCTCCACAAGTACAACATTCACTCCGAAAGTGGAGAAAAAGGTGGAAAATTCCACACCTATCACTCCACCGCCAACTATCAATACACTTGCGGGCAATACGGGATCTTTAAAGTAATCGTCACTGGTCCAGATACCATCCACAGAATCAAAGGGAGGAAACAGAACAGGTTGAGAACCAGTGGCCACGATGAGGTTCTTCGCCTCAACAACTTCTTCGCCATCATTCACCACACGTACTCTACCAGCATCTTCCAGAATACCCTCTCCTCTTTTGACATCCACACCATTCTTTTTCAATAGATACTCTATACCTTTCCTGGACGTGAGCACGCTCCTTCTCATATGATCAAAGAGTCTGGGAGTGTGCGAAACATTCTCAACCGCTATGCCAAACCTGGACGCTTTTGAAGTCACAGCATGGTATAAATCAGCCACACTCAATAGAGCTTTCATGGGAATACATCCTCTGTTGGTACACGTCCCTCCAATTTCCCCCTTTTCCACCACTACAACCTTCATCCCGAGTTTGGCCATTTTCAACGCACAAACATACCCTCCTGGCCCACTCCCCAGAACGATAGCATCGTACAACTTCAAACACCTCCAGCATGAGAATATCGTTCCAGATTATACAGGATCACTTCAAAGGATCCAATGTCACCTCCACACCCCATTTTGTGGAATACAGATCTGTTCCAGGCTCAAGATGCAGATCGATCCTCAGGTTCGAAAGCACCAGCCCAACTCCCACGTACTGTTCCAGAGGTCCGTACGTATCCTCATCATATTTTTGCGTCCACAATCCCATCCTGACAGTTAAGAAAGGCAAAGCCACTCCTTCGGCGACCAATCCAATCCTTTCCTCGCGATTCTGATAATCCTCAGGGACGCCTTTAAAGCTGTAAACGAATCCCACCAGCGTGGGGAACGTGTCCACCCTGGTTCTGTAGAAGTACCTCGATACCCTTATCTTCGACACATGACGTATCGGCACAATGAACCCTATCATTACCGCACCGCGTTCTTCGTTGTTAACACCATCCCAGAGGTATTTCCCGGATATCAGCAGAGCATCTCCAAGTATCGCTCTGCCCACGACCTCCCGAACGTATTTTTCTGTTTCTATCCGTTTCTGAATCTCCTCGAAGAATTGCGGGTCTTCATAGGAAGGAAGCCCCTCAAAACTCACCGCTCCTACCAGCAACAGGTCGCTTTCTTCCGCCAAGCCCAGTTCCAGTTTCAAATCGCTCATCGTGCCATGACTGGTAACACCCATACCAACGCAGAGAGGATGCGACAGGATACCAAGTCCGATGGTGTAGATATCCTCGCAACCCGTTTCACTCTCCACATCGAGGGTCAACCCGATGTTCGCAGCTTCGATACCACCAATGAAGTGACTTTTACCCTCTTCATACGCTAAACCCAATCCCAACCCTTCCCTCTGTTCCAGAGCGGTGATGTAATGAAGATCGCTCACATCGGGAATCAAAAATCGTAGATCTTCCGGTCTTCCCATGCCCATGAAACGCTTTTCCATGGAGAGGCATGTTACGATCAACAGGATTAACAGAAGCACCATTATCACATCACGTTTCACAACCACTCACCCCCTTTCTTTATTTGACTCTCGAACATCCCCAATGGTTTGGCCCTGGTACCACCCATCGAGACTTTCAACACTATGGATATCAGTATTCCGAAGGTTATGGTGGATGACCCTCCATAACTCACGAAAGGAAGCGGGATACCCGTAACAGGAAGCAATCCCATGTTCATTCCGAGGTTTTCAAACACATGGAAAAAGAAAACAGCCATGACCCCGCTTATCACGAGTTCTTCGTAGAGAGAGCGGGATATCCTGAATATGCGGTATATGGATATGAAGAGTAGAGTGTAAAGGGCTACCAGGATGAGTATACCCACAAACCCAAGCTCTTCACCAGCCACCGATATGATGAAATCCGTTTTGTCCATTGGAACATAGCCTGCCTTATTCATGAAGCCCAACCCATAGCCCCTTCCCAAAAAGCCTCCAGAACCTATTGCCTTCATAGCCTGCAGAACGTTGTACCCGGCCCCCGTGAAGTGAGCCTTGGGATTCAGGAACGCGAGTATTCTTTCACGCTGGTAATCCTTCAGTACATAGAAGAAGATTACAGGTGCAAAACCACCGCCAATTCCCATAGCCCAGAGCAGAAATCTGTCCCATATTCCCCTCATGAAGATCAGCACGAACCATATAAACATGAAAAGTACAGCCGAACCGAGATCAGGTTCCATCATGGCCAGAAGAACGGCTCCCAGCGTTAGAAGCAATGAGGTCAGGAGATCTCTGTATTTTTTACGCATGAGGAACTGTGGTAATAACAACACCAGGCCAACCTTCATCAGCTCAGATGGCTGAAATGAAAAAAGCCCGAAGTTGAACCATCTTCTGGCACCGTTTATTTCAACTCCAAATATCAAAACAAGGGACATCAAGATAACGGAAACGATGTACACATACCATCCCAGCGAGCGAAGATCGTTTATTCGTAAAACGGTGAACAGTATCATGGAAAGTACCGCTGCCACGTTCCAGGCCATCTGCTTGAACACAAGGATCCTGTCCTTCAAATCCACAGCTGAATTAAGAAGAAAAACACCGTATATCATCAGGGCTATCAAAACCACGTACACGGGGATCTCGTATTTCAACCTTTCCAACTGGTCTCACTCCTCACTTCCCCTCAACCATTTCAAAAGCAACTCATGCATAATGCCATTGCTGAATATCAACGCGCCCTCAGGCCATTCAACTCCCTTGCCTTCCCAGTCAGTTACCATACCGCCCGCTTCCTCCACTATTATCTGCGCAGCTGCAACATCCCAGACGTTGGTGTCCCGGGTTATGTAGCCTTCGGTTCTCCCGGCCGCCACATACGCCGCCTGCAGGGCAGCGGTACCGTACATGCGCACGCGCCGCACTTTGTTTTCCAATCTCGCCACCAGTTCCGCCGTCCGTCCATGATGATAGGAAAGGGTTATTATCGCTTCCATAGGATTTGAAACCCTGGAAACACTTATGGGTTTCCCATTCAGAAAAGCCCCATTTCCTTTGAGAGCGTAAAACGTTTCGTTGGTGCTGGGATGATACACGACCCCCAGAACAGGTTTCCCATCGCGCACATAACCAATCGAAACACAATAAAAAGGTATCCTGGCAATGTAGTTAACCGTGCCGTCAATGGGATCTATTATCCACACCCTGTCCATCTCCTCCGATCTGACACCACCCTCTTCGGCATGAAAGCAATCCCCCGGGAACAAACGTTTCAGGTACTCTATGATCATTCTCTGGGCTTCTTTATCGTACCACGTTACGGGATCTGCCAGATCGCGCTTAAACCCTATTTTATTCGCATCCAATCTAGCAGCTGATATGAACTTTCCTGCTTCCTGTGCCATTTCTATGGCTGCATACAATCTTTTCATCAGATCCATAAGCACACCTCCACGATCAAATGAGCCAGAGGAATGAAACGCCATTCACTGTGAAACCTTCTGAAAAAACTACCATCACTTCTACCCTTCTGTTTTTCCATCTCTTCATGTTCCTACTTCTGTAACCTGCCAGCAACGGATAATAACGCTTATCAAGGACAACCTGTATTCTTCCGTCTTTTATCAGTTCACGTATTTTCACAAAAACAGCTTCCGCTTTCACCATGTGCCCCAAAGCGGGATGGTATGGTCCCGCCACAAGCCGCTTTCTGGCGTTTTCATCCAGAAAAAGTCCAATGCGGTTCACCACAATACCTTTTCCTCTAAGGAAGATGTACATGCTAACGAGTCTACTCAACGCTTCCGAGAGACTCAGTGGCGTGTATTCTCCCCTAGACATCATTTCATGAAGCGGGGTATCCTGGAAAACGAGCGTGGGATGCAATCTGCATGAATCCACCTTCAGCCTTGCAACCTGCTTTACATCCTCAAATTCATCCTCAAACGTATTGCCAGGCAATCCCTGCATGAGATGAACACCAACGGTGAAACCCCTGCTTTTCAACCTTTCCAGCGCTTTTACAGCCGTTTTTCCGTCATAACCTCTGTGACATGCTTGCAGGACTTCATCCCTGAACGTTTGAACACCCACTTCCACGTATTCAACTCCGAAGTTCGACAGAATATCCAGCTTCTCTTCCTCCAACTCGTCGGGCCTTGTGGAAACTCTGATCCTGACATGAGGATACATCTCACGAATGCTCGAAAGATAGGATATCATAAGATCCTTATGCAAACCAGTGAAGGTACCTCCATAAAATCCTATCTCTTCCACACGACCATATTTCTCCCACTTTTTTACCACCGTTCCGATTCTCCATGGTGGGAGCACTTCACGTTCTCCACTCACGGTGAATTGATCGCAGAACACGCACCTTCTTTTACAACCGGCATAAGGCAAAAATATGGGAACTATGATTCCCTTTCTCATCTGTTCACTATCACCTTGTCGACAATACCGTACTCAAGGGCCTCCTCCGCCGAGAGATAGAAATCCCTATCGGTATCCTTCTCGATTCTCTCAATGGGTTGTCCGGTGTGTTTACTCAGTATCTCGTTCAACATTCTCTTCATTCTCATCAGCTCTTTCGCTCTTATTTCCACATCCGTTACCGGTCCTTCAGCACCTCCAAGTGGCTGGTGAATCATGACACGGGAATGTGGAAGGGCATATCTCTTCCCTTTCGTACCTCCAGCGAGAAGTATGGCAGCCATGGAAGCACACATACCTATACATATCGTTGAAACATCACATTTTATGTACTGCATGGTATCGTATATTGCCAGTCCTGCCGTTACAGAACCACCTGGACTGTTTATATAAAGATTCACATCTTTGTCAGGATCCTGAGCTTCCAGAAACAGTAATTGCGCCACTGTAAGATTGGCGGTGTAATCATCGATGGGCGTTCCTATGAATATGATCCTGTCTTTAAGGAGACGCGAATAAATATCGTACGCTCTTTCGTATCTACCCGTGGTTTCTATAACTATAGGAACATGCTGCGACACGATCTTATCCTTCATTGGAACTGCCTCCTTTCATCTTTTTCAGTATTCTTTCCCTGCTCATGTAGGTCAAGACAACATGGCCACTGTCCATGAGAACAATGGATTTTGTTTTCTTTCCAAAGGTTAAATCCACAACCATGTTGGATCTTTCGGCGGCCTTCTTCAACAATTTGACCATTCCACTGTCCACAGGGAATATCGCTTTTATATGATCTATAACAAGATAACACTTTGAACCAACGTTCACAAGATGTTCCATAACATTGCCACCTCTCACAAAAAAGCAACTTCGTAGGAAATTCTAACATGTCTCCTGAAGCACGGCATCCGAACTTTCCCAATTTTAAAAAACCTGAAAATCGGAATATAATGTTACCGTTGTGATTTTGTCATCCTAATTTCTTTTTTTTTTTTTTTTTTTTTTTTTTTTTT
>JAGGZV010000036.1 GCA_021161835.1 Thermotogae bacterium | reverse complement strand
TTTATGCATCGATAGTGGACAAAGAAGAATTTGAGAGGAACAAAGATAGGTTTGAAGAGAGTGTGAAAAGGCTCAGGGAGAGCAGGATAATAACGATACTTGATTTGATAAAGCAGATAATAGAGGCATCAAAGGACTTGAGCGAGGAAGAACTTGAAGAGCTAGAAGGGTTTGTGAGTAATATGGAGGTGGAAGGTATGTTCACGAAACTTCTGGGGTCTGCTAAGGAAGAAGGAAGAATAGAAGGCTTGCTTGAGGCCAAGCGTCAGGACATATACGAGATCCTGGAAGAACGCTTTGGCGAGGTTCCAGAGGATATAAAAGAAACTGTTGAGAAGATAGCAGACACTAAGAAGCTTAGCCTGCTTCACAGAAAAAGCATTTCAGTGAAAGACCTTGATGAATTCAGAAAACTTCTGAAATCCGGCAGTGAATGATGTTTCACCACATTTCACATTCATCATTTGTCTTAGTTTGTACAAGTTGTTCCTTCTCCAGAGTTTCTCAAGGTATGGTCCATGGTTTATGTTCCATCATGATCTGCATCACACCGGCTGCTATGGATACGAAGGGTGGAAATAACCTAAACCCCCGCCACATCGGCGGGGTTTGGTAAATCCTGCATGATCAGAACCGCCGAAATGAATGAACCTCTCACTTCCCATCTCGTAGCAGCTTCCTGAGATCTTCCAGGGCTTTTACCACAACACTTTTTCTGAGAAGATAGCTCAGTCTCTTTGAGCCATCGATCTTTTCGATGGCTTCCTCTATATCCTTCGGAACCTGTCCGAAACGTTCTTCAAGAATTTCAAGGATATCTTCCCTTTTTGACTCAATCGCTCCTTCAATTCTTCCTTCCTTTCTCCCTTCCACTCTTGCTTCTCTCAGCATCCTTATCATTCCTTCCACCTCCCCTTCCACAAGGGACCTCACAACCTCTTCAGCTTCCGAAACCGCTAGCCCCTCTGCCACAAGCATACTTGTCAAGTATCTCCTGATCTTCTCAGCGTATGGTGATCTATTCAAAATCTTCACGAACTCCTCAAGCTCCTCCGGCACCATGTCTTTCCTGATGTTCATGAAGAATAGCACCCTTGAGAGTATCCCTTCTACCTCCTTGAGCCATCCCTGATCGAGTCTTGAAAGCTCTATCGTTATGTACCTGTACATGGGTATGTACTCCTTAAGTTCTTCCACACACAAAATTTTATCACCTATGTTTTTCTCAACCGTCCAACTCCCTTCTCCCGTGTAAAATACCACTGGAATGATCTGCGGGTATTTGAAACTCTTTCTTGACGACTCAGGTGCCTTCTTTTTCACGTAATGTGTCCATATCCTTGCAGAATAATCGAATAACCTGAGTGGCATGTTGTAGTTTTTCTCTGACTGGTGCTCGATGAGGATATAGACGAAGGATTTTAACATGTGAGCGGTTCAAAGTGTCAGCAGGCCACACACCTCTGATCCCGAATTAAGGGAACAGATGATGTCGTTTGTGGAAGATTACGCATTCAACACTTTGGAAGTAAATCGAAACGTTCATGAACTCGCAATGGAATATGTAAAACATGGAGTTGTGCCGAGTTCACATCTTGAGGATGCTTATCACATGGCGGTGGAACGCTAAACGACATGGATTACCTTGTTAGCTGGAATTCTCGACATATAGCCAGGATAAAGACCAGAGCCGTTGTGAGGAAGTTTAAGATGAAATGATAAACAAAAATGTTGTGAACTTTCCTGTTATAACTCTCGAAGAGCTGAGTAAAAAAGTCAATTCAGCTGTTATGTGGTTGAGTAAGTACGACCGTTATCTTATTTGCTTCTGGGTGGTAAATACCTGCGTGTCAGGTGCCATGAGAAGTTGTATAATGGGAGTAAGCAAAGGAGATGTTGGAAGATGATAGTGGTAGCGGAGAAATATCTGGAGGATATTGAAAAACTTCTGGGCAAAAAACTGGGTGATGAAGAACAGGATCTCCTGATAAAGGCTTACGAATTCGCACGTCAGGCTCACGAGGGTCAGATGCGTGAATCGGGTGAGCCCTTCTTCACGCATGTCGTGGAAGTTTCCAAGCTGGTGGCAGAGCTGAAGCTGGATGTGACCGCAGTGGTCTCCGCCCTGCTGCACGATGTGCTGGAGGATTGCAAGGATAAAGGTTATACCCTGGAACAGATAGCCGATGAATTTGGTTCCGAGGTGGCAAGGATCGTGGATGGAGTAACGAAGATCAACGAGTTGAACATAGAAACGAAGATAGAGGATGAAACTTTATCCTCACGTATTAAACTCGCCACCCTTCAGAAGATGATAATGGCCATGGCAGCAGATCTCAGGGTAATACTGGTGAAGCTTTGCGACAGGCTTCACAACATGCGTACGCTACATCACGTCAAAGATCCCGAAAAGATCGCAAGGAAATCACGGGAAACGCTCAAGATATATGCTCCCATTGCCCACAAACTCGGTATACACAGGATCATGTGGGAGCTGGAAGATCTGGCCTTCAAACACCTTCATCCCGACGACTACAGAAAATTGAAGAAACTCGTGGCCAGAAAATTGAGCGAGCGTGAAAGAGTCACCAACATGTACATAAACAAACTTGGAGATGCCTTGAAGTCTGCCGGTATTAAGGCGGAAGTTACAGGGCGGGTCAAACATTTCTACAGTATATGGAGAAAGATGAAAGAGAAAAATAAGGAGTTCGATGAGATATACGATTTGATAGCACTCCGGGTGATAACCGACGATAAAGATGCGTGCTACAGCGCCCTTGGTATCGCCCACAGCATATGGAACCCCGTACCAGGACGATTCAAGGATTACATAGCGGTGCCCAAATCCAATGGGTACAAATCCCTTCACACCACGGTGATAACGGAAAGAGGGGAATATCTCGAGATACAGATACGCAGCAGAAAAATGCATGAGGAAGCTGAGTATGGATTGGCGGCTCACTGGGCTTATAAAGAAGGATTGGACACGAAGAACAAGTGGATAACCAGACTCATAGAATGGCACAGTGAAGTTGTCAGTGGGCTGAGTCATCTCAAAGATCTCGAAACGGAGCTCGAGATGGATGAAGTGTTCGTCTTCACCCCCAAGGGGGAGGTAAAACACCTTCCGAAGGGAGCCACACCCATAGATTTCGCCTACACCATCCATACGGAAATTGGGCATCACTATGCGGGTGCCAAGGTGAATGGACGCATGGTTCCCATAAATTACGAACTTCAGATGGGTGACGTGGTCGAGATAATAGTGAACAAGAACAGCTCCGGTCCATCGCTGGACTGGTTGAAATACGCGAAATCTCCACGAACCCGTGCCAAGATAAGACGTTTCTTCAAAGAAAAGTATCATCAAGAATTGGTGGAACGAGGAAAAGAGGTTCTCAGGCGTTTGAGCAAGAGGCTGAGTACATCGGTGGATGAAATACTCGAGAGCGAAAAGATACAGAATTTCATGATAAAAAACGGTATAGGCTCCACGGAAGATCTCATGAGCAGGCTGGGGGATGGTTCCATAACCTTCTATGATCTTCTGAAGCTCTTCGAGCCCACGGTGGTAACGAAAAAGCACAAAAAAACTCCCAAGAGTTTGAAACAGTCTCCCGTCATAGTGGAAGGACTCACAGGTATCGATGTCAACATGGCGGGATGTTGCCATCCCATACCGGGTGATCCCATAGTGGGAGTGATCAGCAGACGGGGAATAACCATTCATCATGAAAAGTGCAGTAACATCAAAAACGTTCCAGACGATAAATTCGTTGAAGTAACGTGGGCACGCCAGTTCCTCTCCACCGATTCCACCGTTTACCTGCCCACATGGCTGGAAATCGAGGTACGTTCCGGGAAGGCCGGTAGCATAGTTGCATATGTTGAACATCTGAATTTGAGCCACAAACTGGTGGTAAACAGAAAGGATGACAATGTTACCTTCATAAAGCTGCACATACTTGTAAAAAACTCCACACATCTCGAGGAACTTATAAACACGTTGAAGGGCATCGATGGTGTTGAAAAAGTGAGGAGGTTGCGCCACAATTGAGAGCGGTGATCCAGAGAGTCGAAGAAGCTTCCGTGGAAGTTGATGGCGAAGTCGTTGCTTCAATAGGAAAGGGGTTCTTAATTCTGCTGGGAGTGAGAGAAGACGATACGGATGACGACGTAAATTATCTGGCGAAGAAGATCGCCAATTTACGCGTATTCGAAGATGAACAGGGGAAGATGAACCTCTCACCCAGAAGTGTGGAAGCGCAGTTCCTGGTGGTTTCCCAGTTCACGCTTTATGCCAATACACGCAGGGGGAACAGGCCATCCTTCACCGAAGCCGCCAGCCCTGAAAAGGGAGAAAAAATGTACAGGAAATTTCTGGCGAAGTTGAAAGAGATCTCAGGATTGGAAGTAAGAGAAGGTGTCTTCGGAGCCAGGATGAAAGTAAAGCTCACGAACGATGGACCGGTAACGATAATAATCGATTCCAAAAACATCACGAAATAGAACTGGCAGGAAAAGGAAGTGCATGGATGAAAAGGACTCTCGAAATATTCTGGATCTTCTTCAAAGTGTCGAGTATAACCCTCGGTGGAGGCTATTCGATGCTTCCCGTTTTTTACTCCGAACTCAGGAAACGCAATTACATCTCAAAGGAAGACTTTCTAAAGATCCTGGGTCGGGCCCAGGCCCTTCCCGGTCCCGTGGCCGTTAACACTTCCGTACTGCTTGGGATACATCTGGGTGGCATCAGATACGCCATGGCAGCTCTGCTGGGAGTCCTGATACCACCTGTTGTAGCAATATTGACGGCGGGAACGATTCTGCTGAAGTACAAAGACGTGTGGTTCATACATCGATTCTTCGTGGGTGTGAGGGCAGGAATAGTGGGATTTTTAGCCTATTTTCTGTACAAGCTATTACGTGCCAAAAGCAGAAAAATATGGGAGTATATCCTTGTAACCTCTGCATTCGTGCTGATGCTCCACTTTCCCATAATATTCGTGTTTCCTGCCATGATCGCGTTGCATTTGATAATGAAAGGGAAGATGGGCGATGCATGAAATGATACGTATGGTACTCATCTTCTTCAAAGCGGGGATACTGGCCTTTGGAGGCGGATGGACCACGATAAACTTCCTCAAAAGGGAGTTGGTGGATATACATCACTGTCTTAGCTACGGAGAATTCCTGGATATACTTTCCGTTTCCCAGGCCACTCCCGGCCCGATAGCCGTCAATCTCGCAACCTATGTGGGTAACAGAATGGGAGGAATCATCACGGCGCTCGCATGTACATTTGCCGTCGTGGCGAGTCCCATGCTATTCATGATGATCTTCCTGAAACTCGTGAAGAAGCTATCGCCTTCACACATCGCGATGCTGGATGACTCTTTACATCTGGGAGTTGTGCTTCTCGTTTCGGGAGCTCTCTTTTCCCTTCTTCCAGCGGTGTTACCTGATTGGAGGCTGATGTTGATATCCATCGTCACCTTCACGATATTGCTGAAAACCGGGATATCACCACCACTTTTGATTCTCCTCATGGGAATCGGAGGAATATTCTTCTGTTGTTGAACAAATGTCCGTCAAACATGGTCTGAATATTTGGAAGATTGGAAAGATGTGAGTTATTGTATTGTAAAATGGGAGGGGTATAAGAGAAAACCCGGAGGTGGTATTTTGAAAGTCAAACATCTGATTTATATGATTCTGGCCATATTGCTTTTGGGTGTGAGCGCCTGTTTGATGAAACTTCCAACCCAGGGAATGCCAGATTCCGTAACTGTAATATACGATAGCCGACTGTCCTTACCCATAGCAGCTACCAGCATATCCATAAAACCGCAGCTGGAAGCGCTCGTCAAAGAAACGGGACTCGAGGTGGCGAGCTGGGATCCACTTACCATACGTATTTCCACGAGCACCGACTTCGATCTCAATGTGGGAGCGGTGGATTTCGGTGATTATCAGGCAACCTTTTCATTTCAAACAAGCGCTTCAAATGTGTCTTTTGAGGCTTTCAACTTCAACATTCCTGATGTTAACATGGACGTTCCGGGCACGAAATTCGATTTCAGCACGTTGGGACCGCCAGAACAAATTCCAACATTAACTACTCTGGTTGTTAATGGTTCGACCTCCGTTTCTATACCATGCGGTGACAGCTGGGACGAACTGACCTTCAGCCAGGGAACCTTGACCGTAACCTTGAATTATACGGGCCAGCCAGCCAACTCCATAAGTCTGGAAATGCTGGACGCGTCCACAACCTTCTTGAATGTCAACGATGGAGATGTGAAAAGCTGGTCCATACCACTCGCCAACAAGACGATAGGAAACACAATCCCGGCCACCATAAGCGCTTCGTATCCACTTTTCACGAACCATGGGACTGCCACACTCAATTTCTCATTCGACAAGGCCTACCTGAAATCTGCAAAGGGATTGGATTTCGAAGCAACAGACGCGAGAGAGGTTGACGTGAACCTCAACGGTGTGGACAACGTTGCGAGCTGTACCATGGACGCCACGGTGAACCTCTCGATCGATCTACCCAGCAATTGGGTGAACGTTTCGCTTCGAAAAGCCACCGTAACGCTGTACGAGGGACTTACGGAAATTGCGAGCACCACATTCTCGGGTGATTCGGTGGGAACGCTGGAGCTGCACGATTATATCTGGGATCCT
>JAGGZV010000021.1 GCA_021161835.1 Thermotogae bacterium | reverse complement strand
GTCACCAGCGGCGCCTATAATATCCACCACAGTAGATTCTTCCGTTAACTCAACTGGACTGGCTTCATCCGAGGTTATGAGTTCTACTCCTTCTATCAATACGTAGAGACGTTCAGCGTCGACCGATGGCTTGTCGGTAAGATAGAACACCATCTCCGTTCCAGAAGGTTTAATCGGGAAATTCAAACATCCCGCTGCTGCCAGTATTAAAATAGCCGCAATCACCGGGAGCAATCTCTTCATTCTATTTCCCTCCCTATGAAGGTTCATTCAATATATTAGTCATCGAACACTTTCATTTTGTTCAAAATCGAAGATCAGTCCACACTGACTCCCAGTCTTTTCAACTCTTCTTTCAACTTCGAAGGTGATTCAAAGAGTATGGCATGCAAACCCACTCTTTTCGCTCCTTCGACATTCTCGGGGGTATCATCTATGAAAACTGTTTCCAGTGGATCCAGAGAATACCTTTTTATTATGCACTCGTAAATCTCCTGTTCAGGTTTGAGCAATTTGACATGAGAAGACACCACCCCACCGTCCACCAGATTGAAGAACTCAAACTTCTTTTTTACTTTCTCAAAAACATCGGCGTGAAAGTTGGTTAAAAGATATATTCCGTAACCTTCTTCTTTCAACTTCTTCATTATGTCGATGGTTCCTTCGATAGGAACGAAGATATCCACGATCCTGCCCATGATTTCTCTTATACTATCAGCGAGTTCGGGGTGCTTTTCACACATCTTTTCGATCGCCTCTTTTTCGCCAATCGTCCCCCTGTCCAGTGCTTTCCATTCATCGCTTCTGAACACAGCCTGATACAACCTGGATGCCTGTTCATGATCCTCGAGATGCTTTTTCAGATACTCGCGAGGATTGAAGAGAAGCAAAACACCACCTATATCGAATATGACGTTTTTAATCCTCATGAACTTCTTACCTCCCCATGTTGAGTGTGCAAAAAATAATATACATCAAGAAATCTACAGAAACAATCACGATCCCTTGACCATCAGACCACAACATCGTTTCATGAAGCAATCTCATGCTAGAATTTTTCTAAAACACATTTGGAAAAGAGCAGGAGTAAATTTCAAGTGTTCTTACATGATAGAATTTTAGTAAATCTATGAAAATATCGGAGGGAGCAGAAGATGTTGAAGATAACCAACACACTTTCCGGCAAAAAGGAAGCGCTGATACCTCTTGAACCCGGCCACGTGAAAATGTATGTATGTGGCCCCACTGTGTATGGAGCTATACACATGGGGAACGCACGACCGGCTGTTGTTTTTGATGCATTTCGAAGGTATCTGGAATACTGTGGTTACAAAGTAACCATGGTGCAGAATTTCACCGATATAGATGACAAAATACTTGCTGCTGCCAATGAAAAAGGTATACCTTTCGACGAATATGCAAAATTATTCATAGCCGAATATTGGGTGGATGCGCATTTGCTGGGATTGAGGGCTGCGAACTTTCATCCCAGAACCACACGGTATGTATCTGAAATCATCCACCTCATAGAGAAGCTCATAGCCAGAGGACATGCCTATGTTGTGGACGGAGATGTCTATTTCGATGTAAGAAGTTTTCCAAAGTACGGAGAGCTCTCTCACAGACGAATAGATGACATGATAGCGGGAGCTCGTGTGGCTCCCGATGAAAAGAAAAGATTTCCTCTCGATTTTGCGTTGTGGAAAGCTGCAAAACCAGGAGAACCTTCTTGGGAAAGCCCATGGGGACAGGGAAGACCAGGTTGGCATATAGAATGCTCGGCGATGAGCATGTCTTTACTGGGCGAAAGCTTCGACATACATGCAGGTGGTAACGATCTTATATTTCCCCATCATGAAAATGAGAAAGCACAATCTGAAGCGGTGACAGGCAAACCCTTTGCAAGATACTGGATGCACAACGGTATGATAAGGTTCGAGGGCGAGAAAATGGCCAAGTCCATAGGGAATGTTTTCAATCTGAGAGAAGCAATACGGCAATTTGGGAAGGATGGGGTAAAATTGTTCCTGCTTTCCAAACATTACAGAAGTCCGGTGGAACTTACATACGAAGCACTGGACGAAAGTAGAAGAGCAGCTACCAGGGTTAAAGAAACCCTGAAGAGAGCGGAGGAACAGGGTGTGAATATCCTGATCCACTTCGATAATAGCTGGGTAAATGAAATGCGGGCACGGTTCAAAGAAGCGCTCGATGACGATTTCAACACTTCAAAAGCCATTGCACTCATTTTCGAACTGTCCAGAGAACTCAACTCGGCTCTGGAAAGAGGCGACACAAAGCGGGCGGCCACAGCGTATTCCTTGATAACACGAGAATTCGGTCAGGTGCTAGGTATATTTGATACGCTGCATGAAACAATGAAGATAGATGAAGAATCGAGTTTCGAAGAAACCCTTCATATACTCCTAGAGATCCGGGAAATACTCAGAAAAGAGAAACGATACGATCTCGCCGATAAAATTCGGGAATCTCTGCGTGCAATAGGTGTAAAACTCGAAGATACTCCACAGGGTACCCGCTATACCCTTGATAAACATGCCTGACTTCTGGACGCACATAATACATGGTGTTGAAACGTTGCGAAGGAGTCAGATTCACGTGGATGAACCCAGATTATTCTTGCTGGGTACTCAAGGTCCCGATCCATTCTTCTACGCTTATAAAGAACCTCATGTCTACCAGTGGGGATTTGCAATACACAGCAAAAAATGTGGTGAGTTCATGTATGCACTTCTTAAAGATGAAGAAATTCCCTTTTCGTACAAAGCAGGATTCGTATGTCATCAGATACTGGATGGCATAGCACACAGATTCATTGGTTATCTTGAGAACGATGCCCGGCATAAGAAAAGGGAAATGACCATAGATAAGGCAATCGTCAGAAAATTTCTGAACAGAAGTTTTTCAAAGGTTAAATCCTGGAAAGTTTTCGAGAACATGCATTTAACTCCTCTTTCACGCAGAATGATGCTGATAATTGCGAAAGTTTACGAAACCCGGGATATAGAAGAACGCTACTTCGAGCATTCAGTACAGATGATGTGCAATGTTCTCAAGAAACTGTACAACAATTTTTATTTCAAACATTTCCTGGCATACATCGTCAACATTCTCACACTTGGTATCAAAAATTATCTTCCTCTCTTTCCCTACATTCTTCCACATGACATTCTCAACGAGAAAAAGCGAGAATGGATGGACACAATAGCAGGAAAGAAAAGAAACGAGAGCTTTCTGGAAATCTTGGAACGAACCATCGTGGAAGCAATACACGCCTTGAAAACCCTGCGAGAAGGTAAAATACCGGATATCGTGGATATGAACTTCCAGAATGGACACAAAACAACACGTGCGAAAGTTGAAACCTGCAGTGAAGGTGTTTAATCGCATATCGCGAAAACATTTAATATGTTCGTTCCAGTAATTCGAAGATCTTCTCCAGCTCCTCTATCTTGTCTTCAACTTCGCACGTCTCCGTAGCTTCCCGTACGCAAGTTTCAAGATGCTTTGAAAGTACCTTGGTATTCGCCTTTTTCAGGATGGAAATAACCGCGAGCAGCTGTATCGATATGTTGGGACAGTACTCGTTGTTTTCGATCATATCCTGAACTTTTTTCAACTGACCCATGGCTATCTTGATGAGGCGCAACGCTTCAGAATGTTTGGGTTCGCCAGGAACCGTCAAAAATAGCCCCTCCCATTTACCTTTGTTTCTTCCATGATATCATGTCACGTTTTCCTCTCAATTACATATTGAACAAAGGAGTACCCGCATACACAAAAGGGGAGGGTGTTTCATCCCATGTACGTCCTTCGAAAGATCTACCGTTTCTGTACCTGTTGATTCCACCCCACTGGTGAAAGTAAAATTTAACCCCCTGACTCACACACTGATCTCTCACGTTTTTAACCCACTCGGGTTTTAAAATCCGGTAATTTGGGCCGCTTTCCCCTCCTACAATCACCCAGTTTATGTTTGAAAGATTCAAAGAGGGCATGTCCCCGAGCAAGGGTTCCATGGACACGAACCTAACAGCGGTGGGAATCTTACGCAACAGATCCAGTCTGTATACATAGCGCTTTTCTTCGACAGTTACCCCCATCCAGATGTTTGGGGTCCAACACAACTTCTCCCTTAAAGCCACCGCCCTTTCTATCCTTTTGGTCAAAAGCTGAAAAATATGCCATTGCGCTTTATTCATCACTTTGAAAACATCCAGAATATAATCATCCGGCACCTTCTCATGAAAGAGATCCCCCATGGAAACGACGAATATGATCGTGGATCTTCTAATTTTGAGCGGTTTGCTGATAACATCTGGATGTAGGGTAACCTCGAAGCCGTTACGGTATTTCTTCACCCCCAGATCTTTCAAGCGCTTTGCCAAACGCTCCGCATAACAATTCTTACAGCCAAGGCTGTATTTTGTGCACCCTGTTACTGGATTCCAGGACATTCTTCGCCATTTAATACCTCCAGATTCCTTCACAGCCAAACACCCCATGGTCAACATAATTATACCATATCTTGCATGAAAGGCTTTCTGATCTATTTGCATCGATATTCCACAAATATGAATAAGACACGATTATGGCCTCTTCATGTTCACCGTTTACATGTGGCGCTGAAATCATAAAAATACCACAGAAAATATGAAAACCTAAAGACTCAAGCAATGAAATTCTCCTCTGCAAAGATTCTCTTGAATAGTTTACAGCCGATTATAACTTTCTTCACAATTGATATAATCCAACAAAACGATGAATTTCTTAAAAGACATGAACACGTGGGGGCGCCGCAGAAAATGAAAAGATTCTATGGATCGATTTTCCTTGGCATTCTAGGATTTGCGGTTATAGGCCTGAGGGAAAGTGTGAGGATATGTCATAGCTGGATATACTGAATCAAACGATGGGGATGTATCAGGAAATCATAGAATGTACGATTTTTGGATAGTGAAACTCGACAAATAAGGAAACATGATATGGCAGAAAACATTCGGTGGAAGTGATGTCAATATAGCACGTTCGATCGCTCAAACATCGGATGGAGGATACATCGTTGCTGGATACACAGAATCAAACGATGGCGACGTATCAGAAAACCACGGATGGCATGATTTCTGGGTGGTAAAACTTAATTAAAAATAGAGGTGTAATCTGGCAAAGGGATAGGTAGTCAATACAAAAAGCCGGAGCGTGTGATGCTCCGGCTTTTAATATAAGTCCCTGGCGCTCACCTACTCTCGCATGGGGTTGCCCCCACACTACCATCGGCCCAGGACGGCTTAACGGCCGGGTTCGGAATGGTACCGGGTGTTTCCCGTCCCAGTATCTGCACCAGGGACAAAAAATCTTTCTTAGTCCCTAAAAACTGCATAGGTACTGGTTTTTATATAATACCGGATGAGGTCAAGGCCTCGGACCATTAGTACCGGTAGGCTCAACGCCTCGCAACGCTTACACCTCCGGCCTATCAACGTCCTCTTCTCGGACGGTCCTTACTCCCTTATACGGGATGGGAGGCCTCTTCTTGGGGTGCGCTTCCCGCTTAGATGCTTTC
>JAGGZV010000079.1 GCA_021161835.1 Thermotogae bacterium | reverse complement strand
TTAACACACCCTTATACTGAACTCTTGTCTTCCACATCATATGTGTACCAGCATTCAGAAAAAGTAATCCTCTGTATACATGAAAAGATCCATTTTATGAGGTTTGGTACCGATACCCCAGAAATAGCCTTGAGTACCATCGACTTTGAATTTGATGCCACTTATCCAATAAACAATGTTCGAATCCGGGAAGCCCATGTATATGTATGTCAGAAACTCCGGACTTTCGAGCCCTTTTCCCTGTAAACCTATGGTCCAACCGCTTTGACTGTACGGGAAGATGTTGAAACAAACTACCCCGTAATATTTCCATGTGCTGTTGCTAAAGCAGTACTTCAAATCCAAATAACCGTAAGCGTGTTCATCGAACACCGTCAAAACATCGAATCCTACCGTATGGGTACTCTCTTTCGAAGTGGAACCGTTCATAATATAGTTCACATTGAAAGAGAGCGTATCTCTGGTCAACGAAATGCTGGGAGTCAGCTCCCAGCAGTCAGAACTGAAACCAGAAGAATCGTATTCATAAATGCCCTTCAACGAAACGCTGAATTTCAGAGTTGTATCATGGCGCAATCGCAAACTCAATGGTTTCCATTCGAGCCATCCCGCTCCCCAGACATAGGGTTCCCGTTTTCCACGATTCCACCAGCAAGCACCTTAAAATTGTCATAGAGTGATATCAAACCATAGCCCGACCCGTAGAGCGTATAAGTTTCATCATAATAAGTAACGTATCTGGAATAGAAGGGTAGCAAGACAAGGTGGCTTTTCAGGGCCGGTTTAAGTTCAAGAATACTTCCCACACCCCAGCCTTCCCTGAGATTCATCATTTCCAGAGCACCTGGTATAAAGATTATCATAGAGTAAGTTGTGAGCATGAAAGGAGCGAAGGCAACAGGTGTCAGATGATAGCTCACCTCTTCAAGAAAACTCGCATTTCTATATGCGTACACATCTACCTGCTCCCTTTCCTTCACTTTCCTGTCTATCTTTTTTCTTGTGACTTCTGTTTTGTATACCGCCATTCCCTTTCTGGCGTAGCTCACATAATACAGGGTGTCTCCATCTTCGATGGCGTCGAAAGCATATATCCCATCCGAAACCTTCTCGAAGTTCTTCACATCCACCAATTCCATGTATCTGCCCACTTTCATGCACAGGTAAACTTTCCCATTTTCTTTTCCCAGGAAAGCCCCTTTCAGCCTTACATTATCCACGACCTCATCATCTTTATAGAGAGCGTTTCCGACGAGATAGTACAGAGATTCGCCATCGAATACCAAGTTCCTTACAAATCCCTTCACCCTTCTTTCTTCTGCCAGTCCGTGTATGATCGATTCATCTTTTCTATCATCATAGACGCTGTAGATGAGTTTACCGTTGAACACATCGAATGCACTGATGAAACCGCTCACCAGTTTTCTGCTCGATTCCACTTCCCATATCTCCATCAGATCTCCCGTTTTCACAAGAGCGTAGATCTTTCCATTTTCAACCTTCACATCGTTCGCTGCAAGAAGGTACCTTTTCTCCACGAATCCTCCCCTCGTAACTATCAACTCGTTTATCGGTGTACCCATGTATCCTGAAACCGGTCCAAACTTCGATTTGAGGATATACAGCAGATCTCCTTCCTTATTATTTTATGTATCCTCTCGTTCTCTCCTTCATACACGATTTCCCCTTTGAACTCCACATCGATAGACTCGAGCCATTCCATGAGTTCATCCGCAAGGGAATTGTTGAAGTGTTTCTCAAATGATGAAGCAGGAGTAAAAAACAGCATCCATGAGAAGTCCAATGAAGCTGCGAGAGGAAAAAGCAGGTTTATAAACGTGTATCCCCAGTGATAGGAATTGCTCATCGAATCCTTCAAATACTCTTTGACCTTTTCAATGCCGTACTTCTCAACCAGATATTCGAAGAAATCTCCATACCCTCTATAGGAAATCTCATGCATCCTGAAGTTGTCTGCGATACCATCCCTGGGCAGTGTATCGAAGCCTCCAGGAGCCATACCTGATGCAACATAAATACTTCCCAAAAATGCATCTGTTAATGGACTCCGGAGCCTTCCTGAATTCTCCGAAAACATGGACTCGGCGAAGACCGCGGGGCCTTCGAATGGTATAGACGCATCACCAAACACACCGAAATTAGGTGTGTACGGCATGTTGAGGTCTGCAAGGAACTTCGCGATACCTTTTAAATCCCGTAAAGTAACTATGTGCGTGAATTCGTGTATCAAGATGGCTCTGTACCAGTCATCAAGAGGCAGATAATTGTAAACAACACCGGCTGGATGCCATGTGCTTATCGCGATCATTTTTTCCTGAAAGCTTGAAAAACCTTCTGTGTTTGTCGTTTTCGGCATTATGAAGATGTTCACTCTTCCCGGATCATTTTCGAACAGATTCACGATGTCGTCTCTTATATCCTCGAAGATGCTTCCTATCCGCACAGCCAGCTCTTCGTAACCACTTGGATAATGTACCGTTGCATGCTGAAAAACCAGTGCGTGAGGATACACAACTCCGAAGAGCGCCAACACAATCGAGAGGATCATCACCTTATGCATCCCAACACCCCCGCGTTTATGGAAATTAAAATATCCATGAAAGTTCACACAATTGCTTGTCTTTTGACTTCTTACAGGATATTAGGTTTTTTTAATTATACCGTGTGATCGACCGATGAGCATGATTTCTGATAGACATACACACTTACCGGTAATTGGCTATTTACCTCAGCAACCATATGTTTCCAATGTATACCCTTTTCAAACCAGCATCCCGGGCAGCTTTGTAGACCTCATCCATCTGCTTTCTGCTCGTGGTTGGAACATCATACATCAGATGTTGTGGCGCGAAAGCAAGCAGAACATAAGGTATTTCGGGATTCAACGCGGCCATATACCTTGCCATGTTGTAAATCTCCAACCCATCTATGTAATGCGGAACAATCAGGGTACTGACCACCAGAAGGGGAGGGGAACTCCTCACATCCATCTCCACAAGCAACCTGATATTCTCCTTTATCCTCGTCAAAGCCTTTTCACCATCCACACCGGTCAACACCTGATAAATACTGGGAGTGTACGCCTTCCAATCGATCTTCACTATTCCCCCGCTCTCGAGACTGAGTCTTGCCATCTCCTTCATCACGCCGGGATTCTCCAGGCCGTTTGTCTCCCAGCATATCCTTCTATTTTCTCCTTTCTCTTTCGAACGTTTCAAAACCTCTCTGGAAACTCTGAGCGCATAAACGCTGTGTGGTGCTGGATCTCCCCCAAAGTAGCAAATGCAGGAAACCCTGCTCTCCATCGCCACATTGGCCAATTCATCGAAATGTATAACCATCCCTTCTCTAGAATCCACCTGCCCATCCTTTATCATGTACTTGTGATGTATGTTCTGGCAGAAAAGACAGTCAAGGTTACAACCAGCGAAGAAAACAGCAAGGTTATGAAAACCGCGATGCTCCCTCTCCGGACAAACGGGTTCAGCAACACAATTGGTTGGGTGGGGGTCGAAGTACCAATGGAGATATGCTTTGTCGAAACCGCCTGTTATGGTCGTGATCCTTCCACCTTCGTTCCGTATTATGCCACAATAGCCAGAACCATTTTCCGGTATCTCGCACTGATTAACACATATTCGACAGGTAATCCCACCCTCATGCGGCGGAAAAACGGGCAGGTTCACCAATCTGCGCCATTCGAGATGAGATTGCATACCCTT